>JAAYXE010000001.1 GCA_012516075.1 Chloroflexota bacterium | reverse complement strand
TCCTTGAGCCACAGAATTTATCATATTATTATAATGTAATTACAAATCTAACTTTTATTGTACAGAAAAAATAAGGCCTGTCAAGTATTAACCTGGCATAAGAATGGAAATCAGGCGTCTGGCCGTGAAAAAACTTCGCTTTCTGCGATCGGCAGGTCCGTTATCGCAGAGATCCGTTCGGCGGTCAGGGCAAGCGCCTGCTCAACCGGCCGCCGGCCCGACAGGCAGTCTTCCACCAGGGCTGCAAACTGCCTGGAAACACGGGCGAAACCCGGGAGAGATGGCCGGGTGCGAGCGCGCTCGATCAGTGGGATGGTCTGGCTGACGAAGCTCTTCCCTTCTCGCTGCAGGGCGTTTGCCACGCTGATGCGGCCGGGGATCTGCCCGGTGCGCTCACAGAAGGGCTTCAGGATCTGGGGGTCAACTGTCATGCGCAGCAGACCCAGCGACTGCTGGAGAGATGCCGACTGGCGGTATAAGACGTAGTTCATCCCACCAACCAGGGTGCTGGGTTCCCCGTCTGGTCCGGCCGGGACAGGAACGAACCCCACACGTTCCAGCAACTCCGCTTCGTCCCATCCGGCGGTCTCACGGATGAAGAAGCTTTCATACGTACCGCCCAGGGCAAGGGCAGCCTTTCCTCTGGCGAAAACCTGGGCTGAATGATCCCAGGTATAGTCCACGACATCAGGGGGAGCCAGGCGCTGCTCGTGAATCAGGGATCGTAAAAACGTCAGGGCGCTGGCAGTTTGTGGGGAAGCGAGGAGAATATGCCCTTCATCCAGAAGCTGGCCACCGGCGGCCCAGATGAAAGGCAGCAGCTGGTAGGTTGTGGTCTCACCGCCCCGCCGGCTGCCGACAAACACAAAAGGATAATCGCCCAGGCCATAGCGCTCTTTGACCTCTGGGCGCTGAAAATGGCGCGCGACCTCCACCAGCTCTTCCCAGGTTGACGGCGGTGAGAGTTTCTCGGCCTCCAGCCAATCGCGCCGGTACCACAGCACGCTGGCGTCACCGCAGATGGGGATGCCCCACAGCTGTCCCTGGAACCGGTTGGCTTCCAGCATGGCTGGAAATGTGTCCAATTTCAAGAACTCGCACCACTGTGGATCCGCTTCTTCGACCGGAACGAGATGGCTTTGATTGGCGAACTCGGCTAACCAAACGGAGTCGAGGACCGAGATATCGGGAGCAGTCCCATTCCCGACCAGGCTGACCAGATGGTCGTGGATATCCCACAGGTGAACGATATCGATATTCAGGTGAAGCGGTTTTTCGGGTTGAGCCGAGTTGTAAAACTGTACAGCGCTCTCCAGGAGCTCCTGCCAGCGGGCATCGGAAAAGACCACCCGGAGTGAATTTTTACCATCCTGATTCTTAAGCGCACTGGACTCTGTCACGAACGTGCCCCGGCCGGCTGTCCGAGTCAGGTAGCCCTCCCTGACCATCTCCGTCAATGCCTGGCGGACAGGGGTGCGGCTGATGCCGTACTCGCGGCAGAGTTCTGCCTCAGTCATGATCCGGTCGCCCGGCCGCAGTTCACCACGGCGGATTTTTTCCACCAGGATTTGTTTTAGCTGGAAATAAAGAGGTACAGGAGAGTCCAGTTGAATCTCTGACATAGATGACACCTCTATGTAAGCAATAATATAATTACATTATAACATTTGTGCTCTTTTTCGCACAATCCCAGGCGGATGGAAAAGTTCGAAAACACAGCAGATGTACCTGAGGAAAGTTCCCCGATTTGCATCCCTGGCGCGCTGAAGACAGGGCAGCCTGGGGCAGGAAAACTGCGCCATATTTTTTCTATATCCCTGCTCACCTGCGTACAGGTGAAAATGTTTTACCTGGCAGTGGGCCAGGGGGACCAGGCTGAGTTAACGAACTGCAGGCTTATCTGTCTGTCACAGGCATCTTTCCAGTACTGCTTCCAGGGACTGGTCCATTGCGCTGTCTCTCCATGTCTGCACTCGACGATTTCCGAACTGCTTCTCTATTTGCAGAATCATCTGGCGGGCGTTTTCCCGAGCTTCCAGGGTGCTGGCAGCCTGGTTAGAGACATATTGGGCGAGTTCGAACGCTTTTTCCACCTCGCCGTGAACCAGTCGTAAGCGAGCCAGCCCCAGGATGGCATCCAGCACCAGCGGCGTCGACTGTATTTCAAGGGACAGATGAAGCGCTTCCTGGTACGTTTTCTCAGCTTCCTGAAGCTCATCCGCCAGGATCTCGGCCGCCCCCAGATATGTGAGCGAGCGAGCAATATCCCAGCCTGTGAAATACTCGCCGAAGACCTCCAGGCTATTCTTCAGATCGCTTATTGCATCGAAATAACGGCCGGACGCCAGTGCTGCCAGACCCAGATAGCGATACGCCGTGCCGATCCCCCAGCGATTCTTCGTTTGCTTGCACAGGGCCAGGCTCTCCTGCATGGAAGCAACCGCCTTCTCGAAGCGTCCCAGCTTAATTTGTGTTTCAACCAGAAAGTTCAGCCCCAATGATATGGAATGCGGGTCGCCAAGCTCTCGCCAGAGCGCCAGGCCCGCCTGCATTTGCTCGTATCCCTTCTGGTATTCGCCCATCTGGCTGTCGATGTGCCCCAGGTTGTAGATCCCGTAGGCGCAGAACCAGGGATCGTTCACCTCCTGCGCAATCTCCCAACCTTCCTGGATCAATTCTCTGGCCTCGATTAAATCGCCCGTTAAATGCAGGAGAGTGCCGTTGAAAATCAACGCGTCAGCCAGCAGCGGCCGGGCGTTTACTGCACGCAGGATTGGGATGGCGTTTTGATAACGTTCCAGCGCGCGGGCGAATTGACCGGAGCGGAAGTACAGAAGTCCCTGCTGCACCAGAGACGCACCCAGCGCCTGCTCCATCTGGCTGCTGCGCGGTACAGCGGTCAGTGACTGGACAAGCTGCTCCATATGATCTATGCCGTCATAAATCAGGCCGGAGACCTCGAAATACCAGCCAAATGAACGGACGGTCCTGCCCAGCAGATCGTATTTCTCTCGCCGGATACCCCAATCCCAGGCTGCCCGCATATTGTCAAATTCGATGGCCATATCGTGAACAGCTGCCTGCTGAGAGGCGCTCTTCAATTTCTGTTCGTATTCCGTGGAAAGGTGCAGGTAATAATGGCAGTGGCTGTCACGGGTTTCAAAGCAGCGAGATGGATCTTCATTGAGGCAGTCCAGAGCATACTGGCAGATGACTTCGTGCAGGTCGTAGCGTCCATCCTGTGTGCGCCGGACGAGTGACTTGGAAACCAAAGACGACAGCAGCGGCAGAGAGGCACCTGCAATCTGTTCAGCGGCGGTGCGGTCAAAACCTCCACGAAACACGGACAGCCGGCTGAGCGAGTCCCGCTCCGCGGCGGATAACAGCCTCCATGAATGATCGAAGGTAGCCCGCAGCGAACGGTGACGTTCGGGAATATCACGCATGGACGTGGTCAGAAAATCGATGCTGGCCTCGATCTCCCGGGCAATATCTCTGCAAGATAGTATGGTCACCCATGCCGCAGCCAGTTCAATCGCCAGTGGGATCCCTTCGAGAACCTGGCAGATGCGAATCAGCGCCGGCCTATCTGCCTCTGTTGGTTTAAATTCAGCATCCATGCGCCGCGCGCACTGGATGAATAAGTCCGCCGCTTTGTAGTCTTCGAGAAGGCAGGCATACCCCGGTGGAGGAATGGGCAGGCCGTGCAGCTCATAGATCCATTCCCCGCGCAGATTCAACCGTTCCCGGGAGGTACAGAGGATCTTAATGCTGGGGAACCCCTGAAGAATTTCCGCCACCAGATCCACAGCAGAGGAGGATTGGGCCAGCAGATGTTCAAAGTTATCCATAACCAGAAGCGCCGACTGCTTCATCTCGTGCGTAAAGTAGTTGAACAACTGCGCCTTCGGGTCGGTAGGCCCTGAAAACGAAAGTTCAAGTGCTTCAGCAACCGCATGGACGATTAATTCAGCCGAGCTGATCGATGCCAGTGGGATGTAATGAACGCCGGCGGGAAACCTGTCTCGCCAGCGTGAAGCGAATTCGATAGCCAGCCGTGTCTTGCCGATTCCCCCAACGCCTGTCAGGGTCAGCAGACTGCACTGCGGATCGTTGAAGATTCTTGCCATCGCCGCGAGCTCAGAGTCGCGCCCCAGAAGCGGGGTAGGGGGCAATGGCAAATGGTGGATTACCGGCAGACGAAACGGAGGGGAGGGTATTAAATCAGATGCGGGCAAGCAGAGGCGTTCCAGGTTCAGCTCGCCGCGTGCTACACGGATGAACACCGACCGGTGGATGTCTGGAATATCCAGCGCAGAAGCCAGCAGACCCGCAAGCTGTTTAGATGGTCTGCGTTCCCCGGTCTCGATTTTCCTCAAGGCAAATACTGAACAGCCGGTGCGTTGAGCCAGCTCTTCCTGGGTCAGGTCGAGCGCCTTGCGACGGGACTTGAGCCACTCGCCAAAGAGAATCGGAAATTGAGGGTCATCCATTCCGACCGGCTGCTCATTTTCAAAAAACTGCTTTCAATTCCCAGAGCAATGGATTCTGATGATGTTCATAAAAATTGTAGCATATTTTGGGTTAGCCGGAGGGTGAGTCTGGTGACCCAATCTTGAACCGGTCGGGGTGTTTAATGGCTCATAGAACCGTAGAACCTTATTTTGTGAAGGAGAAAAACCATGAACACCTCTCTGTTAATCCTGTTTCGCATCGTTCACGTTTTTGCCGGCGCACTCTGGATCGGCGCAGCCATATCTTATTTGTTTTTCTTCAAGCCCTCGATCAAAGCCATCGGTCCGGCAGGCTCGCAGTTCATGCGATCCCTGGCTGAGAGGCGGAAGTACCCGGTCTTCATGATTACCACCAGCCTTCTGACTGTGCTGGCCGGAGGCGCTCTGTACATCTACGCTTCGGGAGGGTTTAACCTGGCCTGGATCAGAACGGGACCCGGCCTGGGTTTCACCATCGGCGCTCTCGCCGGGGTTGCCGCCTTTTTCATCGGTTTCTTCGGCATTGGTCGAACCTCAGCACAGATGGGTGCACTGAGTGCGCAGATTGGATCCTCGGGCGGCAGCCCTACACCCGATCAAATTAACGTCCTCCATGCCCTGGGAAAAAAGCTCTCGCGCGCCGAACTAGTCGACTTTGTGATGCTGTTCATCTCGATGTCGACCATGGCGACGGCACGCTACTGGCCGTTCTAAGGATCGTAAGTTAGGAATGTATCTGGAGCTTTACCATGAATGTACTTTGTGTCTCATTTCTTCTACTGATAATCCTGCTGACCCTGTTTGCTGGAGGCTGCTCACAGCAGCCTTCAGCACAGGGAGATGCAAATTCTGACGTTGAGTACACGCTCACGCCAGCGATGGATGCCGGGCGGATGGTTTTCAAAGGGGTTGGAGGGGAGATCGACGGTATGACCAATCCCGACCTGACTGCCCTGCAGGGCGAAACGGTACGTATTACCCTGATCAACGGCGACGACATGCCCCACGATCTGGCCATCCCCGAAGTAAACGCAGCAACCAGCGTAATCTCTGCGAAAGGACAATCCACTGAGGTGACTTTCGGAGTTACCTCAGCGGGTAAGTTTAGTTATTTCTGCACCGTATCGGGCCACCGCCAGGTGGGGATGGAAGGTGCACTGGTCGTTGGTGAGCCATAAAACGGGAGATCCCCTCTGCACCAGGCTGCCTATGCAGTAGCGTACAGAGGGGATCGTTTACTTTTTAGAACGCATAAACCTGGGACGGCATCGCACCAGAAAAAAACTATTTGAACCCGTTATCAATGCGTATCGATGCCATTGAAAAATACAAAGTTATTTTGTGCAGATCCAGTCGAGGAACTGAATGGAAATCTTAGCTTATGACCAGGTCGATCCAGAAGATGTGTTTCACATTACCATGCTCGCTCTGGGTTCCGCCCTGACACCCGAAATCAGTGAACACCTCCAGCGCACTGCCCATCCCCCGCATCCCGATTTATCCGTCTGCGCAGTTGAGGATGACATGGTCGTTGGTTATGCTGGTGTTTATCCCCAGCCGGTGCTCACGATCGCGGGCTGGGAGGATGTGGGCTGCTTTTGGGCGGTTTGCATACATCCGCAGTACACCGGCCGCGGCATCGCAACCCGCCTGCTAGAAGAGGTACATGTACGCATGCACGCGATCGGGCTGCGTTTTTCTATATTCCATACAAAGCGTTCTCTCAGTGCCTACCAGTTGTTTCGCCGAAGCGGGTACGAGGATATGGAAATCTGGGCAACGGCTGTGGCACGCTGGGAAACGGCGCACCAGCCCACCCGGCTGCGCGCTGTGCCGCCGGATCAGGGCGGATACGATCTTACAGAACAGGTGTTTCGAGATGCTGCCAGAGGCCTCCTGGGCTTTACCTTGCGGCAGAAACCTTTTTCACGATTGCAGGAGAGGGTCAAGCTCGATGAGATTCAAATCTTATGGGAAAATGACCAGCCAGTCGGTTTCGCGCTGACTTCTGTGGATCGATCCATTTTATATGTTCGCGATCTGATATTGAAAAACGGAGTGAATCCGGGAGAGGCTGCGGCAGCACTGGCTTCTCGAGAAAAAACAGCATGTGTGTACGTGAAGGCCAGCCGCCCCGTTGAAATCGCCAGTCTGAGGCAGGCCGGTTACCAGATCGCCCATCCCGATTGGAGCGCTTTCCTGGTGAAACCCCTTGCCCCTGATGTGACGCTTCAAGAAGCACGCCGCATCTTCGGCATCGGTACCGACCGGTTTTTGATTTCGTGCATGGATACCATCTGGGAATAATTTAATCAGTCGCAGTAATTCATCCAGGAACCTTAAAAACTCACGAATGTAGTAAGATAATGCTGATATGGACCTCTTCGACCATGCCATGCAGGAAAGTATGAAGACTGAAGCGCCCCTGGCGGCGCGCATGCGGCCGCGCACGCTGGACGAGTATATCGGTCAGGAGCACGTCGTCGGGCCGGGGAAGCTGCTGCGCCGGGCGATTGAAGCCGACCGCATGTTTTCGTCGATTATTCTGTGGGGACCGCCTGGAACGGGTAAGACGACGCTGGCGCAGATCATCGCCAACCAGACGCGCTCCCATTTTGAGACTCTTTCAGCCGTGATGTCGGGCAAGGCCGAGCTGCGTAAGGTGATCGATGATGCCCTGGAGCGCCGGCGGCTGTACCAGAAGAAGACAATCCTGTTCGTGGACGAGGTTCACCGCTGGAATAAAGCCCAGCAGGATGCCCTGCTGCCGCACGTAGAGAACGGCACGGTCACTTTAATCGGGGCAACGACGGAGAACCCGTATTTTGAGGTCATTGGGGCGCTGGTCTCAAGATCCCGTGTATTCCAGCTTCGTCCACTCCAGGAAGAAGATGTACGCCGCATTCTTGAACGCGCCCTGACCGATCCTGAACGAGGTTATGGCCAGCGCAAGATTCACATGGATGAGGATGCCTTGCAGCATCTCATCCGCGTTGCGGGTGGAGATGCCCGTAATGCGCTGAACGCGCTGGAACTGGCTGTGGAGAGCACGCCGCCTGAAACAGATGGCGTGATCCATATTACGCTGGAAGTGGCCCAGGAGTCGATCCAGCGCCGGGCGGTGTTGTATGATAAAGACGGCGACGCACACTACGACACGATCTCAGCTTTTATCAAGTCGGTACGCGGTTCTGATCCCGACGCGGCGCTGTACTGGCTGGCGAAAATGCTTTATGCAGGCGAGGATCCGCGTTTTATTCTGCGGCGGTTGTTGATCCTGGCCGGAGAGGACATCGGCCTGGGGGATCCGCTGGGGCTGGTCGTGGCCAGCGCAGCGGCGCAGGCATTCGATTATGTTGGCATGCCAGAAGGTATCTACCCGATTGTGGAGGCCACGCTTTATCTGGCCACCGCGCCGAAGTCGAATTCTGCGGGCGCTTATTTTAAGGCTTTTCAATTGATTGAGGCGGAAGGTCAAACAGAAGTACCGCAGCATTTGCAGGATGCGAATCGCGATGCGCACGCGCTGGGGCACGGGAAAGGCTACCAATACCCGCACGAGCACCCGGATCATTTCCTGCCCCAGCAGTACCTGCCGAGAGGGCTGCTGGGAACCTATTTCTACCGGCCATCAAATCAGGGATACGAAGCGGAAGTCGCAGACCGGCTGGCGCGCTGGCGTGAGGCGCAGCGTAAGGCGCTGGGGTTGGAGCGTAGCGAAACGCTGCCGGAACTGTCTGAAGATCAAATCAAGGAGATCAAGGCCAAACACAAAGCCGGGGGATAACCCACAACATGACCGTTATCTTGTTTATTCGCCACGGGGAAAATGATTACGTGAAGAAAGGGCGCCTGGCAGGACGGTTACCAGGCGTGCATTTAAATAAAAAGGGACAGATGCAGGCCCAGGCAGTGGCTGATAGGTTATGTAAAGTGCCGATCAAGGCGGTTTACAGCAGCCCGCTGGAACGGACGATGGAAACCGCCGAGCCGCTGGCAAAGGCACTCGGGCTGGAGGTCATCCAGCGTCCGGGCCTGGTTGAAATCGATTTTGGGGAATGGCAGGACAAGAAACTTAAAGGTCTGAGCCGGCTGAAGGTTTGGCGAAGGGTTCAGTATACGCCTTCGCTGGTTCGTTTTCCGGGTGGGGAAACCTTCGGCGAAGCCCAGGCGCGCATCGTGCATGAAATTCAGGAACTTTCTGCGCTGCATGAACCCAAAGACCTCATCGCCTGTGTAACCCATTCGGACGTGATCAAGCTGGCGGTGGCATATTTTATCGGGCTGCCGCTGGATATGTTTCAACGCCTGCATGTGGCACCTGGCTCGATCAGCGCTCTGGCGCTGGACGAAGGCTCCAGCCGTCTGCTGACTCTTAACTATGAAGTAACCGCCTTTACAGAACAGCCTGAAGAAAAAAAAGTGGACAAAAATTAATCCATTTCTATGTTTCTGCTCGACAGACGATACCCTGATTCTGGTATACTCATATTTATGAAATGTATTCCCGGGGTATATCTCCCGGGCTAATGAGGAGTCATTATGCCGTCCATCGAAATTGACCTGCAACCGGTCAGTCATATCACGACCGATGCCATAGGCACCCCTGGAAAGCGGGTTTTCTATATTCAGGGATGGCAGGGCGAGCGAACCATTACGGTGATTGTCGAGAAAATCCAGATTCAATCGCTGGCTGTCGGCCTGGAACAGTTCCTGGCGGAAATTTATGAAAAATACCCGAACCTGCCAGACGCCTCGGCAGAGTTCGAAGAAGAGAAGATGCACATCAACCCCCCTGTCGACCCTCTGTTTCGGGTCGGAGAGTTAGGGCTGGGGTATGATGCCGAGCGCGATCTGGTTGTGCTGGTGGCGCGCGAAATGGTGCCCGAAGGCGAGGAAGGTGAGGATGCCAGCGTTGTGCGCTTCTGGTGCACTCGCTCTCAACTGCGCGCCATGTGCCATTGGGGTATGGAGGTAGCCTCACGCGGACGCGCGATCTGTCCGCAGTGCGGGCAGCCAATGGATCCCGAGGGTCATTTTTGTCCCAAAAAGAATGGGCACATGCATTAACCGCCCTGGAAGACAGAGGGCCCGCACCGGGGTTCTGCTGATATAGATTCACCCCATTCTTTATGTCTTTATCGTTTGCCGATACCCTCATCGCTCTTGAAAAAGGAAAGATAACCATTCAGGGCGAGTTTTTGTGGGGTTCGAACTACACCTTCCTGGTGCAGATTGAACATGAAGGCCAGACTCTGGCCGGGGTATATAAACCCACACGGGGAGAACGCCCTCTATGGGATTTTCCAGTCGCCACCCTGGCCAAGAGGGAGGTAGCGGCTTTTATTGTCAGCGAGGCACTGGGGTGGGAGCTGGTGCCTCCGACGGTATACCGGAAAAAGGCACCTATCGGCGCAGGATCTGTGCAGCTGTTTATTGAACACGATCCCGAGTATCACTATTTCAACTTCAGCGACGAAGATCTACAGCGGCTGCGGCCAACCGCGCTGTTCGATCTGCTCATCAACAATGCCGATCGTAAAGGCAGCCATATCTTGATCGACCCTGACCGGCATATCTGGTTAATCGATCATGGGGTTTGTTTTCACGTAGAGGAAAAGCTGAGGACGGTCATCTGGGATTTTTCCGGTGAACCACTTCCGGAGGATCTATGCGCCGACCTGAACCGGTTCATCAAGCTGCTTGAACCTGAGGGGGATGCGCCATCCCGCCTGGCGACGGAGCTGAGGCCCTATTTGAACAAAGAAGAGATCAAAATGCTGAGCGTGCGGGCAAAGAACCTGGTAGCGCTCAACCGCTTTCCGCCTCCCAATCCGTACCGCAGGCCGTATCCCTGGCCACAAATTTAATAAACTGAGTGATCAACACTGGTAAACGGAGAAAAGATGCCCCATTATCATCTGGCTCTGCTAGGGTTTGGGAATGTCGGACAGGCGCTTGCGCGCCTGCTTCTGAGGAAAGCCGATGAACTGCGCTCCCTGTATGATCTGACCTTCGACGTCACCGGCATCGCCACCGGGCGCCATGGAAGTGCGTTGAATCCAAATGGCATCGAACTTGAGCGGGCGCTGCAGCTTATGGAAGCCGGGGAGCGGCTGGACTCGCTGTCCACACAGCCGGTACCTGTGAACGCATTCGACTTTATCCGCCGCTCGCAGGCACAGGTGCTGTTTGAAAACACCCCGGTGAATTACGAAAGCGGGCAGCCGGCGGTCGATCATCTGAAGCAGGCCCTGGAACTGGGGATGCATGCCATTACGGCCAATAAAGGCCCGGTGGTGCATGCATACTCCGAACTGCGAGAACTGGCCCGTTCCAGAGGCGTCCGTTTTTACTTTGAATCCACCGTTATGGACGGCGCGCCCATCTTTTCACTATTTCGCGAGACACTGCCGGCGGCTCATCTACGCAGTTTTCGCGGCATCCTGAACTCAACCACCAACATGATCCTGACGCGCATGGAACAGGGCGAAACTTTTGAGCAGGCTGTTGCTTACTGCCAGGAAATCGGGCTGGCGGAAACGGACCCCAGCGGTGATGTGGACGGGTGGGACGCGGCGGTTAAGGTTGCAGCTCTGTCTACCGTCCTCATGGGCGTGAACCTGAAACCACAGGAAGTTGAGCGTGAAGGCATCCGCCGCATTACGCCTGAAGATATCCGCGCGGCGAGGGCTGAGAACAAGCGCTGGAAGCTGGTCTGCACTGCAGAGCGCCAGGGCCAAGGGGTGCGGGCCTGCGTTGCACCGCAGCTGGTGGATGCAGCGTCGCCGCTGTTCGGCGTGGAGGGCTCGACCAGTATTGTCCAGTTCGAAACGGATGTGCTCGGTCTGCTCACCGTAATCGAAGCCGATCCAGGACCCGATACCACAGCATACGGACTGTTTGCCGATTTCCTTAATGCAGTCCGGTCGGTATGAGCCGGTCAGGCAGCCTGCCACCGGCATACCTGCCTGCGGCAGGTTTATCGATGGCATCGAGTAAAAATAGATTAGAATAGCTCCGAACGGCGGAAAATCTTTTATACTATAGCGAGGATCTCCCACCCAGGAGGCCTCCATCATTAAATTGCCTGGAGTCAAATCATGGGAAACTTTAAAATTAACGCCTATCCACTGCTGCTGCTCATCATTGTTGTTATTATGGTCCTTTGTGCAATGTCGGTTAATATCTAATGAATTGATATGTCCGGAAATTAAACCTGCCCGGTGAACACACATGAAATTGAATAATCCCGGGCAGGTATGTGTATTGTGCTCAGTTCTTGTTGTTGGTCCGAGACACAGACTGGCAGATCGAAAGAGCGCCTTTTTTCGCAGGTACGCCTGGAAGCAGACGTGGCGGTGAAAAAGCAGGCGCTCTTATTGTTTATCCCGGTTTAGAGTAGAGCAGGAACTGAGTGGCAGGACTCGGCACGAGCATCGCATCAGGATGCTCCATTGCCTCTGATGCTGAAAAAAGTAAACGCAGGCGGATCAACCAGGGGGGAAACGATCTTCTACCCCAGCGTAAAACGCATCCACATCGATACGATTGACGCCCTACATCATGTGATGTTCACGAAACCAGCGGCAGGCGTCCTCGACTGCCTGGCGTACAGAATGCGAGGCCTGCAGTCCAAGCTGCTGTTCGGCTTTGCGCGTATTGTAGTAGAAAAAGAAGCCGGCCCGGCGCAGCGAAGCGCTGCCCACGGGGAAGAACGAGCCGATGCGACCGGTCAGGTCGATCGCGGACGCCACAGCGCGAGCTACACCGGCGGGGACAGTGAACAGAGGCGGGCGCGCGCCGGTGACGGATGCGGCAATCTGCAGGAAGCGCAGATGGGTCAGGTTCTCGCCGCCGAGGATATAGCGCTCGCCGGTTTTTCCATGCTCAAACGCCAACAGGTGACCCCGGATGACATCCTCAATATGCACAATGTTCAGCCCACCGGGAACGGCGACCGGAACCCGGCCGCGCGCAACCTGAATCAGGATATTTCCTGATATGCGGTTTAAATCACCGGGTCCAATCACAACGGTTGGGTTGGTGATAACCACATCCAAGCCGCAAGCTACAGCCTTCTGGACCTCGATCTCGGCCAGATACTTGGCATGACCGTAGCGCCACCATTCAGGGCGGAAATTCCAGGTATGATACTCATCCATACACAGGATCTCGGGGCGATTCCCGGCCCTGCTGGTGGGTATTTCCAGAGGCACACCCAGTGCGGCTACAGAGCTGGTGTGGACAACACGCCGGACCCCGGCGCTCAGGGCGGCAGACAGCACATTGCGCGTCCCCTCTACGGTGACCGTGTACATACCCTGTGCCTTGTTGGAGCGGCCCATTTTCGCAGCCGTGTGGAACACGACCTCGATCCCCTGTACAGCGCGTTCTACGGATTCGATGTCGGTCACGTCTCCGACTGCATGTTCTACATCGAGTCCCTGAAGACCGTCCAGCTTGCTGTCTGGACGGTGAAAGGCGCGTACCGACCAGCCCCGGGCTGCCAGCGCACGACAGAGCTGACTTCCGATAAAGCCGGTCGCACCGGTAACGAGCACTTTCATAGTTCTCCTCCCAGGCGGCGCACCTCATCCATAACGATTTCCAGGTCTTTCGACCTGGTACGGTGAGAGACGAAGCAGGCTCGCAGGGCTGTCCTGCCCTGCAGGCGAGTCATCGAGAGAAAAGCGCGCGGGCTGCGCTGGAGGGCACGGGCAATCCGCTCGTTGAGCTCGTTTAATTGCTGTTCTCCAACGTCCCCATTCTGCAATCCAGGAGGTGAATAGCGGAAAGCCACAATCCCCAGTGTGGGCGGAGCCAGCAGTTCAAAGTCAGGAGCTGACTGTAGGCGTTCGGCGAGTTCTGCAGCCAACCGGTACTGGTGTGAGAGCGAAGCGCGAAAGGCCTCGACCCCATACAGCTTGAGGGATAGATAGATTTTCAGCGCCCGGAAAGAACGCGAGAGCTGGGGGCCGTAATCGCGGAAATGAAACGGACCAGCAGGATCCCCGCTGTTGGGCAAGTATTCCGTCTCTACGGCAAATGCAGCCGGAAGATGAGACGGATCACGTACCAGTGCACAGCCGGCTTCGAAGGGCATGTATAAGGATTTGTGTGGGTCGAACGCGAGAGAGTCCGCTTGCTCCAGTCCTGCGGCGAGATGGCGTTTTTCGGGAATCAGGTGTGCGGTGCCGCCGTAAACACCGTCAACATGCAGCCAGACTCCATGCTTTCGACATACTTCTCCCAGGCTGAGCAGGTCATCGCATGCGCCGGTGTTCACCGTACCCAGCGTGGCGACCACTGCCAATGGTCGAAACCCGTCCTGCAAATCACTGCGAATCTGCTGATCCAGGGCGGCCGGATCCATCCTGAAATCCGAATCGACGGGTATGAAGCGCAGGTGCTGGCGCCCGATCCCCATCATGTCCACAGCTTTGGGAACACAATAATGGGTTTCGTGGGTCAGGTAGACGGTGAACGGCGGCTGCCCGTACAGACCGCGATCGCGCGCCTGAGGGTCTACTGCAGATCGAGCGGCCAACAGGCAAACGAAGTTTGCCATCGACCCACCGGAGAGCAAAATCCCTGACGCCGAGGGGGCGTAACCACAGATCTCTTTAATCCATTCGATCACGCGCAGCTCAACTTCGGTTGCTGCAGGAGCGCCCTCCCAGACGGCTACCGACTGGTTGAGGACCGCTGCCAGGGCCTCGGCATACACGGCTGCAGCCAGAGGAGATGTGCGGATCCAACCCAGAAAGCGAGGATGTCCGACGCGCGAGGAGTTGGCCGCGATCCTGGTGGAGAATTCGTCGATGATCTGCTTTAATTCCTGAGCTTTCCAGGGCAGGGATTCATCAAAAAGGGCCCTCAGCTTTTCCGGGGTGATGTCCGGAGGCTGGACGGGCAAATGCTCCAGATCCTGCAGATAAGAATTGATAAAGCGAACTGTAAATTCCCCCAGCTCCTGAAGCTGGTCTGCGCTGAGTTCCAGATCGATGTTCATCCTGCCCACCTTGGGTCGATGCGCGCGGTGTGAATCGATTCCGCCCTGTTTACAGCCTGCAAGTCGTAAAGACAGCGGCGCGCGGCTGACCCCCAGATCTGATTTGCAGCAGGCGGCTAATCACCGATCCACTCAACAATTGTGGCCTCACCCTGACCAACACCAACGCACAGGGTGGCCAGGCCGTAGAACGGCCGTTTTTCGGACGGAGCGCGCCGCCGCATCTCATGCACCAGCGTGGTCAGGATGCGAGCCCCGGAGCAGCCCAGCGGGTGACCCAGCGCAATCGCACCCCCATTTACGTTGGTGATCTCCGGGCGCATGTTCAGTTCGCGCATCACAGCCAGCGCCTGGACGGCGAATGCCTCGTTGAGTTCGATTAAACCGATATCCTCCATGGTCAGGCCTGCGCGGGCCAGAGCCTTACGAGTTGCGGGGATGGGCCCCAGGCCCATCGTGCGCGGCTCGACACCTGCCGCGGCGGAGGCGACCACGCGGACCAGGGGTTTGAGGCCGAGCTGTCTGGCAGTCTCCTCTTTCATTAATAACACAGCAGCCGCACCGTCGTTCAACCCCGAAGAATTGCCCGCTGTCACCGTACCATCTTTGCGGAACGCCGGCCGCAGACGGCCCAGAGCTTCCAGAGATGTGTCGCGCCGGGGGCGTTCGTCCGTGTCGACGATCAGCGGGTCACCTTTACGCTGGGGGATGCTGACCGGGACGATCTCTTCAGCGAATTTACCCGAATCTATGGCTGCCACTGCCCGGCAGTGACTCTCCAGCGCGAAAGCGTCCTGCTCCTGACGAGAGATGGGAATCAGGTCGTAAATGTTTTCAGCGGTTTCTCCCATCGACTCGATGCCGTACATGGCTTCCATTTTCGGATTAGGGTAGCGCCAGCCCAGAGCTGTATCCCAGGCGGTGAGATTTCCGAACTGATACCCCTGAGATGCTTTGGGCAGCGAGTAAGGAGCCCGGCTCATGCTTTCCACACCACCGGCTATATAGACATCCCCCTCCCCGGCTTTGATAGCACGGTAGGCCATGTTTACAGCATTCAATCCCGAGGCACACAGGCGGTTTACGGTTACCGCGGGGACCTCGACCGGGAAGCCAGCCAGGAGCGCTGCCATGCGGGCTACGTTGCGATTGTCCTCACCCGCCTGGTTTGCACAGCCCAGGTACACTTCTTCAATCATAGCCGGGTCAATTCCGGTCCGCTGGACAAGGGCCTGGAGAACATGAGCGGCCAGATCGTCCGGGCGCACGGCGGCGAGGGTGCCACCCAGAGCACCAATGGGTGTACGAACTGCATCGATGATGACAGCTTCAGGCATGACCTTCTCCTCGAGTTGTACGTAAGTATTTTTTAAAAGTGGAAGACTGTACAGGAAGCGCGAAACCAATGCGCTTCCTGTATTCCAACTGTTTTCAATTCTACCATTGAGGGAATTTGCGGCGGTCCGTTCCTTTCCGTAGAGACGGACCGCCAGGATCAAGCATGCCTTTCAGGCACTGCCTCAACAAAAGAGGGGCGCAGCCTGCTTTCCATATCCAGCAGCCACTGTTTGGTTTTCAGACCGCCGCGGCCGCCGTAACCGTGCAGCTTACCGTCCGTCCCAACCACGCGATGGCAGGGGATGACGATTGGCATCGGATTGGTCGCCTGAGCGCGCCCGACGGCCCGAGCCGCCCGCGGCCTGCCTACCTGTACGGCAAGTTCTCCATAGGTGCGCACCTCACCGTATGGAATGGCGTAAGTGGCCTGCAGAACCTGAGCCTGGAAAGGCGTCAAAAATGACCAGTCAAGCGGGAAGTCAAAGGCACAGCGCCGGCCTTCCAGATATTCTTGAATCTGCTGCACATAGATGGCTGTGCAGTGGGGATCCATTCGGGTTGTGAGAAAACCATGCCGGGCCAGCTCCTGGCGGTATTCATCTTCACTGCCGCAGAAGCCTACGGACACAAGACCTCTTTCGGAGACCCCAACCCAGAGCGGACCAACAGGGGTGGGAGCGCATTCTTGTATGGCGAGCGCAAGTTTGATAGCCATGATCAAAAATCCTTCAAAATTGTTGGGAAGTCGTAGGGTAAACGTAGGGTAAGCGTAGGTAAGGCGTCAAGCAGATAAAAGTGCCCTCTGGTAATATAGGTCACGAAGGGCGATTTCTCTTCTTCTCCTCCTTAGAGAGAGCCGGGGGCGGCGTACCCGGCTCTCGGTGATTCTGGAGCCCTTCCTTCCCCTATTTTCTGAATTTCTGAATAACGAAAACAGTCCACCAGATGGTCATTGACCATGCCCACAGCCTGCATGAACGCGTAGCAGATGGTGGGGCCAACGAAGCGAAAACCAAGCCGGGTCAGGTCTTTGCTCATAGCTTCAGCCTGGGGCGTCAGCGCGGGGATTTCACCCAGCGAGCGCCAGGAATTCTGCCGCGGTTTGCCATCGACAAAGCGCCAGATGTAAGCTGAGAAGCTCCCGTATTTCTGCTGAACTTCCAGGAAGCGGCGGGCGTTGTTTACTGCCGAGTGAATCTTCAGCCGGTTGCGTACGATGCCGGGGTTTGCCAGCAGGGCGGCGATTTTTTCCTCTTCATAGCCTGCCACAAGCTGCGGATCGAAATTGTCGAAGGCCAGACGGTAATTCTCGCGCTTGCGTAGAATGGTGATCCAGCTCAGACCCGCCTGTGCTCCTTCCAGAATGAGAAACTCAAACAACTTCCGGTCGTCATATACGGGGACGCCCCATTCCTGATCGTGATAAGCCTGGTAGAGCGGGTCAGATCCTGCCCAGCCACAGCGGTTTTCGTTTACGGCGGTCATACAGGGTTCTCCTGGGATGTTAGAGGTCCATCTGAATTTGTTCAGGCCCCGAGCGGCCGGGTGGAGGCAGCAGCCCACGCGCAATTAGCCAGTCGCTGGGGGGACCATCCCATCCGTAGCGCGCCAGATCGATGCGTTCACGTTCATCGAATTCCACACCCTCGGCTTCCAGCAGGGCTCGCTGGCGGTGATGACCGCCCATTTTACGAATGCTGATCTTTCCCTGGGCGTTGATAACCCGCTGCCAGGGGACATCATCGGGGCAGGCAGCCATCGCGCCGCCAACCCAGCGGGCTCCAAAGGCTTCGTAATCACGCAGGTTCATCCCATCCGGCAGGGGGATCATCGCGGCGATCTGCCCGTATGTGCATACTCGCCCGGGTGGGATCTGGCGGACGATCTCCCAAACGCGGGCATTAAATGCTTTTGGGTCTGGATGAGATGTAAATCGACTTTCCATCAAGACCTCCCTGTATCCGTCCGGTTATTTTAGCGGTGCAGGTACAGTGAATTAAATGTAGGATAGCAGAACGATTGTTCGATGTCAAGGCGAAAGCTTAACTAGAGAAAGTTCCATTATAATCAAGGTCTGTGACATCCACGATCTCTTCTGCCAATCGACAGATCGCCCGCGCCGCCGGAACAGTGATGGTGGCGTTTGCGCTGAGCAACCTCACCGGCCTGCTGAGAAGTGTGTTGATGGCGCGCGCCTTCGGCACATCGGCCGAGCTGGAGGCGTTTACTGCCGCCAACCAGGTCTCTGAGACGCTTTTCAACCTTATTGCCGGCGGCGCGCTCGGGTCAGCGTTTATCCCCACTTATACCACTCTGCTATCCCACGAGCGTACCAGACAGGCCTGGAAGCTGGCATCTGCTGTTGCCAACTGGGTGCTGCTGGTGTCCACCACGGTCAGTGTACTGGCAGCCATCTTTGCCCCACAGATCGTGCGCTACCTGCTGGCATCCGGTTTTGCGGATGACCCGTACAAGTTTGAACTGACCGTCCGGCTGCTGCGTCTGATGCTGCCGTCCGCGGTGATCTTCGGCTTGAGCGGTCTGGTGATGGGGATTCTGAATTCGCACCAGGTATTCCTGGCACCAGCGCTGGCGCCATCGATGTACAGCCTGGGCATCATCGCTGGCATCCTGGTGCTTTCTCCCCTCCTGGGAATTTTTGGGCTTGCGGCAGGCGTGCTGATCGGCTCGGCCCTGCACCTTCTGCTTCAAGTGCCTGCTCTGCTGCGCCAGAAACCGTTTTACCGCTTTACATGGGGTAAGGGTGTACCAGAGCTCAGGGAAGTGCTGCGCCTGATGGGGCCACGCCTGTTTGGCGTGGCCATTGTGCAGCTGAATTTCTGGGTAAACGTCAACCTGGCATCATTTATGGCAGAGGGCAGTGTGAATGGGGTGCGTTATGCCTTTCAACTGATGCTGATGCCGCAGGCTCTGATTGCCCAGTCAATTGCGATAGCTGCACTGCCCACCTTCTCAGCCCAGGCAGCTCTGGGGAAGCTGGATGAAATGCGCTCATCTCTGGCGTCCAGCCTGCGAGGTGTGATCCTGCTGTCTGTGCCAGCTGCCATTGGGCTGATTCTGCTGCGCCGGCCGCTGGTTACGTTTCTGTTTCAGCGCGGTGAATTTGACGTGCGCTCTACTGAACTGGTAGTATGGGCGCTGCTGTGGTATGCGGTGGGACTGGTGGGGCATTCGGTGGTGGAGGTGATGGCACGTTCTTTCTACGCGCTGCACGACACACGCACCCCGGTGCTGGTTGGAGCGGCTGCGATGGGCCTGAACGTGGCCTTCAGTTTTCTCTTTGCGTCACTGTTTGGACGTCTGGGCTGGATGCCCCACGGCGGGTTGGCGCTGGCCAATTCCCTGGCTACCGCCCTGGAGATGGCAGGACTGCTGGCAATCATGCGCCGGCGTTTACAGGGGGTAGAAGGCAGCCAGGTGTTCAAAGGGTTCCTGCAGGCAAGCGCTGCGTCCCTGGTCATGGGTCTGGGGTTGTGGTGGTGGTTGGACCAATCAGGGAGCCTGCCGGCCTGGCTGGTTCTGGGTGCCGGTCTGGCAATCGGGTTGGTCGTCTACGGGGTGAGCATACTGGCCCTGGGGGGCTCTGAAGTGCGCGGCCTGCTGCGCCGGGCGCTTGAGCGTGTGCGCTTGAAAACAGCCGGATAATTACCAATACCAGCCGTACATCCAAAATGCCTGGGCCATCGCAATTCCCATGAGTGTACCCATGAACGCCTGTATAGGGGTATGCCCAAGCACCTCACGTAAATGCTCCTGCTTCAGTGGGTGGCCGGTGGCCAGGTCGTTGATCATGGCATTGATCAACGCTGCGTGACGTCCAGCCTGGCGCCGGATACCGGTCGAATCGTAGATAACAATCATGGCTACTGCTACAGCCAGTGCAAAGAGAGGGGTATCGAAACCAGCCGATAAACCGATCCCATGCGCTGTCGAGGCAACCAGCGCTGAATGAGAGCTGGGCATGCCTCCAGCGCGAAACAGCAAAGCCCAGTTCCAGCGGCGTGTACGCAGAAACTCCAGGGGGACTTTAATGACTTGAGCCAGGCTCCAGGCAGCGAGAGCAGAGATCAGGACGTAGTTTTTAAACAGGGGGATGCTGTCCAAAAGGATGTACCGGTCCATAGGCGTTCAGGATTGCAGATTGAACTCTACAAGCTCCCCATCAACGATCTGCTGAATGCGCAGCTCCGCCTGGTCGAGCAGGCTGCTGCAGTAGCGGGCCAGGGTCTGGCCGCGCTCGAACAGCGCCAGAGCCTTTTCAAGAGGGTGTTCCTCGTTCTCCAGAGAAGCAACGATTTCTTCCAGTTCCTTATAAGCCTGTTCGAAGGTTAATCCTTCGACAGATGTACCTTCCTGCTCTTTTCTGGT
Source organism: Chloroflexota bacterium (assembly GCA_012516075.1). Classification (GTDB taxonomy): domain Bacteria; phylum Chloroflexota; class Anaerolineae; order Anaerolineales; family UBA4823; genus JAAYXE01. Next base: position 27,171 of record JAAYXE010000001.1, on the reverse strand, counting down.
TTCTGCTTCAGTCATAACTGCTCCTCGGCGGGGTTGATTATTCGGTGTTCATTTCGCTTTCAACAGGGTTTGAGACCTGGATAAAGCCCTGCAGTGCGGCATCCTGCGGCAGGATGTGACGGGCCCTGGCGTCGAAAACTGCGCGGCTGAGTTCGAACTTTTTTAATGCGCGCTCAATCTCTGGGCCTGCTTCAAGCTGGTAGATACGCTGTATGGCATTGGTTTTGGCTGTGTACGCAGCCAGGTTTGCCAGCCCGAGGGCAAGCAGGATGACTACAGCGGCGATGATCAATGCCATCACCCAGTTTGCACGAGACAGGATGAATGCCAGCACAACTACGACCAATCCCGGAATGAGGGTCATAGAACATCCCAGGTTGAATGCCTGCGTGGCCCTGCTCTGCCCGGCATCCTCCAGTTTGTCGTTTGCCTCTTTCACCAGGAGATCCAGTGCTTCCTGTTGGTCGGGTGTGAGAGGTTGTTCTTCCATAATAATTTTATATTCCCCTACTGTGCATCCGGTGTATGATCACTAACCCGGGCGCCGAAGGATCCATCTTCTACATGGATGCGAATATCGGTTCCATACGCAACCTGTCTGGTGCTGCGCACGATGCGCCCATCAGGGAGAGTGACCATGGCATAGCCGCGCTGCAAAATAGCTGTCGGGCTGAGTGAGGCCAGGCGCTGCTGGAGGGCCTGCAGGCGGGTGCGTTGAAGCTGCAGGCGGTGAGCGCTGAGGGTGTGGCTGCGGCGCAGCAAATCGTCCAGCCGCTGGCGGCCGGAGCGGATCTGAGCCTGAGGAGATCGCAGGCTGAGGCGGTTCTCGATGCGGCTCAAGCGCCAGCGCTCGTTGTCCAGCACGATTTCCACCGCCCGGTTCATCCGTTCAGCGAGGTCCTCGATATCCGTGATCAGATCTGCCCGGTTCGGGGTGGCCAGTTCAGCTGCTGCGGTAGGAGTGGGTGCACGCAGATCGGCCACAAAATCGGCAATCGTAAAATCTGTTTCGTGTCCCACTCCGCTGATTACCGGACACGAACAGTTTGCAATGGCACGCGCAACGCGCTCATCGTTGAACGCCCACAAGTCTTCGATGGAACCACCACCGCGGGCAAGCAAAATAACATCGGGCCGGATATGGTTGTTTAAACTCTGCAGGGCTGAGACGATTCCGTCCGGGGCGGCATCTCCCTGAACCTGAGTGGGTGCGAGCACAATGCGCGGCAGCGGGTAGCGGCGCAGCAGCGTATTGAGCATATCGCGCAGCGCCGCCCCGGTAGGCGAGGTGACGATTCCTATGACCTGGGGCCAGCGCGGGATTGCCCGCTTTCGCTCCGGAGCGAAGAGACCTTCTGCCTCTAATTTCGCCTTGAGGCGCATAAACTGCTGGTACAGCGCACCTTCTCCCGCCGGGCGAATCAGGTCAGCATACAGCTGGTACTGACCGGCGGTCTCGTAGATGGCAATGCTGCCGTGAACCTCGATGGCTTCTCCGTCACGGGGAATGTAGGCCTGGCGCAGAACTGTATTGCGCCACATTACACAGCGCAGCGCACAGCTTGAATCTTTCAGGGTGAAATACATATGACCCGAACCGGGACGAGAAAGGTTCGATACCTCTCCCTGGACCCATAAATCCTGGAGGACTTCGTCGCCCTCCAGTAAGCTGCGCAGATAATGGGTGATTTCTGTGACGGTCCAGAAAGGGGTCTCGAAAAAAGAGAGTTGGGTCATATCACCGCTGCAGTTCCCTTCAGAATTGCGCTGGCTTCGGAATTGAAAAGGATACTCTGCTTCGAGCCGGATGTCAACTATTCCAGAGAAAAGGAATATTTGCTACAATACTGGTACAGACTGCTGTGGCGCACATACCAGTTTGACGGTAAATCTAGTCAGTGCGCGTACAGAATATCTAACAGTCTGCTTCGGCTCCAAACGACATCTATGAAACAACTCTGGTCCCCATGGCGCATGGAGTATATTCAAAGCGAAAAAGAACAGGACTGTGTTTTTTGCCGGGCAGTGCAGCAGCCTGACGGCCCTGAAAACCTGATTGTGGCGCGTGGAAAGCACGCGTTTGTGATTCTCAACCGTTATCCGTATACCAGCGGTCACCTGATGGTTGTCCCGTATGAGCACCGTTCAGCCCTGGATCAGCTTGACGCACAGACGAGGGCTGAAATCATGGAACTGACCAACCAGGCGACACTTGCCCTGAAGAATATCTATCACCCGGACGGTTTTAATCTGGGTATGAACCTTGGTGAAGCTGCCGGGGCCGGGATTGCAGAGCATGTGCACCTGCATGTTGTGCCTCGCTGGAGCGGCGACACCAATTTTATGTCATCGGTTGGAGGGGTACGTGTGCTTCCTGAGGCGCTGGAGGAGACTTACGAGCGTGTTCGCGCTGCCTGGAATGGGGGTTTGGAGCAGTCCGCTCCCCAGGGTTGAGAGGGGTATGTGATTTGATCCTGAGACGGCGCCGAGGACTGGCTGCGGCGTAAACACGTGCCAGCTGCCGGTTTTAAAAAGTCATAACTTCAGCGGGGAAAAGATACCGGAAGACGATAACCGTGGTCCTGTGTGGCAAACAGGAAAAGACGATTGTGGGCGCAGCGGCTGAGCAGGCAGTTTGCTCGAGCAAATACGGTCGATCACCGCGCCCGGGGGAAAAAGAGGAGGAACGGGAGTGACAGAGAATAACCAACGAGAACCTGTAATTCTCAGCGCCGTACGCACACCCATTGGACGATTTCAGGGCGGGCTGAGCAGCATCCCCGCGCCGCGCCTGGGTGCTGTCGTCGTCAAGGAGGCAGTGAAGCGTGCCGGTATTGAGGATCTCACTAAGATCGATGAAGTGATCATGGGCACGGTGGTCTCCGCCGGACAGGGCCAGAACCCGGCGCGGCAGGCAGCGATATTTGCCGGCCTCCCTGAAGGGGTAGGTGCGACAACCATCAACAAGGTATGCGGATCGGGGTTGAAAGCGGTGATGCTGGCTGCCCAGGCCATTCGGGCCGGCGATGATGATCTATTTGTCGCCGGCGGGATGGAAAGTATGAGCCGGGCGCCGTATCTGGTGGATGGCCGCACCGGAACCCTGCGGTACGGACATTCGCAGCTTACCGACGCCCTGCTGCTGGACGGACTGTGGGACCCATTTGAGAACTGGGGAATGGGGAACGCCGCTGAGTTTATCGCTGAAGAATATGAAGTGACCCGCCAGGCGATGGATGAATTCGCCCTGAGGAGCCATCAGAGAGCAGTTGCTGCCATTGACAGCGGGAAATTCAAGCCCGAAATTGTACCCGTGGAGGTGCAGGGGCGCAAAGGACAGGTTTCGCTTGTTGATACCGATGAAGGTCCGCGCAGAGATACCTCTCTGGAAGCACTGGCCAGCCTGAAACCCGCCTTCCAGGAGGGTGGGAAGGTCACAGCCGGGAATTCGCCGGGATTGAACGATGGGGCTGCCGCGGTGGTGGTTGCAAGCCGTGAAGAGGCGCGCCGGCTGGGCGTCGAACCACTGGCGCGAGTGGCCGGTTATGCCCAGGCAGCGGTCGCGCCGAAATACTTGTTTGATGCTCCCTCGAAAGCGATCCCGCGCCTGCTGCAGAAAGTGGGCTGGACACTGGAAGATGTTGATCTTATCGAACTCAACGAAGCCTTTGCCGCTCAGGTGCTGGCAAACGGTTATGCGCTGATGGATCAGGGATGGGATTGGGACAAGGTCAACGTTAACGGCGGGGCGATTGCTCTCGGCCATCCCATCGGCGCAAGCGGCGCACGCGTGCTCACCACCCTGATCTATGCACTAATAGATCGCGGATTGAAGCGAGGAATCGCGTCGCTCTGCCTGGGCGGGGCAGAAGCAGTGGCTATGGCAGTCGAAATCGAATAATTGTCCATCATCATATAGCGGGGTGAATATGCAGATCAAGCACATCTTTGTCACCGGAGCCGGGACAATGGGAAACGGGATTGCGCAGACCGCTGCAACCAGTGGTTTCCATGTTACGCTGATGGATATTGACCAGCAGCAGCTGGAGCGCGCCCGAGAGACGATGCAGAAGTCAGCCGACCGGCTGCTGAGCAGGGGGAAGCTGTCGGAAGAGCAGCGCGCAGCCGTGGACCAGATTCGCCTGGTCAGCGAACTGGATGCGGTTCGAGAAGCTGACCTGGCGATCGAGGCCGCCACAGAAAACCCCGAGTTGAAGCTGAAGATTTTTGCCGATCTTGACCGGCTGGCCAGGCCTGAGGTGATTCTGGCTTCGAATACCTCCTCCATCAGCATCACAAAGATCGGAGGAGGTACGCAGCGGCCGGACCGGGTGATCGGTATGCACTTCATGAACCCAGTGCCGCTGATGCGCCTGGTGGAAGTGATTCGCGGTCTGGCCACCAGCGATGAAACCACCGGGGTCATCCTGGATGTATGCCGTAAGATGGGCAAAGAGCCGGTGGAAGCCAAAGACTCACCCGGTTTTATCTCGAACCGGATCCTGTGTCCGATGATTAACGAGGCGATCTTCGCCCTGCAGGAGGGGGTGGGTGATGCCAAAGCGATCGACACGGTGATGAAACTGGGGATGAACCATCCCATGGGCCCACTTGAACTCTGCGACCTGATCGGCCTGGATGTGGTGCTGTACGTGATGGAAGTCCTGCATCGCGATCTGGGAGAGGATAAATATCGCCCGGCAAGTTTGCTGCGCAGAATGGTAGACGCCGGCCATCTGGGCCGGAAAACCGGCAGGGGGTTCTATGAATACAACCGAGGACTATGATTATGTCGTCATAGGCTCCGGTTTTGGCGGCAGTGTGTCTGCAATGCGCCTGACCGAAAAGGGCTACCGTGTTCTGGTTCTCGAGCGTGGAAAACGCTTCCGCGATGAGGACTTTCCCAAAAGCACCTGGAACATCTTCAAATATCTCTGGGCGCCGTTTCTGCGCTGCTTCGGTATCCTGCAGATCAGTCCTTTCCGGCATGTGTTTGTCCTGCACGGCAGCGGCGTGGGAGGCGGCAGCCTGGGATATGCCACGGTGTTAATGCAGCCTGAAGATAAGTTCCTGGATGCTCCCTCCTGGAAGCATCTGGCGGACTGGAAGACCATCTTAAAGCCCCACTATGAAACTGCCTGCCAGATGCTGGGCGTGACGACCAACCCGCGCTTCTGGCCGGCGGACCACATCCTGAAAGAGATCGCCTGTGAACTGGGCTCGGAGAAGACCTTCCAGCCTACCCGGGTAGGGATATTTTTTGGCCGGCCCGGTGAAGAGGGCCAGGAAGTGCCTGATCCTTTCTTTGGCGGTGAGGGGCCACCTCGGCGGGGATGCATTCACTGTGGGGGCTGTATGGTGGGCTGCCGGTACAACGCCAAGAACACCCTGGTGAAAAATTATCTTTACTTCGCTGAAAAGTGGGGAGCGAAAATACGCCCGGAAGCGGAAGTTGTCGATGTACGCCCGCTTCCTGGTGGGCAGCCGGACGGCGCTCGCTACGAAGTCCTTTACCGGAAAACTACTGCCTGGCTGCTCAAACCGCTGCGGCGTGTGCGCGCTCGCAACGTAATTTTCTCCGCTGGAGCGCTTGGAACCCAGAGGCTGCTCTTTCGATGCCGGGATGTAACCCGCTCGCTGCCTAAAATATCTCAGCGGTTGGGAGACCAGGTGCGTACCAACAGTGAGGCGATTCTGGGGACAACCAGCCGCAGCCGCAAGCACGATTACTCTGAAGGTATTGCGATCACATCGATGTTTTACGCCGATCCGGTAACAACGATAGAACCGGTGCGCTACCCGGCCGGGTCATCGCTGATGCGCTTCCTGTCCGGCCCTATGGTTGGGGAAGAGCAAAAGGGCTTTCTTCGCCGGCTGCTGTGGACACTGGCCCAGATATTCAGACACCCGGTAGATTTCATGAAAACTCACGTTCTGCCGGGCTGGGCGCAGCGTTCGACCATCCTGCTGGTGATGCAGACCGAAGACAGTCAAATCCGGATGCGTCTGGGGCGAGGTCTGTTCACGCTTTTCAAGCGGGGACTGGTCTCGGTGACCGATCAGGATCATAAAATCCCCAGCCGGATCGATATCGGACACCGGGTTACGCGCCGATTTGCCCAAATGGTCGACGGCATACCGGCAGCCACCATCAATGAAAGCCTGTTTGACATTCCCATTACAGCGCATATCCTGGGAGGCTGCCCGATGGGACGAAACGACCAGGAAGGGGTGGTTGACGTGGAGTGCAGGGTGCACAATTATCCAGGGCTTTATGTAATTGATGGATCCATTGTCCCCGCCAACCCGGGTGTAAACCCCAGCCTGACCATCACTGCGCTGGCCGAATATGCCATGAGCAGGATTCCCGCCCGGATTGGCACTGAAGTTCGCCGGTCACCGGTTGTCGTGCAGCCGCCGTACGCACGGAATGGTAAACTATAACAACGTCGCGCGGAGGAGAGTAAATAGTTTTGAACACATCGAACCCTTCTGAATCACTGGTCTGGATCGATCCACTAACAGGATGTCAAAATCATCTTAGCCTCTCCCGTTTTCTGGCAGAAGAATATAAAAGTGGTTTTGGCAGACCGGTCTCGCTGGTTTCTATCGATATCAATTATTTTGCACAGCTCAACGCTTCTGCCGGCCGCAAGAAGGGTGATGCCGTGCTGCGCTGGATGGTCCTGGTGCTGCTGGAAGAAACTCAGGCGCCCGTCTTCCGGCTGGGAGGCGACGAGTTTGTCGTCATGCTCTCAGACGAGCATGTCCATAATGAACGACTCGCCAGAGCTGTATTTGACCGGCTGAATGTCGAGGCCGGACAATTTGGGGTCCAGCCTCCTGTCGCTGCGGTGACCGTAATTCATTACGATGGCAGCGAACCCTTCGCACCGGCAGAGATCTTTCTGCATCTGACGGTGTCTATCTTTGAGACGAAAGCGAACCGGCAGCAGTCTTTCCGCGTGATCCATGCACGAGAAATCAATCTTACACAGATTTCTGCGAATTCAGAAACATCGGTCCTTTACTGGATGTCGAATATGATGCTGGAGCGCATGACCACGCTGGGAAGAATGCTGGAAGAAGCACAGACGCTGGCAACGACCGACCCCGTCACGGGTCTGCCGAATTTGCGTGCAGCGCAGAACCAGCTTACCAGCCTGCTGCGGGAGGCAGCTCAGAACTTTCAATCTCTGGGGATCTTGATGATCGACGGGGATGATCTGCGGGAATATAACAAGATCAGCTACGCGGCCGGGGATGAGATGCTGCGTGCTCTGGCAGAGACCCTGCGCAGCAGCCTGAGACCGGGCGATTTTCTGGCGCGATGGCGTGTCGGTGATGAATTTCTCATACTGCTCCCTGAAACGAATCTGCAGCAGGCAGCCCAAATCGGAAGGCGCCTGTGCCAGCACGTGGAGCGGAGCTCACAGGCATGGCTTCTGCCGGTGACGATTTCCATCGGTGCGGCGGCCTATCCGGAAACTGGCCTGCGTGAGGCCGAACTGCTGGATCAGGCGGAGACTGCGAATGCCCGGGCAAAGAGGCTGGGGAAGAACCGGGTGGAGCTTGCACCCATCTCCGGCAGTGAAACCCAGGCCATCCTGCATGGGTCTTAATTACCCCCTGTTACCCGGCGAAAAAGGAAAATTATCTTCATGCATGCTCCAGTGATCTATACGGATTCCCTGTACGGTGAAGAAGAAATCCGTGAAACCGTCCTGCTGGATCTGATGCAGACAGCAGCCGTCCAGCGGTTGAAGGGCGTGCTGCAGCATGGCATCACCGGCCTGCTGGGAATTACGAGTATGACCTCGCGCTTCGACCATTCCATGGGGGTGATGATTTTGGCCCGCAGGCTGGGGGCACCGCTGAAGGAGCAAATTGCAGCGCTGCTGCACGATATCAGCCACACCGCTTTCAGCCATGTGATCGATTATGTCGTCGGAGCGCACAACGAGCAGAGCTATCACGAAGAGGTCAAAGAGGAATATTTACACAGCAGCGACGTGCCCGCAGCGCTGGAGCGGCACGGATACAACTGGCGAGACTTTCTCGATGAGGCAGCTTACCCGATCCTGGAACAGCCCGCCCCCGCTCTGTGCGCCGACCGCCTGGATTACTTTTTTCGCGACAGCGTTGACCTGGGGCTGGCAAGCCACGAGCAGGTAATACAGGCAGCTGCCAGCCTGGTGGTGAACAACGGGCGTGTTGGGGTGCAGGATGTCGAAATAGCCCGGTGGATGGGCTACACATTTATGGCGGCGGACGACCTCAGCTGGTCCAATTTCCGAGAGGTGGGGTTATATGAGCTCGCGGCACAGGCGATCCGGAAGGGAATACGAGCAGGTATCCTTACTGAGGAAGACTTCTGGGGAACAGACGTAGACGTCTGGGGGCGGCTTGCGTCTGCGAGACACCCGGGTGTGGATGAGCTGGTGAAACTGGTTGACACCCTGACACAGTTTTACTGGGACGAACAGGAACCGACATTCTACGTGCGGACAAAAATCCGCACAATCGACCCGGATGTGCTCGTGGATGGAGAATTCGTCCCGCTGTCACAACTGGACCCGGAGTTCGGCCGCCAGCGTCAACAGTATGTGGAGCGTAAAAACGGCACCTGGCCGGTACGAGCAGACGCAGTCCGTTAAAGGCTCTGCACAAATTCAGTTATCAAGCGAGCCAGCTCGCCCGGCCTTTGAAGCGGCACATGGTGGCTGGTGTCTATCATCCATTCGACGCGCAGGTCTTTGATGCGTTTGCGGGCTTCAGCAACGCCCTTTTCCTTGCGCCGGATCTGTTCCGCCAGATCAGGTGTGATGTCGCCAGGTGGGCGCGCAGGGATCATCAGGACCGGGCAGCTCACCCGAGAGAATTTATCGTAGGTTTTATATTCCCAGAGGGCGCGCACCAGTTCCATATAATGTGCAACGCTCAGGCGAGGGTAGATAACTTCTGAGCTGTCGGGGCTGGCGCCGTTGCTGTCTTCGCTGTCACCTTCCTCAAGGATTTCGAAATTCGATAGGATTAAAGGCAGTGTCTCTTCGTCCGGTTCCCACCCGTGAGAAGTCTGCCTGATGTACTGCAGGAACTCGGTCAGCTTCATGCCGTTCATATACGGTGGGGCGAGCCTTTCAGCCGTGCGCTCCCAGGTGGCTGCCTCGGGAGTGCCGGGTCCGGCGGCGAGCTGGGATAGTCCGCCGTCAATAAGGACGAGGCCGCGCGGGGCTCGCGGGCCAAAGGTGAAGTGCGAGGCATATTCCAGAGCCAGCAGAGCGCCCCAGGAATGGCCAACGAGCACCGGCCGTTCGTAATCCCAGGCATCGAGAAGTGCGATCAGAGCGCGTGTAAACCAATCGAAGTTGTAGCCGCTCTCTGGTTTGTCGGTCAATCCATGCCCCCGCAGATCCGGCGCTGACAGGCTGAAACCAGCCTGGGCCAGGAGCCTGGCAGCCGGCTCCCAGATGCGAGCGTTCGAGGAGATGTCGTTCAGCAGCACCACGGGCTGACCGCCGTCCTCCGTGTTCCACTGCAGGTAATGGAAACGCAGCCCGTGTAAATATAAATAGGAAGATTTCATAAGTCAGGTTTGCTTTTGCGTTGAAATTCTGGCTACCAGGTGCTTGATAATCACATTTCAGCGAGCAGCTGCTCCAGCAGCGTTCGGGCAAGCTGCGGATCTGCCTTGCCGCGGGACTTCTTCATCACCTGCCCCACGAACCAGCCGATCAGCGTCACTTTACCGCCTTTGTACGTTTTGACCTGTTCGGGATTCTCCTGGAGAACCTCCAAAGCAATCTGGCGGATGGCGTCCTGATCGCTGACCTGGGCCAGACCTTCCGCCTCGACAATTTCTCTGGGCGACCGGCCGCTGTTTTCGACTTTTTCCAGCAGCGATTTTCCAGTGGAACTGTTGATCGTGCCCGCATCAACCAATTGAATAATCTCGGCCAGGTAGACAGGGGTCAACCGCAGCTCGCCGGCTGTTATGCCTTTTTCGTTAATCATGCGCAGCACATCGTTCATCAGCCAGTTGGAAACACGTTTCGGATCTTTTCCGTAGGCCGCTACAGCTGCTTCGAAGTAATCAGACAGGCTGCGTTCACCAGTCAGGATGTCGGCGTCATATTCGGGCAGGTCATATTCTCTGACAAAACGCTCCCGTCGATCCAGCGGCAGTTCCGGAAGCTCAGCAAGAATCTTCTCTCTCCATGCTTCATCCAGGCGAACAGGCAGCAAATCGGGTTCGCGGAAATAGCGGTAATCGGCTTCGGTTTCTTTCGAGCGCATCTTGCGCAGCACCCCGGCCTCTTCGTCCCATTCCAGGGTCCAGGCTTCGATCCTGCGCCCGGCTTCGACTTCCCGGATCTGGCGTTCTATCTCCGCCTGAATACCGTCACGGACCGCGACGATTGAATTAACATTTTTGATCTCGGTTTTGGGGTTGAGGTAATCAGCACCCACAGGACGAATAGAGACGTTCGCGTCACAGCGTAAATGGCCTTTCTCCATATCCGCATCGGAGACACCCAGCCAGCGCAGGAGCTGGCGCAGGCGAATCAGATATTGTGCGGCTTCATCGGCCGTGCGCAGGTTGGGTCCGGTGACCATCTCGACCAGGGGCACACCGCAGCGGTTGAAGTCGATCAGGCGGTGGCCGTTTTCGTTTTTGGTTTTTCCGGCGTCTTCTTCGATATGCAGCTTGCTGATCTTGACCCGGCGAGTATAACCCTCCGGCATGGGAACATCCAAATATCCACCGCGCGCCAGCGGGCAGTCGTATTGTGAGATCTGGTAGCCCTTGGGAAGGTCGGGGTAAAAATAATTTTTCCGGTCGAAGAAGGATATGGGCTGAAGCTCGGCATGCATGGCGGCTGCGAGCAGGGCAGCTTTTTCGACCACGGAACGATTGAGCACAGGCAGGACGCCGGGCTGCCCGGTGCACACCGGGCAGATATTCGAGTTCGGCTCATCTTCCCAGGAGTCGGCTTTACACGAGCAAAATATTTTTGTGAGGGTATTCAACTGGATGTGCGTTTCCAGGCCAATAACAGCTTCATACTCGGTCATAGGTGCATCTTCCTGCGACAATGGTGTGTGGATACGGTCGTAGGGCTGATAGAACTTCGCCCAGCACAGGTTACGGCACTGCCTGCAGGACACGCGGCTTTGCCGTGCGCCAGGGTTCATCCTGAGTGGCAATTTCGTACGCTCGCCCTATTCGCAGCAGGTTTGCCTCGGAGAAATCAGGCCCGATCAACTGGATCCCAATGGGCAGACCGTCTTTGTCGAGGCCTGCAGGAATAGAAATCCCCGGCACTCCGGCGTGGTTTGCAGCAACTGTGAGCTGGTCCATATACTGCATGCGGACCGTGTTCCCGTAGACAGCGCCGAGGGGGAAGGCCGTGCCTGGTGTTGTGGGAGCGAGCAGGGCATCCAGCCGGTAGCGCCCCTGGGGATCAAAGGCGGCTTCAAAGTCGCGGCGGATGAGGGTGCGAACTTTCAGCGCGCGGTTGTAATACTGCTCGCTGTACTGGGCAGCGCTGACGTACATTCCCATGAGGATACGCACCTTAGGCTGCAGGCCAAAACCTTCCGCCCGGCTTCTGCGGTAGAGCTCCTGAAGGTCTTTTACGGCTGCTGGCGTGCGGTAGCCATATTTCACCCCGTCATAGCGGTGCAGGTTGGAGGCGGCCTCTACTCGCGATATGACAAAGAAAGCCGGGATGCCATAGCGATTGTGCGGCATGGGCACATCCGTGACAATCTCGGCGCCTAACGCCTCCAGACGGCGGGCAGCGTCCATCACAGCGGCCTCGATTTCCGGGTCGACAGGCTCTTCGAGCAGTTCCCCGGTCTGGTCATCGGGATAGCGGATGCGAAAATAATCGGGCGAGAGGCCGATGCGCATCCCTTTAACGCCGGTCTCGAGATTGGCGAGGTAATCTTCAACCGGTGCGGTGGCTGCGGTTGCATCGCGCGGGTCGGGTCCGGCGATCACGTTCATCATCAGGGCAGCGTCGGTCACCGTGCGAGCCAGCGGCCCCGGACAGTCGAGGGAAGAGCCAAAAGCGATCAGCCCGAAGCGTGAGACACGCCCGTAGGTAGGTTTCATGCCCACCACGCCGCAAAGTGCTGCAGGCTGGCGGATGGAGCCTGCGGTATCCGTCCCCAGCGAAAGGGCGCCTTCTCCGGCGGCGACGGCAGCCGCGCTGCCACCCGAGGAACCACCCGGGGCACGAGACAGATCCCAGGGGTTGCGCGGCACCGGCTGGAAGGCGGAGGATTCATTGGAAGAACCGAAGGTGAACTCGTCCAGATTTACTTTGCCGAGCATCACACCGCCAGCCTGCTGCAGGCGTTCTACGGGGGTGGCGGTATACGGAGCGGTATAGTTCGAAAGAATGCGGGATGCTGCTGTGGTAAGTGTGTTTTTTACACAGAAAATGTCTTTGACCGTATAGGGGACGCCAGCAAGTGGACCTGGATCTTCACCCGCTGCCAGCCGGCGGTCGATATCCTCGGCCTGCGCGCGGGCGATATCTTCGGTGCGGGTGATAAAGGCATGTACACGCTGCAAGTCATCCTCGCTCAACGGACCCGGGTCAAGCGTACCCGGCCGCCCGTCTACCGCATCGATACGATTCAGAGCAGATTCCAGCACTTCCCGCGCCGAAATTTCACGGCGCCGAACCATGCTGGCGATTTCGTAGGCAGAGTAGTCGGTAAGTTCCATAGCCAGTAATCTCGTTACTCAAGATCGGTATGCGGGATGTCGGGTACAACGATATACCCGTCTTCGACCTCAGGCGCTGCGGCCAGGATGTCCTGTGGTGTGGGGTAGGGAACCCACTTATCCTCTCTGATTTCCGGAGTGGTGGCGCGGGTGTAGGGCACGCCGTGAGAAGTGGGGCTGATCTCCCCCTCCAGTGGGATGGCTTCCAGCTCGTGAATCGATTTAAGCTGGTTGTTCAACTGCTGGCGCAGGTATTCCGCCTCTTCCTCGGATAGTTCGAGTGCAGCAAGCTGGACGATATGATCAAATGTCTCGCGATTAATTTCTTCATTCATAGGAGTGATCCCGGGAGATGTGGATTCATGCGTAATATTCTATCATCCATCCGGCTGTGAACCGGCGATTGTTCGGCCTTTCTTGTGCCCTATAGACATAAAGGATGGTTCCATCTGAGAAAAGCCTGTTAGCGCACGCCTGTGAGAAGATCTTGAGAAAGCGGTGGGGAGAGATAAAAACATGCATGCTATAATCAAACAGGTGACACCAGCATCCATATTAGGAGGGATATATGAGTGGCAATGGCCTGTTTCCGTTAACGGAAGAGCATGAAATGATCCGCCAGGCGGCCCGGGAGTTTGCCCAGAATGAAATCGCGCCCATCGCAGCAGAATATGATGAGTCGGGTGAGTTTCCCATGGATACGATCAAAAAAATGGGCGAAATGGGCTTTATGGGGATCGAAGTGCCTGAAGAATACGGTGGGGCAGGCATGGATACCCTGGCATATGTGCTGGCACTGGAGGAAATCTGCAAGGCAGATGCTTCCCACGGCACAATCATGTCGGTAAATAATTCTCTTTTTTGCTACGGATTGCTGCGTTTCGGGACCGAAGAACAAAAGCAAAAATATCTGCGGGCAGTAGCCTCTGGAAAGGCCATTGGCGCTTATTCGCTCACAGAACCGATGTCAGGCTCGGATGCAGGGACCATGCGCAGCCGGGCGGTGCGTGAAGGCGATGTATACCGCATCAACGGTCGCAAGTCATGGGTGACCAGTGGACCCGTTGCGGATTACATTGTGCTGTTTACAATGACAGACCCGGAGAAAAAGCACAAGGGGATCACGGCCTTTTTGATCGATACCCGGCAGCCGGGTTTCAGTGTAGGCAAGAAGGAACCCAAGCTGGGAATCCGCGCTTCGGCAACTAGCGAAATCGTATTTGAAGATTACTGCGCTCCGGTGGAATGCCGGCTGGGCGAAGAAGGGGAAGGTTTTAAAATCGCGATGACCGTGCTGGATGCCGGACGCATCGGCATCGCAGCCCAGGCGCTGGGGATCGCTGAAGCTGCATACGAAGCCAGCCTGGAATATTCGAAGGAGCGTGAGGCTTTCGGTCAGAAGATCGGGTCGTTCGAAGGCATAGCCTTCAAGCTGGCCGATATGAAAACGCGCATTGAAGCCTCACGGCTGTTGATATACCAGGCAGCGATGGCAAAAGAACGCGCGAAGAAGACTGGCGAACGTTTTACGCTGGAAGCATCGATGGCCAAGCTGTTCGCATCGGAAACAGCCATGTTCGTCACGCACCAGGCGGTGCAGATTCACGGGGGCATGGGCTACAGCAAAGAGCTTCCGGTGGAACGCTACTTCCGGGATGCGAAAATCACGGAAATTTACGAAGGCACCAGCGAGATCCAGCGGCTGGTTATCTCACGACTGGAAACAGGGCTGCGATAAGCGCAGGCCGGGTGGGTCACCGTTCCGGCGCCTTCGTGATCAAAAACGGAGGCGCCAGACATTTACTCCCGGAAGCTATAGCAGCGGCGTGGGAGGAGCCGCTTTCCGGTTGTATTTTTTCGACCGGCAAGCATAATCGTAAAAAAAGAGCAAACCTGATTGCATGGGGTAATGGATGAAAGCTGTACTGATTACCGCGCATGGCGGCCCTGAGGTGCTACAGTATGCAGATTTCCCCTGCCCGGAACCAGGGCCGGGAGAGGTTCTGGTGCGGCTGCAGTATGCGGCGCTGAACCGGCTGGATCTGTGGGTACGGCAGGGCTGGCCGGGTATCAAACTGGAATATCCGCACATTCCAGGCGCGGACGGGGCGGGAGTCGTGGCAGCTACAGGCCCCGGCGTGAACAACTGGCAGGTCGGACAGCGAGTGGTCATCAATTCGAACATCGGCTGTGGTAAATGTGAGCACTGCGCCGCCGGGTTTGAAAATCGCTGCCGCAACTGGAATCTGCTGGGAGAGACCCTGCGAGGGACATATGCAGAATACGTGGTTGTTCCCCAGCAGAACCTGTATGCCATTCCCGATGGATTTGACCCGCGGACTGCGGCCGCCGCTGCACTGGTGTACCATACGGCCTGGCATTCTCTGATTACGCGCGGCGGGCTGCGTCCGGGTGAAACCTTGCTGGTTGTGGGCGCCTCCGGAGGGGTGAACACCGCCAGCATTGAAATTGCAAAGCTCAGCGGCGCGGTTGTCTATGTGGTCGGCTCAAGCGCTGAAAAGCTGCGCATCGCGGAAGAACTGGGCGCCGATTATTTGATCGACCGTTCTAAAGAGGCGGACTGGTCGAAGACCGTTTACCAGATGACGGGAAAACGCGGCGTGGATGTGGTTGTCGATAATGTGGGGACGACCTTCCCACTGAGCTTTCGAGCCGCGGTAAAGGGCGGCCGCATCCTGACGGTGGGCAACACCGGCGGGCCAAAGTTCGAGATCGATAATCGTTTCCTGTTCGGGAAACACCTCTCAATCATAGGATCCACCATGGGCACACGGGCTGAGTTCGCCAGGGTTATGGATCTGGTGTTCGCCGGAAAACTCAAACCGGTGCTCGACAGCACGTTTCCGCTTTCGGCAGCCAGGAAGGCCCAGGAACGTCTGGAGAAAGGGGAGCAGAAGGGGAAAATTACATTAGCCATCGAAGAATAGATCAAGGGGGCTGTGGTTCGCAGGTATCATTTCCTTATGATGAACGCATATTCCCAACAAACCATGACAGGGACAGGTAGAGGGTGAGCGGGTTGGAAAAGTCAGCCAATCAGGATCATGGCCCTCATGCTGCTGTTCCATATGAACGGGGGCAGAGGCGTTCGCGTCCCCTGGGCGTAACGCTCCTGACCCCAGGGGTGTTAACCCTTGCGGTGCTCAACCTGCTGCGCATGATCGACGGCATCCGTCTCTGGAGGTTCTTCTCCGAGATTCTTACAGTTTCACCGCTTTACCTGGTCATAACCGGCCTGTTGTGGAGCGTGACAGGGATCGTGCTTGCCTATGGGTTGTGGCGTGGAAGCCGCTGGGCGCCAGGTTTAATGCGCTGGGCAGCTGCAGCTTATGTGCTGTACTACTGGATCGACCGTTTCCTGTTCTGGTCTCCGGCGGTCCGGGGCTCAGCGAACTGGCCTTTTGCACTTATTGTGAGCGCTGCTGCACTGTTATTCGTGTTCTTATTATTCTCACGTGCGCGCGTTAAAGATTTCTTTGGAGAGTTGCATGACCACTGAACAGAAAATTCAACAACTGCGAGAGATGAAGGCAAATGGACGCCTGGGTGGGGGCGCTGAACGGATTGCCGCCCAACACCAGAAAGGGCGGTTGACAGCCAGAGAGCGCATTGATTTACTGCTCGACAAAGGATCTTTTCGCGAACTGGACGCATTTGTCGTTCACCGTACCGCTGATTTTGGTCTGGACAAACAGAAATATCTGGGCGACAGCGTAGTCACAGGCTGGGGTACGATTGACGGCCGGCTTGTTTACGTGTATTCACAGGACTTCACCGTATTTGGGGGCAGCCTTGGGGAGGTCCATGCCGAGAAGATCTGCAAGATCATGGACATGGCCCTGAAAAATGGAGCGCCCGTGATCGGACTGAACGATTCAGGCGGCGCACGGATCCAGGAAGGGGTGGTGTCTCTTGGCGGGTATGCGGATATTTTCCTGCGCAACACTCTGGCCTCAGGAGTCATCCCTCAAATCAGCGCCATAATGGGGCCGTGCGCCGGGGGCGCCGTGTATTCTCCGGCGCTGACCGATTTCATCTTCATGGTGCGTAATTCATCGTATATGTTTGTTACCGGCCCGGAAGTGGTGAAGGCGGTTACCCATGAAGAAGTATCCTTTGAGGAACTGGGCGGCGCCAGTGTTCATGCCGAGCTCTCCGGGGTGTGTCATGTTGTAGCAGATACCGAGGCGGATACCCTTTACCTGATCCGCAAACTGTTGAGCTACCTGCCTCAGAATAACATGGAAGATCCGGCCTTCATCCCCACCACTGATGACCCGCTGCGTATGGATGAAGCCCTGGATACAATCGTTCCTTCAGATCCGAGCAAGCCG
Organism: Chloroflexota bacterium; assembly: GCA_012516075.1. Classification (GTDB taxonomy): domain Bacteria; phylum Chloroflexota; class Anaerolineae; order Anaerolineales; family UBA4823; genus JAAYXE01. The sequence continues at coordinate 10,074 of JAAYXE010000001.1, read as the reverse complement.
TACGATATCAAAGAAGCAATCCTGCGGATCGTTGACGACGGGCAGTTTTTTGAAATCCAGGAAAGCTTTGCGCCGAATATTGTGATCGGGTTTGCCCACCTGGGAGGGCACAGTGTGGGGGTGGTGGCCAACCAACCGGCCGTGCTGGCCGGGGTGCTGGATATCAATGCATCTGAAAAGGCGGCGCGGTTTGTGCGTTTTTGTGATGCCTTTAATATCCCCCTGGTCACTTTTGTTGACGTCCCCGGATTTATGCCCGGCACCGCGCAGGAACACGGGGGCATCATCCGTTCGGGGGCTAAACTGCTGTATGCTTACTGCGAAGCTACCGTACCGAAGCTGACGGTCGTCACACGCAAAGCCTACGGCGGGGCTTACGATGTGATGAGCAGCAAACACATCCGCGGGGATTTGAATCTGGCCTGGCCGAGCGCAGAGATTGCGGTTATGGGCCCGGAAGGGGCTGTGAATATTGTGTTTCGCAAGGAGATCGCCCAGGCTGAAGACCCGGTGAAGCGCAAGGCAGAGCTGGTGGCCGAATACCGCGAGAAGTTCGCCAACCCTTACGTCGCCGCCTCGCGCGGATATATCGACGATATTATCGAACCGCGCGAAACTCGCCCGCGCCTGATCAATGCGCTGGAGATGCTGTCCAACAAACGTGACTCAAACCCACCCAAGAAACACGGATGCATCCCGCTGTAAGCCAAAGAACTATGCACTGCATCATCTCAACTACTGGCATTAGGAAGGGTGGTGCGAATGATCTCGGTTAACGGACACCAGCTGCATGTAGAGACTTATGGCTCTCGTAAAGATCCGGCGGTTTTCCTGCTCCATCACGGGCTTGGAAGCGTGCGAGCCTGGAGGAATACTATTCCAGCACTGATCGAGGCAGGCTATTACGTGATTGCCTATGACCGCTGGGGGTTCGGTGCATCCAGCCCGCGAAATGAATTTTCCATTCCCTATTTCAACGAGGATGTCGCCGACCTGCACGATCTTTATTCCCATCTGGAGGTTGAAAAAGCAGCATTGATCGGGCACAGCGATGGCGGAACCATCGCACTTTATTATGCTGCCAAGTTCCCGGATCAGGTTCAGGCGCTGGTGAGTGTGGCTGCGCATATCTACGTGGAGCCGCAAATGGAAAGCGGCCTGGACCACACCCGCCGAGCTTTTGAGCAGGACTCCCGGTTTCGGGAAGGTATGACGCGCATTCACGGCGACCGGGCCGATGCAGTCTTCGTCAACTGGTATGAAGGCTGGCGAAAGCAGGAGAACCTGAATTGGGATATCCGCCCTGTGCTGCGGCGCATCGAGTGTCCGACCCTGGTTGTGCAGGGAATGGAAGACGAATATGCATCTGACCAGCACGCCTGGGATATTGCCGGGGCGATCCCAAATGCAGATCTGTGGCTGGCGCCGGAAGGCGTGCACATGCTCCCCCAGAATATGCCAGACGAGTTTAACCAGCGGGTAATTGCTTTCCTGGGCGAACATGTAAAGAGGCAGTAGATGGTGGAACAAATCAATCGGGCAGGAGAAAATAACTGATATGTTTAATAAAATCCTGATCGCAAATCGGGGTGAGATTGCTGTACGCATTATCCGCGCCTGTCGAGAACTGGGCATGCAGACGGTCGCGGTTTATTCTGAGGCAGACCGGCAGGCGCTGCATGTGCGCTATGCCGACGAAGCCTATTTGCTGGGGCCGGCTCCCTCGCGCGAGTCTTATCTGCGCGGCGATAAAATCATCGATATCGCCCGGCGAAGCGGAGCGGGAGCAATTCATCCGGGATACGGTTTTCTGGCAGAGCGCGCGGATTTTGCCGAAGACTGCCAGAAGGCGGGCCTAGTTTTTGTCGGGCCGCGACCCTCTGCGATCGCTGCGATGGGCGACAAGGCAGTGGCGCGTGCGACCGTATCCGCCGCGGGCATCCCGGTTGTACCCGGAACGGAGGGGGAAGGATCGCTGCGAGATGATGAACTGCTGGCGGTAGCGCCCTCGATCGGTTTTCCTTTGCTAATTAAAGCGACAGCAGGAGGCGGCGGCAAAGGGATGCGCGAGGTGCACAGCCTGGAGGAGATGCCGGCTTTACTGCAGCAGGCGCGCCGCGAGGCTGAGGCATCATTTGGCGATGGTAATGTTTACCTGGAAAAGGTGGTGGAAGGTGCTCGCCATATTGAGTTTCAGATTCTGGCCGACAGTCATGGCAACGTGGTGCATCTGGGAGAGCGCGAATGCTCACTGCAGCGCCGCCACCAGAAACTGCTGGAAGAAGCGCCTTCACCATTCATTGGGGATGATGAAGAACTGCGCCAGCGGATGGGCATGGTGGCGGTGCGCGCTGCCCAGGCGGTGGATTACCTGAACGCAGGCACGATTGAATTTCTGGTGGATAAAGATAAGAATTTCTACTTCCTGGAAATGAACACGCGCCTGCAGGTGGAGCATCCGGTGACGGAAATGGTCACCGGTGTCGACATCGTAAAGGAACAGATCCGTATTGCTCGCGGCCGGCAAATGCGCTGCTGCCAGGGTAATTTCCACCTGAACGGTTGGGCCATTGAATGCCGCATTAACGCTGAAGATCCTTACAACAACTTCCTTCCATCTACCGGGCGGATCACTCACAGCCTCCTGCCGACCGGACCGGGTGTGCGCGTAGATACAGGCGTTTATCCCGGTTTTGAAGTTACGCCTTATTACGACTCCCTAATTTCGAAGCTGATTGTGTGGGGCGAAACCCGCGCCGAGGCGATCCTGCGTATGCGGCGCGCTCTGGAAGAGTATAAGATCGCCGGAGTGCGCACCAACATCCCATTCCACCAGAGCCTGATGGATTCGCACCGCTTTATGGGCGGACAGTTCGACACTCGCTTTATCGAGGAACGTTTTGCGATCGAAGATGATGGGTTGGGCAAAGACCATCAGTCCACAGTGGCTGCCATCGCAGCCACACTGGTCGCACACAGGCAGACACAGCGTGCGGCGCAGATCATCCGACGAAACGAGCGCGATACGAGCAACTGGAAATGGATGAGCCGCTGGGAGCGGCTGAACCGATGAACGTGATCTGGCCTGTCAGCCTGTGCGGAGAAATGGAATGAAATACATCACCACCATTGACGGTCACGAATTTATCGTAGAGATTGTGGACGAGCGCCGGGTGATGGTTGACGGCGTGACGTATGAAGTAGATTTTGACCCTGTAGGAAACCAGCCTGTTTTCTCGTTGATCATTGACGGGAAATCCTACGAAGCGTTTGTATACCGGAGCGAAAATGAAGGCCAGCAAAATGACTGGCAGGTGCTGATGAACGGCCGGCTGTTTCCGGTGAATGTGGAAGACGAACGCGAGAAACGGCTGCGCGCAGCCGCACGCAGCCGGGTTGTGGAGAGAGGCGAGTTTTTACTCAGGGCCCCCATGCCAGGGCTGATCGTCTCCATTCCCGTTTCGGATGGTCAGGAGGTCAGTCAAGGCGATGTGCTTGTCGTGCTGGAATCAATGAAAATGCAAAACGAGCTCAAAGCGCCGCGCGAAGGTACGGTGCGGCGGGTGAGGGTTAAAGCCGGCGACAGCGTTGAGCAGCGGCAGATCCTGCTCACCATTGTATAACTATGCAGCCCCAGTATCAGGAAATTGAGGTCAAGTTTTATATCGCCGACCTGGCAGCCCTGGAGCAGCGCGTGCAGATGCTAGGCGGGGCGCTCCTCCAGAAACGGGTGCACGAAATCAACCTGCGCTTCGATACGGCGGAAGGGGATCTGAAACGCGAAAAAAAGGTGCTGCGCCTGCGGCAGGATACAGCTTCCCGGCTGACCTTCAAAGGTCCGGATGGTGATAAAGGAGGGGTCCGAGCGCGTGAGGAGATCGAATTTACGGTGAGCGATTTCGCTTCCGCACGCGCCTTCCTGGAGGCTCTGGGTTACCGTGTGGCGATGACCTATGAGAAGTTCCGGACGGTATATGAACTGGATGGAATGGAGATCTCCCTGGATGAGCTGCCGTACGGGCGCTTTGTGGAAATTGAGGGGAAGGATCCGCAGAAAATCCAGGAAATGAGCGAGCGATTGGGATTGAACTGGGAAGCGCGCCTGCCTCACGGTTACAATGCGATGTTCGATCACCTGCGTGAGCGCTGGGGATTCAATTTTGTCGATCTTCTTTTTGAGAACTTCGAAGGGTTAACCGTTACGGCTGCGGATTTGAACGCCAAGGCTGCCGATCAGGTTGTTACCGGTGAATGACCCTGAAAAACCGGCGCTCGTTTTTCCGTTTCCATCAACAGGGGGAAACGCATTCACGCAGTGATGAATGAGGCTATCAAACGGTTATGAGCCGGTCTCCCTGCCAGCACAACTGCTCTACGGGGCCTGGCTGCACGGAAAGCAGCGGCAGAAGGCGCTGCATCTTCTCCGGGCTGCCGCTGGTGAAGAAGCGGACGGCCGGGCCGGCGTCCACACACTGGGAGGGGACTCTGCGTAGATTCTGAGCGTCCAGCAGGCGGCCCGCCTGACGGGCAACGGCTGGAGCAGGATCGATCACCCGCACCTGTGGACCGGCGATATCCCGGATCAAAGGAATCACGAAAGGGTAGTGGGTGCAGCCCAGAACGATGGTGTCCACGTTCTGTGCCAGCATCGGCTGGATAGCCTCTTCCAGGATGCGGCGGGTTGGATCATCCTGAAGATGGCCTGCTTCAATCTGATCCACCAGACCAGGGCAGGTATGTTTGAGCAGGGTTACGTGAGAGGCAAAGCGCTCGACAACAGACGCGAACAGTTCACCCTGGAAGGTCGCTGGTGTGGCCAGAACACCAACCACGCCGGTGTGAGTGTACTCCGCGGCCGGCTTCACTGCGGGCTCCATGCCGACAAATGAAATCTGAGGGAAAACGGCTCGCAAGTGGTGCAAAGCCGCTGCGGATGCCGTGTTGCAGGCGACAACAATTAACTTGACGCCCTGAGCGAGCAGAAACCGGGTGATCTCCTCCGAGAACCTGCGCACTTCGGCAAGCGAGCGCGGACCATAGGGGACGTGCGCCTGATCAGCGACATAGACGAGCTTTTCGTCCGGAAGCTGCGCACGCAGCGCTTTGAGGACCGACAGGCCTCCTGCGCCGGAATCAAACACCCCTATGGGTTGGCATGCTTTTTCATTCATGGTATATCCGCGGCTCGTCCCAGCCTGGCGGCAGGCTGCTCGTTTGATGTGAGATTATGAAACAATAAAAGGGCGCAGCGCGATGAACTGGCTGCACCCTGAAACATGCGTACTGGCCCTGGTATTAAGAGGTGAATTTTTGCTTGAGGCGGGCGCTCTTGCCGCGGCGATCGCGCAGGTAGTACAGCTGGGCGCGGCGCACGCGGGCCTGGCGCTCAACGACCACGCGTTCCAGTCGAGGAGAGCGGAGCAGGAAGGTGCGCTCTACACCGATGCCGTTGCTGGCGATGCGCCGGACGGTGAAATTGGCATTGTTGCCGCCGCCGCGCAGCCGGATGATGGTACCTTTAAATTCCTGGGTTCGCTCGTTGTTGCCTTCTTTGATCCGCAGGTAAACGCGAACGGAATCACCGGGGTGAAGCTGCGGGATGTTGGGATTATCAGGGGCCTCAACAGATTTAATAATTTCGTCCATGATTATTCGTCCTTGCACAAAAATTGCTGGCTATACACCTTCAGGCGGTTAGCAGGCCTCGGAGAGCGCAAGCATGCCAGTTAAAGCGATCTCACCTTGCTGCGACCACGCCCGAACCAGTTGGAGATCCAAATGATTCCCTTTTCTACCTGGCGTGATCTGCTTACAGCAGAATGCCGCCAGAGGCGGCACGGGCCAAAATTATACCATGCACCTGCCGAAATGCAAATGACTTTTTCTATGAAATCATCGATTATCGAGGCGGTCCCCGGCGTTGAAATTATACCCGCTGGGAACCGGATTCCGGCGGCGAACAAATCACAGGCTGAACTTATCTCAGGTATAATGTTCCTATGTTCCAACTGACACCTCTAGAGCCGGTAGATTATCTTGTCATTGGTCATCTGACCCGTGATATTGCACCAGACGGTCCTCGCCTTGGTGGTACGGCTGCTTATGCAGCCCTGACGGCCCGCGCGCTGGGCATGCGTGTAGGTGTGGTTACATCGTGGGGGGCGGAGCTGCCGTTGGGTCCACTTCAGCCTATTCCGGTGGCCAGCTTTCCCACCGACCGCAGCACTACGTTTGAAAACATTCATACACCGCAGGGCAGGATCCAGTACGTGCGCCACGTTGCTCCTAAACTGGACTATTACATGGTGCCTGAGGTATGGAGAAGCGCCTCGATCGTTCACCTGGCGCCGGTAGCGCAGGAAGTGGAACCCTCGCTGGTGCGCAATTTCCCCTCCGCATTTATTGGTGTGACGCCTCAGGGCTGGCTGCGGAGCTGGAATGAAGAAGGAAGGGTGTTCCATACCGAGTGGCCGGAATGTTCATTTGTCCTGGAACGCAGCGGAGCAGCTGTGATCAGCATTGAGGACGTGGACGGAGATGAGGAGCGCATCGAAGAGATGGCGGCCTCCTCACGGGTGCTGGCCGTCACGGAGGCCGGCGCGGGCTGCCGGTTGTACTGGAGCGGCGATGTGCGCCGGTTCCGCCCACCTGTGGTTAATGAGGTGGACCCGATTGGAGCCGGCGATGTGTTTGCAGCGGCATTTTTCTTCCGGCTGTATACCACACGCGATCCGTGGGAAGCTGCCCGCTTCGCAACCCAGATCGCCGCTTACTCAGTAACGCGGCCCGGTCTTTCGGGGACGCCCACTGCTGAAGAAATCGCTGAAAGCATGGTGGAGATCTATTAGCATCTATGGGGCGCGTGTATACGCTTGTCAATCAAAAAGGCGGGGTGGGTAAGACTACGACGGCCATTAATCTGGGCGCTTACCTGGGTAATTTTGGTCAGCGTGTGCTGCTGGTGGACCTTGATCCCCAGGCCAATGCTACCTCCTGCCTGAAGGTGGATAAGCACGCCGTCCGGGGCGGAACCTATGATGCTCTGATCGGCCGTTCGTCCATCACCAGCCACATTCTCCACAATCCGCGCCTGAAAATTTCCCTGCTGCCATCCTCTCCGGCCCTGGCCGGGGCAGAGGTTGAACTGGTGAGCGAGCTGGCGCGCGAAAGCAGGCTGCAGCAGGCTCTAAAAAGTGTAGTGGACCGCTATGACTACATTCTGATCGACTGCCCGCCCTCGCTGGGCCTGCTCACCCTGAACGGCCTTGTGGCCGCTGCGGATGGGGTGTTAATTCCGGTGCAGTGTGAGTACCTGGCGCTGGAAGGATTGAGCCAGTTGAACCACACGATCAGCCGGGTGCGAAGCGCTCTGTTCCCCGAACTCAAGGTGCGCGGCGTGATCCTGACGATGTATGACGGGCGCACAAACCTTTCCAATGATGTGGTGGCCGAAGTGAGGCGCTATTTTCCCGATAAAGTGTTTCAGGCGGTCATCCCACGCTCCATCCGCCTGGCGGAAGCGCCCTCTTACGGCCAGCCCATCTCGGTGTATGCACCCAATTCCTCCGGAGCGCTGGCATATGCGGCACTGGCCCGTGAAGTGTTAGAAGGAGACGGGATTCATATCCCGGTTGGACAGGCATAATACTGCAGTACGAAAGGTCAAAGAAACCAATGGCGCGCAAAACTGGACTTGGCAGAGGCCTGGATGCTTTGATCCCTGGTGGAGAACAGCCCCCTTCAAATGGGGTAAACGAAATCCCGGTCGACCGCATTATCCCGAATCCCCGCCAGCCGCGCCAGTCATTTCATCCGGGAGAACTGCAGGAACTCGCCGCTTCGATCCGTGAACACGGGGTGATCCAGCCGCTGATCGTCAGCCACGGAGATAATCCCGGTGAATATGTACTCATCGCCGGGGAGCGGCGGCTGCTGGCTGCACGGCAGGCCGGCCTGGCTACCGTGCCTGCCATCCTGCGCGACGCGGGAGACCAGCAGCGCCTGGAGCTGGCGTTGATCGAGAACGTACAGCGCTCTGATCTGAGCCCACTGGAAGCGGCGGAAGCCTACCGGCAGCTCGCAGAGGACTTCCACCTGTCGCATAAAGAGATTGCAGAGCGGGTGGGCAAGAGCCGGGAGGCGATCACCAACACGCTCGGTCTGTTGAAGCTTTCCCCGGCTGTACAGCAGGCCCTGCTGGACCACCAGATCAGCGAAGGTCACGCCCGCGCTCTGGGCGGGCTTCCAACCGCTCAGGCGCAGAGCGCAGCGCTGCAGACAGTGATAGAAAAAGGCCTTAATGTGCGCCAGACTGAGGAACTGGTGCGCCGGTTGAAGGGGCAGAGAGCACCGGTACGCCAGAAGGCGGAGAGAGCCCCAGAGGTCGCGGCACTGGAATCACGGCTGCGCTCGGCCCTGGGGACACGGGTCAACCTCAGCCCGCGGCGCAAAGGGGGAACCATCACGATCCATTATTATTCCGATGAAGAGCTGGACGCGATCATCTCACGCATCACCGGCGAAGAATATTAGACCCCAACCAACCCATCCATGAAAATACTGTACAACGCTCGCATCTACACGCTGGATCCGGCGCTGGAGAACGTTTCTGCCCTTGCAGTTGAGCGGGGGGAAATCGTCGCGGCCGGAGATACTGCCGATTTACTGATTCGGTTCGGGAATGCCGAGCGTCAGGATCTGGAAGGCCGCATCGTGATCCCGGGGTTGACCGATGCTCATATCCACCTGGAAACCTACGCCCTTTTCCTGCAGAAGGTAGACTGTGAAACCCCCACCCGTCAGGAGTGCCTGAGGCGAGTTGCCGAACGTGCGGATCAAACTCCGGAGGGTGAGTGGATTCTGGGTCACGGTTGGAACCAGAATGAATGGCCGGAAGATTTTGGCAACGCCACCGATCTGGACGCCATTACAACCCGGCACCCGGTTTATCTGACTGCAAAGTCTCTGCATGCCGGCTGGGCCAACAGCACCGCGCTGCGCATGGCCGGAATCGGGGAAGGCTCGCCCGATCCCCCCGGCGGGCGGTTGGGGCGAGATGAGCGCGGGGTTCCAAACGGGATCCTGTTCGAGGGCGCAATGGAGCTGGTGGAGGGCGTTATACCGGCGCCGTCCAGCAGTCAGAGCGCTGAGGCCATCCGTAAAGCGCTGCCGGTTTTATGGAGCATGGGGCTGACCGGTGTTCACGATTTTGACCGCCGGAACTGCTTCTCAGCGCTGCAGATCCTGGAACAGCGCGGCGAGCTGCGCCTGAGAGTGGTGAAAAGCATCCCCATCGAGAGCCTGACGGAGGCGGCTGAACTGGGGCTGCGCAGTCATTTCGGCAGCGACTGGCTGCGCATCGGGAACGTGAAAGCTTTTGCCGACGGCGCACTGGGGCCGCAGACAGCGGCAATGCTGCAGCCGTACGAAGGCAGCAGCGAGCGAGGGATGCTGCTGATCGATGCCGAAGAACTGTTCGAGCAGGGAAGGGTCGCTGTGGAAAACGGGCTGGGTCTGGCCGTACATGCCATCGGCGACCGGGCCAACCACGAGGTGTTGAACGCTTTCGCGCAGTTACGGGCCTATGAAAAAGAAAAGGGGCTACCCCCCGCCCGGCACCGGATTGAGCATGTCCAGCTGCTGCATGCGGATGACGCCTCCCGGCTGGCCGAACTGCAGATCACGGCTTCCATGCAGCCAATTCACGCAACATCGGATATGAACATCGCCAACCAGTACTGGGGAGAAAGAGCAGCCCTCTCCTATGCCTGGCGCACGCAGTTAAGGTACGGCGCCAGGCTGGCATTCGGATCGGATGCTCCGGTTGAATCACCCAATCCGTTCTGGGGGCTGCACGCCGCCGGCACCCGCCGCCGGGCGGATGGTTCACCGGGCCCGAAGGGATGGTATCCGGAGCAGCGCCTGAGCGCTTTAGAGGCCCTGCAGGCATTCACCACGGGACCGGCTTACGCAGCCGGCATGGAGAATCGTTTGGGACGGCTTGCGCCGGGTTATCTGGCAGACCTGGTTGTACTGGAGACGGACCCATTCAACTGCGACCCCCAGGAGATCTAC
>JAAYXE010000121.1 GCA_012516075.1 Chloroflexota bacterium | reverse complement strand
GGGGACATAGGCAGTCCTTGCTGGTCATTAATAATGTGGACACCGATGGACGCTGAATAACGCCGAGGAACACGGATGTTCATGTTAATTCCTGCAGGCCGCCAGGCCTCGTGTATGGTCACGTATTCCAGGCAGCCTCCACACTCGCCACCATTATCATGGAGCTGGGCTGGATTTTCAACGCCGGATGCGCAGGAAATATTAATTCCTGATTAAAATCGACCGGGCTTATTGACTCGCGTCGCGAAATTGTCTATACTGGTTGTGTAGGGAGTTCCAAGAAATTGGAAAGCAGCCCTTCATCGTCGAAGTCTCAACTATCTCGTTTTCCCTGGCAAGAGAGCTGAAGCAATTCTTCTCTCGCCTCGAGAACAGAGATCTTGAGATCGAAACATCCTCAACGCTGTGAAGCTTCTCTGATGCCCCGTGTGTATATTCTCCCCGGAGAAGTACCCGGCACTCTGAAGTGGAGCTGAGAGGTATTCTGGAAAACTCGTAAAAACATCTCATCGTTTCACGAAGGTGAACGTGAGATAGCGAGTCCAGAGATGAAGATGCTCGAAGGTTACTTGGGACCCCTACATTTTTTATTTAAGTAAAATGTGTTAAACTTTAACGCGCCCATAAATCCCTACCAACCGAACAGCGACCGCTTTCAGAGCTGTACATGGAGACTGCATCGTGCTCACCCGTAAAGCGCCTCAAAGATTCCCGCTCAGGAATTACGATCCTTTATTTAAACTGACCTTCCCCTGCTGCCTCCCGGCACAGAACGGTCACGCTGGTTCTCCAGATGATCCCTGCGCTGGCATTACTGCAGGGACCGGGCGGGTATGATCCGCATCCTGCTGGCCGACGACCACCTGATCGTGCGCTCGGCGCTGCGCGCCCTGCTGGAGCTTGAAGCGGATTTCCAGGTGACCGGGGAAGCCGGCGACGGGGATGAAGCGCTGAGGCTGGCGGCGCAGCTCAGCCCCGATGTGCTGCTTCTGGACCAGAGCATGCCGCGGATGAGCGGGCTGGAAGTGGTGCTGAGGATCCGCCACCTCTCCCCGTGCACGCGCGTGGTTTTCCTGACCATGCACACCGGGGAAGACATCGTTCTCGATGCGCTGCGCTGTGGGGCGGCGGGGTATGTGGTCAAGTCTGCCGGGCCGGAGGAACTCATCGCCGCGGTGCGCACGGTGGTGGCCGGCGGCCGGTATTTGAGCGAACCCCTGAAGCAGGCCAACCTGGAAACCAGGCTGCTGCGCGATCGTGAGAACCTGATCGATGGTTACGACACGCTCAGCCCGCGCGAGCGCCAGGTGCTGAAACTGGCGGCCGAAGGGCTGACCAGTGCAGAGATCGGCAGGCGTTTGTCGATCGGCGTGCGCACAGTGGAGACCCACCGGGCAAACCTGATGCGCAAGCTGGATCTGCACTCGCTGTCAGAACTGGTGCGCTATGCGGTGAAACGCGGGATTGTTCAGTAGTTAAATAATCCTTGCATTCCTGAAAGGGAGTGAAACAAAACGCCGCCTGATGCGTTTTCCAGGGTGAACCATTCCGAGAACACATCCGGATCATTCTAGAAGTTCATAAATTGCTGTTTTACCCGGACGAACTGGCAGTTTTTTCGCTCGCCCGGTGAAGGCGGCTCGCGCCAGGCTGCGAACTCCGTATTACTACGGATGACAAAACCTGGGAACAGCGGTATGTTAAAGGATACAGGGTACTGGCCTTCCCTCCTTTAACCTGGACCTGAGCACTTCTCAAATTCATAGCCTATCTGCGGCTCAACGGCGTGGAATGCGCCGGCATGGGGACTGCGCCGGCAGGCCCGCCGTATGAATGCGCGCAGATGAAAACATCGCAGAGGGCAAACCGCGCTTTGCTCCGGGAATACATCGAAGAAGCAGGGTTATGAAGAGCGCTGACCATTTAAGGTACCGGACAGTTGAATACCTTCTGAAAGCATTCCAGCGCCGGTTCCAGCCAGGAGCGGCCTCAATTCCATTCCTGGTGCTGGCGTTCCTGGCCAGCAGCGCCCTCCTGCTCGCGGGCTGCAGCCAGCCCTCCGCAAAGGCCTCTTCAAACCAGAGCGATTACTTCCTGATCGTCACCGAATTTCGAGAGTTTTACGACCTGCTGGGCGGCGAAGAACTGCTCGGCCCGGTTTTATCCCCCCAGTTTGTCGATAACGGATTGACCTACCAGTACACCCGCTCGGCGCTGATGGTGCACAACCCGAACGGCGACGACACTTCGCGCTTCCTGCTGGCTCCGCTGGGAATGCAGCTCGACCGTGATTACGGACTGGTATCCGACGAGGCCAGAGCCGGGGAGCCGGAGATCTACCCGCCCTTTATCCCGCTGTATGAACGCCTGGGTGGAGCCCGCTTTGTGGGGCTGCCGCTGGGCGCCGCGCAGTACGACGTGCAGAATCGGCGTTATGTGCAGCACTTCACCAACCTGGGCTTTTACCAGCTCGAAGAGGATGAAGGCCGGATCGGCCTGCTGCCGTACGGCGTGTGGATGCAGGGGGAGGGTCCGGTCGGGATCGTGCGGAAGACCCCGGCACCGCAAATCGGACCGGCGCTGCCGGCGGGCATCAGCGTGGAGGTGTGGAAGAGCGCGGATACCCTTCAAACCGATCTGGAGACAGAAGTTGGGGTAAAGCTGAGCAGCGAGGGCAAGCCGGTTTCCGGACTGGAGCCGGTGCTGGTGCTGTACATGCCCGACGGGAGCAGCGAGCAGGTGCAGTTCCCGCCGAGCAACGATAACGGGGAAACCAGCCTGTCGCTGCCCGAAATCGAGGCCGATAACGGCACGCTGATCCCCCTGGAAGTGTGCGTGGAAGCATCCGGGGCGTCGCGCTTCTGCGTGCGCGAAAGCCTGCTGGTCTGGGACCTACCCTGAACGCTCTTCCTGGGCAGCGTCTTTGAAAGCGTGCGCCGCCAGCAGCCCGACAAAGGGGAGATTGCGGTATTTTTCCCGGTAATCTAAACCGTAGCCAACCACATATTGATCAGGAAGATCAAAGCCTTTGTATTTAACCGGAGCGTCGATCAGGCGTTTGGCCGGCTTGTCGAACAGCGTGCACACCTCCAGGCTGGCCGGTTTGTGCACGCGCAGCGTGCGCAGGATGTAGTTCAGCGTCAGCCCGGTGTCGATCACATCTTCGACGAAGATCACGTGGCGGCCGCCGATGGGAATGTCAAGATCTTTGATCATACGCACATAACCCTGCTGGCGGGTCTGCGGCGAGAAGCTGGAGACGGCGATGAAATCGACTTCAAGGGGGATGGTCATGGCGCGCAGGAGATCGGCCATAAAGAACAAAACCCCCTTCAAAACGCCCACCAGCAGCGGATTCTTGCCCTCATAATCGGCGGAGATCTGGACGCCCAGCTCTCTCACCCGCTGCTGGATCTGCTCTTCGGTATATAAGATCTGTCCAATGTCCCGCGCGAAAGCGCCATACTCCTGAACCGTGCGCTGCGCCATGCTCATCCTTCCTGTGACTGCTGTGCGGAGGTGTCTTTAATCTTCTGAGCGTCGGAAATCAGGTTGTACTTCAACATCAGGTTGCGCATCTCGCGGCGTTTATACAGTTTGATGTTGATTTCGGGGTAGAGTTCTTTCAGGCGGCGCAGTTTGCGGTTTTTATGGTTGGAGAGTTTGGGGCGCAGAGTGGTCAGCTCGATGTACAGATCCTGTTCGGGCAGGTAAAAATCGGGGGTGAAGGCTTCGACGACGTTGCCTTCGGCATCCCACTCCAGAGGGAATGTATGCGGTTCGTACTGCCAGGAAAGGCCGTAGAAATCAAGGATCTGGGCGAAAATTTTTTCGGCCGGATGTGCGAAGTGGGGGGGATGTTTATCTATCGAACTCACGCGGCGGCTCCTGAATCCGATTATACATCATGAATGAATCTGCCGGTTAAGGCGCTGCAGCGGGTGGTGGACGCGCGCGGCTGCATTAACCCGGCGAAAAGCTCAACGCCGAGTAGAACTCCTTCAGGAAGCGGCTGGGCCTGGTCGCCAGCAGGCGGGTGTTCAGGAAGCCGCAGCGCTTCGCCAGGGTCTCCCAGGTGCTGTAAGATATCGGGTGCGGGACCCACAGATTGCCCCGGTCGACGTTGTATTCCACCAGGATGAACCTGCCGCCGGGCTTGAGGAGGGCGTGCAGGCGCTGCAGGAAGGGCTCTTTGCGGCGCAGATAGTGGAGCGCATTGGCCATGACGATGCCGTCCAGCGGGGGTAAATCCAGGGAAGCGGTGAAATCCCGATGGAGGGTGTGGAGAGCCGGCTTTCCGCCGGTCGAGCGCACTTTCCAGTCCCGCTCCAGAGACTGCAGGGCGCGGCTGTCTTTGTCCAGCGCATAGATTTCCGCCCCGGGACCGAGCAGCTCGGCGAGCGCCAGTGTAAAGGCCCCGGAGCCCGCGCCGAAATCAGCCCAGATAGCAGGCTCTCCGTTCGTAGAGTCTGCCATGCGAGCCTGCGGCGGGACTCCGGGGCGCAGAAGCTCGACGTGGTCCTGGTGGTCCATGCAGGGTGCGGTCAGCGCGGCGCGGCAGCCCCGGTCGGCAGCCTTATGCGGGGGAGCGCCAGTTCGATCTGCTCGCGCTGGGGCTCATACCAGGACGGCAGGCGCAGCGCGCTGCCTAACTGCTCCGGGGATTCGTCCAGCGTGAAGCCAGGCGGGTCGGTGGCAATTTCAAAGAGCACGCCGCCAGGTTCGTAGAAATAGATGGAGTGGAAGTACTGGCGGTCACGCACCGGAGTGACCTGCACACCGGCCGACAGCAGCGCGTCGCGCCAGGCGAGCTGGTGGTTATCGTCGTGCGCGCGCCAGGCCACGTGGTGGAACACACCAGCGCCCATTTTTCCAGCCTGCATATCCGGGAGGGCGACCAGGTCGATCACACGGGCGAACGCTCCCGGCGCTTCGAATCGCAGCCGGTCGCCGTCCTGGTCGATGTAGCGGAAGCCCAGGTTCTGCTCCAGCATGCGCCGGGAGGGATCCGCGTCCTGCAGCCAGAGCGTCACGGAGTGGAACCCGCGCAGGGCATAGGCCGGCTCGACCGGTCCGCCTGTCCAGCCGGCATACTCCTGAGGGCTGTCGCTCTCGACCAGTTCGAGCTGCAGGCCGTCCGGATCCTGGAAGGCAAGGCCGGAATCGCCGAAGCGCTGCGGGAAAGCCGAAACGGTGACACCATTTTCGGCCAGCCGCTCTTTCCAGTACTCGCGGGAGCCGTGCGGGATGGCGAATGCCATGACAGCGATCTGCCCGCTGCCCACCCGGCCCTGGCGGGCGTTTGGCCAGGGAAAGAAGGTGAGCACTGTGCCCGGGGTGCCGGTTTCATCCGCCAGATAGAAGTGGTAGGTGCCCGGATCATCGAAATTGACCGTCAGCTTGACCAGGCGCAGCCCCAGCACCTGAGTGTAGAAGTCCAGGTTGCGCTGCGGGTCGCTGGCGATGGCGGTCACATGGTGGATGCCGGGAAGGATAAGTTCCTGAGCGTTCATATTTACCTCGTCTCTTCCCCCTGATTTCTGTCCGGGTATTTCGGACAGAACAGCTCGTTATTCTTCTGTGATTGTACCCTCACTATCGAACCCTGAACAGGCGCGCAGCAGCCTGTGCAGGGCTGGAGGGCAGCATTGTTGAGTTTTATATGTCGTGTTTGGGAAATCTGGCGGGAAGAAGGTCTGGGGCGCAGCCTGGTCACCAGGCTGCGCCCTGTGAATATCAGGTCAGGCGGCAGCTGCCTCTGCCTGGGACTCTTCCTGTTTGATAATCTCCAGCTCGATGGAGATGCGGATCTCATCGCCGACGAGCACGCCGCCGGTCTCGAGCGTCTGGTTCCAGGTCAGGTTCCAGTCTTTGCGGTTGATCCTGGTGGTAGCGCTGAAGCCGGCGCTGGTGGTGCCCCAGGGGCTGAGTGCCTGGCCGGCGTATTCCACGTCGAGGACGACCTCGCGAGTGATGTCGCGGATGGTCAGGTCACCGATCAGGCGGCCGGTTTTCTCGCCGGTCACTTCAACCTTCTTGCTCTTGAAGATCAGGTAAGGGTGGTTCTCGGCGTCCAGGAAATCGGGGGATTTCAGGTGAGCGTCGCGGCGCTCATCACGGGTGTTGATGCTGGCAGCCTCGATTTTTACATCTACTTTCGTGTTGGCAGGGTTGGCTTCATCGAAGTCGATGGTGCCGGAGAATTTTTCAAAGCTTCCGCGCACGTTCGAAATCATCATGTGGCGCACGGAAAAGTTAATCTCTGAGTGGGATTGGTCAATTGTCCAGGCCATGGTTAATTCCTCCTGATATTTTGAGTTCGGATTTGTTTTTCATCATCCTGACCATAGGATACCGCCCGGCGGTAAACAAACGCGTATACAAACGCGTATACAGGGGCGTAAACACGGCCTTGTTTATGGATCTGTTTATGAATTCAGGAGGGGAGAGATTTTTCGGCTTCTTCGACCTGCTGGAGCAGGAGTTTACGGCCGCCCTGCGCGGCGAACTCGCGTGCCAGGGAGAGCTGCCGCCGGGCTTCGCGCAGGGGCAGCAGGGGCGCCAGCCAGATGCGGATCTGCGCCGCCAGGTGGTGGGTTCCCAGCGCTTCGGCGCGGGTGAGCGCCGATGATAGCAGGTGAATGGCCAGCGTGTTCTGGCCGCGCAGATAGGCCACCCGGCCCAGGTTGGCGTTCAGGCCGGCGATGCGTTCGCCGATCGCCAGCCGTTCAGACAGGCTGAGCCCCTTGCGGAACGACTGCTCGGCGGCGTCCAGATCGCCTTCTGCCAGGGCAATTTCGCCCAGGGTGGAGTACAGGTAGGTCTGCGGGGCGAGCATGCCCTTCTCGATGGCCATCTTCAACCCCATCTCCGCATAACTGCGCGCCCGCGGGTCCTGCATGAGGTGCAGGTGATAGCCCAGGTTGTTGAAGGCCAGGATGCAGTAGGTGACGGCCACGTCGTCTTCCGACGAGCAGGCAATCTGGCGCGCTTTTTCGTATATATCGACGGCGCGCTCCAGGTCGCCCTGCTGGGCGGCGATACCGCCCAGTTCAAAGCGGATGCGCGCCATGTGCGGGGCGTAGCGCGGGTCGCTTTCCTGCAGATTCTGGGCGCAGATCGCTTCGGCGGCCCGCAGGTGCTCCCCGGCGGCCTGCAGGTCTTTGCCCTCGAGCGAGAGCACGGTGCCAATGGTGAACTCCGCCTGCATGGCTTCCAGGGGACTGGCCTGCTGGAGGACCGTCTGCGCCAGTGCAATGGCTTCATCGAAGCGAGAGCTGGCCAGGTAGGTGGTGGCCAGCGCCAGCCGTGCGGCGTTGATCTGAGATGCGCTGCCGGTCTTTTGAACCAGCGCCAGGGCCTGCAGGTATGACTCTGCAGCAGCTTCAAAGCGGCCGGCGTTGTTGCTGGCGTCGCCCAGGGAAATGAGCGCCGTAAAACGTTCCGATTCCGGCAGGCCTTCGAGCGCCATTTCATAAAACTGGATGGCCTCGTTCCAGGCAGCCAGTTCTGCGGCGCGCCGGGCAGCTCGCAGCGCATAAGGCGCCGCCTTTTCCGGAGCCAGGCCTTCGGAATAATGGTAGGCGAGGATGCCGGCCTCGTCCTCCAGGCGGCCCCGGCCGTACAGGGCTTCCATGGCCTCAGCGACTCGGCGGTGGTAGAGGCGGATGCGCGGCTCACCCTCCTCCTGCAGGACCACCTGGATGGTCAGCATATGATCGAAAGTGTAGCGCATGCCTCCCGCAGGGAAGATGATGCGCTGGGAGAGCAGCTCTTCCACCGCTTCCAGGGCAGCGCTTTCAGAGAGGGCTGCGGCGCGGGTGACGATGTCGAAGTCAAAGTCGCGCCCGGCAGCTGCGGCGGCAGCCAGGATGCGCCGGGCGGGGTCGGAGAGGTTCTCCAGACGGGTCTGGATCAGGCTGTAGACGCTCTGCGGCACGATGGGGGTGCGGGAGAGCCGGTCCAGGTTGACCGCCGTCACCTCACCGTCTGTGGTGACCAGGATGTCGTTCTGGCGCGCATAACGCACCAGCTCAGCCAGCACGTAGGGGCTGCCTTCCGAGCTGGAGGCCAGCCAGTCCGCCAGGGGATAGGCATAGGCCGGGCTGAGCGCCTGGGCGATGGCGACGATATCGGCCTGCGAGAGGCGGTTCAGCGAGATACGGGCCAGCAGGTCTTCTCTCGTCAGGGCCTGCAGAAAGTCGGCAGGCGCGGAGCGCGGCTGGATGGGCTGGGACGCGGCGATAAAGGAGACCGGCTCCGCCGTGGACTGGCGCACCAGGTAGGCCAGCAGCCCCAGCGTGGCTGCGTCGGCCCACTGCAGGTCGTCGATGAACAGGGTGACCGGCTGCGTCTGGGCCAGGCAGAGCACCAGCTGGTGGACACCCTCCCACAGGCGGGGTTCATCCACGGCCCCCGGGGATTCGCGGTGGGGGACAGGGCTGGCGCTAAACTCGGGCAGCAGGCGCGCCGCCTCGGTCAGCCAGAGCGGGGAGAGGTTCCTGTGGATCTGGAGGCGGATTTCTTTCCAGTCCGGACGGCGGGTGAGGCTGCGCAGCCCCTCGATCACCGGCTGGTAGGGCAGGGCGTGCTCCAGCTTGCGGGCTGTGCCGCGCAGCGCCAGGGTTTCCGCACTGCGTAAGAACTCTTCCACCAGGCGGGTCTTTCCGATGCCGGAATCCCCTTCGACCAGGACCAGGCGGGGCGATCCCGCCTGCTGGCGCAGGATTTCCATTTCGACCGTGCGGCCTACAAAGGGGATCTCGGGTCCGGCGGCCTGCGCAGAAACCAGCGCTGGCGTCTGATGCGGACGGGATGCGGCGGGAGCGCCCATCCGGCGGGCGGGCTGCAGCGTATCGCTGAGGATCTGGTCATACAGGCGGCGGGTCTCCTCCATCGGGGGCACGCCCATCTCCTCATCCAGCATACGGCGGAGCTGGTCATAGCGGCGGATGGCGCCCGGCCGGTCGCCCGACAGATAGGCCATGCGGATCGCCTCGCGCTGCAGATCTTCCTGCAGGGGATCCAGGGACAGCGCCCGGTCGAGGGCGGCGAGGGCCGCGCGGAATTCGCCCGCCTCTTCGTAGAGGGCGCTGAGCGCTACCCAGCCGCGCACTGCCAGACGGTGGCAGCGCTCGCGCTCCAATGAAAGCCAGTCCTCAAAGGCATTGGAATCCGGGAGGTAAAAATCGGCCAGGAATTCACCGCGATATAACGACAGCGCCCGGGTGAGCATTTCGATGGTGGGCTCCTGCGCGGTGACTGCCTGTTCGAAGCCCTGGAGGTCTACCTGTACGTCCGGACTGAGGGCGACACGCTCCGGGTCGGCCTGGAGCACATCGCCCAGATCTTTGCGCAGCCCGTAAAGGGTAGAGCGCAGCGACTGCTGGGCGCTCGCGCGTTCCAGGTCTGGCCAGAAGGTAACCAGGAGGTGTTCGCGGGTCCTGGCGCCGGCGGCTGCCAGATAAAACAGCAGGGCCCGGCTCTTGCGGCGGGCAATGTGGACCGGCCGGTCATCTTTGAGGATCAGAGGAGGGCCAAGAAGAAGGATGGAGAGCATGTCGAAAACCTGAGGGTAGATCTGTCAATCCGCAGACGCGGTCAGGGCTGCGAAGGACGGTTTTCAGAGGCGTCGATGGGCACGATCATTTCTCTGGTTTCGATGATTTCAGCCTGCAGGCTGCCTGCGGAGGCCTCACGCAGCGCTTCCTGGAAGGGCTGGAAGCGGTCGACGGGAAAGCGCAGGGTCAGCGTGACATCGGCAGCGAAGGACTCGTCGATCACCTCGCCGCTGTGACCGGCCACAAGCTGGCGCAGGCGCTGGAACCAGGCGTAGGGGACAGCGATCATGGCGATGTGGGTCTCCATCTTCCTGGCGCGGGGAAGTACCTGCAGCACCTGGCGTACGGCATCGCTGTAAGCCCGCACCAGCCCGCCGGTGCCCAGTTTGATGCCGCCAAAGTAGCGGGTGACCACCACGACCGCATCTCCCAGCCCGCTGCCGGTCAGAACGGCGAGCGCCGGGCGGCCGGCTGTGCCGGAGGGTTCGCCGTCATCGTGGCTGTGGGTGATTACGGAGGCGCCGTGGCCAATGATAAATGCGGGCACGTTGTGTGTGGCATCTTTGAATTCAGCTTTGATGCGAGCGATGAACTGGCGCGCCTCTTCGACGCTGAACGCCGGGGCAATAGTGGCGATAAAGCGGGAGTTCTCAACCATGATTTCGGCCCGGGTCTCCCGCAGGGGGATGGGATAGCTGTCTGTCATGTGATCGCACCCGAAAGTTCGCTATACTATGCTGGATTGTAACACTGACTGCAGTAATCAATCAGGACTGAAGCAAGTGAGCGCAGATCAGGCCTGGAAGTACAGGTCGTCAATCGGGGCTCATCAGGATAAGACCAGGAGGAATGCGATGAAAATTTTGATACTGGGTGGCACGGTATTTGCCGGCCGGGCGATGGTGGAAGCGGCGCTGCAGCGCGGCCATGAGGTCACACTCTTCAACCGCGGCCGCTCGAACCCGGATCTATTCCCCGGCGTTGAGCGGATCACCGGCGACCGCAAAGAGGACCTGCACCTGCTGGAGGGACGCCAGTGGGATGCCGTAATCGACACCAGCGGTTACGTGCCGCGTGTGGTGCGCCAGGCGGCAGAGCTGCTGGCGCCGAACGCCGGGCATTACACCTTCATCTCCTCGCTTTCCGTGTATGCGGATACCAGCCAGGCAGGGATCGATGAAAGTGCCCCGGTTGGCCAGTTGAAGGAGGACACGGAGAGCGTCACTGAGGAGACGTACGGACCGTTAAAAGCGCTGTGCGAACAGGCGGTGCTGGAGGCTTTTCCCGGCCGCAGTGTGGTGCTGCGACCGGGGTTGATCGTCGGCCCATACGATTCCACGGACCGCTTCACGTACTGGCCGGTGCGTGCAGCGCAGGGGGGAGAGGTGCTGGCGCCCGGGCGGCCGCAGCGGACGGTGCAGTTCATCGACGTGCGCGACCTGGCGGAATGGACCATGCGCCTGATCGAAGCAGGTGCGAGCGGGGTGTTCAACGTCGATGGCCCGCCGGGCGAGGTCAGCATGGAGAAGCTGCTGGAAACCTGCAAGGCGGTGAGCGGCAGCGATGCGCAGTTCGTCTGGGTGAGCGATGAGTTTCTGCTTGAGCAGCAGGTGGGCGAGTGGATCGAGATGCCGCTGTGGATCCCGGAGAGCGACCGCGATTACAGCGGCTTCTTCCTGTTCGACGTCAGCCGGGCCATTTCCGCCGGGCTGACCTTCCGGCCGCTGGATGACACGGTGCGCGCCACCCTGGAATGGGCCCGGACGCGTCCGGAGACGTACGAATGGCGCGCCGGGCTGCGCCGGGAACGCGAGCAGGAACTGCTGAAGGCCTGGAAGGAGCGGCAGCTCTCTTTGTAAAGAGGGCTGCTGAGAGCGGCTAGCGGCAGTTGGGGATAAATACCAGCTCCAGCGACCAGCTCCCGTTGAGAGGGTCGGGGGTAATTTTCCATGCGCCGGCCGGCGGGAGGGGGTTGTTGCGATCGAAGCGGCGCGCTCTCCGCAGGCCTTCCTCGCCCAGGCCCAGGTGGCAGAGCAGCACGCCGATGGGTCCACCGTGGGTGATGATGGCTACCGGACCCCCTTCCTGGCTGATCTGCACCGCACGGTTGAACACCGGCCACAGGCGGGCATGGACAGCCTGAGAGTCTTCTCCCGGCTGCCATTCCTGCAGCTCCGGGATGACCTGCAGCGGCATGCCGCCCATGCGGGTGACGATCTGGGCGGTTTTTTCGCAGCGCTCCAGCGGGCTGGAGAATACTTTCTGCACACCTGCCTGGCACAGGAATTCGCCCAGGGCGCTGGCTTCTGATATGCCGGTTTCAGTCAGGGGAGGGCCGGGGGGCAGGTGATAAGGCAGGTCATGCCGGCTCCAGTCGGGAGTTGCGTGGCGGGCCAGGTAGATGGTGGTCACGGATCCTCCAGGCGTGGGGTGTTTTATGGGCCAGATTCAGTGGGATAGCCGGCTGCGCTCCAGCGGTTCATGCCGCCGGCCATGCTGCTGACCCGGGTAAAGCCGGCCTGCCGGAGCAGGTCACGGCCCTGCGCGCTGCGGTTTCCGGAGCGGCAGACGACGATGATCTCCTGGTCTCTGGGCAGTTCGTCGATGCGCTCCTGAAGCTGGTTGAGCGGGATGAGTACTGCGCCGGGGATGTGCACCTGCTCCCATTCCTGGGGCTCGCGCACATCCAGGATCAACGCGCCGGCCTCGCGCCGCTCCAGGGTCTCGTCTACCGATAATTCCGCCGGCAGGTCTGCCGGCAGGTTTGCTTCGGGCCGGGTGCCTGGCCGGAGGAATATGGCCAGCCCCGCCAGCAGGATCACGGCTGCCGCGGCGAGCCAGACCCAGACCGGCGGGCGCGCGGCGGCAGCCTGAGGACGGCCGCTGCTGCCAGACTTTCGGTTTGGTCTCATGGCATTCAATCCTGTCAATCTAGCCGGAGCAGAACTTAACCCTGAATGGGGAGGTCATTCTGAATCCGGCGTCTATGGGAACAGAACCCAGGGCAGGTCGTTCTGTCATCCTTCTCAACCTGGGGATTGTCTTATTTTACTCGATAACGCAAATCCGTCTGGGGCGGCTCGACAGGGCGGATTTTTTACTGCAGCTAAGAGGGGTTTGCTTTCGGTGGTGCCGCCTTGCACGCGTCACGGTCACGGCGTGCAGCGAGCGGCAGGCTGGTTATCCGGGCCGGTGCCAAGATGGAGACAACCGTTTTCGACGAAGCGCCGTGCCCTCACAGAAAAACCATCCTGCGCGATCGGCAGAGCTGTCTGCAGATCGTGACAGGCAGGCATGCTCAAACTGGCATGCCTGACCTTCCAGGATCAGTTGGTTTGGGGCGCGGCAGTTGAGGCAATTCCGTGCAGCCACCAGGAATTCCTGGACCTCGCATACGAAGCATACCTGTCAGAATGTCTGGCGTCGTGCCCGGTGCACTGCGGGAGTGCATGGACGGGAAAATGCGAAAAATTCCCTGCGCGAATTGTGTGAAATTCTCTTGACGGATACGGGGGCTCATGATAAGATACCGCCCGCATGTGAGAGGTCCCGTGGTGTAGCGGCCAAACATGCGGCCCTGTCAAGGCCGAGATCGCGGGTTCGAATCCCGTCGGGACCGCCAAGAGGAACCCATCCGGAATGGATGGGTTTTTTTTTTATCCGGTGAGCAGTACCGCTTTGAAAAAACAGTCAGGTTCCTTCAACTTTGCCTGACCGCTTCCGTATTAAGTCTTCATCCACAAGCCCCAGGAAGACTTCGCTGGAGCATGCGAAGCATGTCGCCCAGACTGCCCTGGGGACTGTTCAGCCGGTGCTGATTCGGCGTGGAGCGGATAAGACAGGTGCATGGAAAAGTAAAGGCCGATCTTTTTAAATAGGATCGCTGATCCCTGCTGCTAAAGAAGCCAAAAATTGATATTCTCGCTCAGAATTGCATATTGACACGGGTATCTAAATGTGGTAACATCCTTTGCGTAGGATACCAGTAAGTTTGCGTTGGACGAAAAACAGCGGCTCATGGATTGGTAGTTCCATGAGCCTTTTGTTGTGCCCGCTCCGATGAAACGTACCGGTTATCTGCGAATAATTTTTTTTGTCCGAAGACAAGGAGTAGATTTAAAATGTCTGAACGTATCACCGGTACGGTTAAATGGTTCAACGGGAGCAAAGGCTACGGCTTCATCGAGCGTGAGGGTGGCCCGGACGTGTTCGTCCACTTCTCCGCCATCCAGGGTGATGGTTACCGCAACCTGTAAGAAGGCCAGCGCGTTTAGTTCACGGTTGAGCAGGGCGCAAAAGGCCCGCAGGCCAGCAACGTTGTGACCATCGGCCGCTAAATTAGCGGAATTTCTGTGAACCCCTGATGGGAAACCATCAGGGGTTTTTTCTTTCTAAAATACAGGTTAATATTATCCTGTGAGCGGCATTAAACCCTGCACTGCTCCGGTAAATCTGGTAAAATCGGCCTTTGCAATTATTATTTTTCACCATGGGGAATTTCATAATTTTTGGAAACTGTAGATGAGCCTGCTAAAAAATCCGCGTTTACTGATTTTATTTTTCACAATGGTCGTGATCATGCTCGGGGTCGGGATCATTATCCCCATCCTGCCATTCTACGTCGAGCAGTTCGGCGCCGGGGGGAGCGAACTCGGGATGATCATGTCGGTGTTCAGCTTCATGCAGTTTATCTGTTCCCCTTACTGGGGGGCGATGTCTGCCCGCTACGGCCGCAAGCGCATCCTGATGGTCGGTGTGCTGGGGAACACCATCTCGCAGATCATGATCGGTCTGTCGGGCAGCCTGGCGATGCTGTTCGCGGCGCGCTTCCTGGCCGGTGTGCTCTCATCGGCCACCTTCCCAACGGCGATGGCCTATATCAGTGACAGCACGACGAATGAAGAGCGCGGCGGCGGGATGGGGGTGATTGGCGCGGCTATGGGTGTGGGCATGGTGCTGGGCCCCGGTGTGGGCGGCTGGGTGTCTGCCAACAGCCTGTCGACCCCGTTTTTTGTCGCCGCGGGGCTGTCTCTGGTCTCGCTGGTTCTGATCGCCCTGGTGCTGCCCGAATCGCTGCCGGCCGAGAAGCGCAGCCCGACCACACAGCGCGCCGCACCCGTCAATGTCAGCCTGCTGTGGAAAGCCCTGCTCGGCCCGCTGGGTTTCCTGTTCTTCCTGGCTTTCCTGGTGAACTTTGCGCTGGCGAACTTTGAGGGGATCTTCGGGCTGTACGCCGACCACCGCTACGGCTATTCCCCCGGACAGGTGGGGTCGATTTTTATCGTGATCGGGGTGGTCTCGTCCCTGGTGCAGCTCCTGTTGACCGGACCGGCGACGAAGCGCTTTGGGGAAGCGACCATTATTAAATTATCTCTGGCCTTCAGCGCGCTGGGCTTCGCCCTGATGGTCACCGCGCAGAGCGATCTGGCCGTGGTGCTTACGGTGGGCTTTTTCGTCTTCTCGAACACCATGCTGCGGCCGTCGATCATGTCGCTCACGTCTAAGCTCTCCAGCGGCGGGCAGGGCGTTGCGCTGGGGTTGAACAACTCCTTCCAGAGCCTGGGCCGGGTGGTTGGCCCGCTGTGGGCCGGATTCACCTTCGACTACAACTTCAACCTTCCGTACGTCAGCGCCTCGGTGCTCATGCTGGCGTCCCTGCTGTTCGCCATCTGGAAAGTGCGTCCCGTGCAGGCCCCCCTCGGGAGTCCCATCCCGGATGCGGCTGTGCTCTCCGTCTCGGAAAGCAAAGACTGACCTAGTCCATCCAGCCTTCCCGTATCGCCAGGACAGCGGCCTCCACGCGGGTCTCCACGCCCAGCTTCTTCATCACCATCATGAGATGCTTTTCGACGGTTTTTTCGCTGATGTGCAGCGTGGAGGCCACTTTGCTGTTCGATTTACCGGCGACGACCTCTCTGAGTACCTGGATCTCACGACGGGTGAGGGTGCGGGGGATTATCTTCTCTTCGTTGAACAGGGTGGAGATCTTCAGGGCAATGCGCCTGCTGACCCAGCCAATCTGCCCGGCGGCGATCCCGCGCACAGCGGAGAGCAGCGTTTCGGGCATCTCTTCCTTCAGCAGGAATCCTGCGATCCCCATACCGAACAGGCCTTTGACGTAGCCCGGGTCATCGTAAGCGCTCAATACCAGGACTTTTGCCGGGGAGCGGGCGCGTTTTAATTCTCTGACCACCTGGACGCCATCCATCACGGGCAGGCGGATATCGAGGATCAGGATATCGGGCTGGAACTGAAGGGTTTTCTCCAGAGCTTCTGCGCCGTCTTCCGCTTCGGCTACCACGGAGATGTCGGGGGCCCCGGCGAGGATCTGCCGCACCCCCGAACGGATCACCGGATGGTCATCCACGATCATGACCCGCACCGGCTGGGAAACCGCATCGTTTCCCCGATTTCTCTGGACTTTTTCCTGGTTAGACATCTTTACTATCCCCCTGGGAATTTCCGGGCTGCATCAAAAAACGTGAAAAAAGTATAATGGAAGAAATCTGACCTGTCTATGGAAGGATGCTGGGGTTCATAAACCGGGCAGGCCAGGATGAGTCCCATCTGACTGCAGTACAGCGATCTTTCTGCAGGGGGGTGGGGAGATAATCGTCATAGACCTTGATGGGGGCACTGAAGACATGTTGACGGATCTAAAAAAGATAATGCATTACGAACGGCTGAGGCCTCCCGATCTGCGCGTGGCGGCCGAGCGCGAGGAAGACGGAGTGTTGAAGCGCATTGTCACCTACCAGACGGCCTTCGGCATCCGGCGGGCCGCGCTGCTGCTGCAGCCTGCAGGGGAGGCACAGCCCGGTGAAGAAGTACGGCCTGCCATCCTGTACGTGCACTGGTATGAGCCAGAGGCGGTCGATTCGAACCGCAAACAGTTCGAGCCTGAGGCCCTGAAAATGGCCGCCGGCGGAGCGGTGTGTCTGCTGGTGGAGACCATGTGGTCGGACCTGGACTGGTTTATTAAACGCCGGCAGGAAGATGACTGGGACCTTTCCATCCGGCAGACGGTGGAACTGCGCCAGGCGATGGACCTGCTGCTGGCGCAGCCCGGAGTCGACTCGCGGCGCTGCGCCTATGTGGGCCACGATTTTGGAGCCATGTACGGTATATTGATGGGATCTGTGGATCCCCGGCCGTGCTCTTATGTGCTCATGGCACCGACGGCCCGCTTCTCCGACTGGTATCTGTACTACCCGCGGCTGGAGGGCGAAGCCCGGCGGGCTTTTATCGAGCAGATGGACCCCATCGATCCTGTGCGGCGGGTAGCCGACCTGGCCCCGGCACCGCTGCTCTTTCAATTCGGCACGCAGGACCCGCATGTGCCGGTCGAGCGGGCGAATGAGCTGTTCGAAGCGGCCGGAGAACCCAAACAGGTCTGCTGGTATGAAAGCGGTCACGGCCTGAACCCGCAGGCGGAAGCGGACCGCACGGCATGGCTGGCCGAGAAGCTGGGTCTGGAGGTAGAAGGATGAACGCGAACACGGGCCGTGCAGTACTGGTCACCGGCGCTTCACGCGGCCTGGGTGCGGCGATTGCCCTTGAGGCGGCACGCCTTGGCGCGCGGGTGGTGCTGGCAGCCCGTTCGGAAGCCGGTCTGAAGGCCCAGGCGCAGGCTATCCAGGCGGAAGGCGGCCAGGCCGTTGTAGTCGCTGGCGATGTGGCCCAGGAGGAAGACTGCCGCCGGATGGTGGAAGCGGCTGTCGAGCATTTTGGCCGGCTGGACGCGCTGGTCAACAACGGCGGGATTATCGAGCCGATTTCAAAGGTTGCTGAAGTCGATATTGCAGCCTGGCAGCGGAACCTGGCGGTGAATGTGCTCGGCCCGCTGATGCTCAGCCAGCTGTGCCTGCCCTACCTGCGCGCAAGCCGGGGGTGCATTGTGAACATCAGCAGCGGCTCGACCACGCGTGCAATGCCCGGCTGGACGGCGTACAGCTCCTCCAAGGCGGCGATCAACCAGCTCAGCCGGTCGCTGGCGGCCGAGGAGCCGCAGGTGACCGTGCTGGCAGTGCGCCCCGGCATCGTCGACACCGCCATGCAGGAGGAGATCCGCAAAACTGGCCGGCCTGCCATGGCCGAAGAAGATTACGGCCGTTTGCTGGGCATGTACCAGCAGGGCAAGCTGCTGCCCCCTGAGCTGCCGGGAAGGGCGATCGCCTGCATGGCCCTGCATGCACCCAGGGAGTGGAGCGGAGAATTCATCTCCTGGGACGAAGAGCGCGTCCAGGACCTGGTCCGGCAGTGCACGCAGGATCAGCAGGTATAATTAAAGGTTGGTCGAAAAAATGAGACAAAAAAGGAGGTTCGTAAATCGAAATGTTTACCCGAAAATCCGGGGTGCTGATCTGTTTGCTGCTAACCATCGCCATTCTGTCCGCCTGCGCCGGGGGTGCGCCCGTCACACCGGCGGTAGAACCCGGGCCCACCGACAGCCCGGTTACACCGACCGTGGACGAAAGCCCGGTTGAAACCGAAGCGCCCCAGGAGACCGGCGGCGTATGGAGCCCGCTGGACGCGGCAGCCTGCGACGCAGTGCGCGCCGCTGTCGCCGATGCGCTCGATGCGGCAGATGATGCCGTCACCGTGGCCGAAGCCCCATTCCAGGATATCATGACTGGCGAAGGCGGGACTGGCTGCCAGATCCGCGTGACCGGGACAGGTGCGGATTTCGATAACTTTGTCCGGGTCGCGGGAGACGTGAAAACAGTCCTGCAGAGTCTGGGCTGGAGCGAGGATCCGTCCTATCTGGCCGACGGCCCTACGGGGACGGCTTTCGGCATGCGTCAGGGGGACTGGCTGGGGCTGGTCAGCGTCGGGTGGGAGCCCGTGGCGGCCGGACTGTGTCCGCAGGACCAGCCGATCTCCGACTGCGAGCTGCAGCCCGAACAGCAGATTTACACGATCGAGCTTAATCTGGCGCAGTCGAGCCAGTAACCGTTGTATTGATCCCAAAAAGGCGCGGACGCTTGAGAGCAGGCCTTCTCAAGTGCCCGCGCCCAACTTTTTCATTAGCGGGCAGGTTCTGCCCGTGCGGCCAGAATGGAGTATAATCCGCGGTTGTTCCAGAAGGTACAAGCCATCGATCCGGCCGCGGGGCACTGCGCCGGGTTGTTACTGATATCCATTACAGGTCATTGAAGTTACAAGGCAGCCATGAATTTCTTAATGAACCTCAACCCGGCGCTGCAGGCGCTTGTCGGTACGACCTTTACATGGGCCATGACCGCCCTGGGCGCGACAACCGTTTTCCTGAGTAAAGAACTCAACCGCAAACTTCTCGACTGGATGCTGGGTTTTGCAGCCGGCGTGATGATTGCTGCCAGCTACTGGTCGCTGCTGGCGCCGGCGATTGAAATGTCGGAAGGCGGGCCGCTGCCGGCCTTCATGCCGGCCGCTATCGGGTTTTTGGCCGGGGGCCTGTTCCTGCGCCTGATCGACAAGGTGCTGCCGCACCTGCACGTCGAAGCGCCGATCGAAGAAAAGGAAGGGCTGACCACCACCTGGAAGCGCACCACGCTGCTGGTCCTGGCGATCACCCTGCACAACATCCCCGAAGGGCTGGCGGTAGGGGTCGCATTTGGCGCCGCGGCGCAGGATCCCAGCCTGGGCGGCCTGGCCAGCGCAGTGGCGCTGGCGCTGGGGATCGGCATTCAAAACTTCCCCGAGGCTGTGGCGGTGGCGATGCCCCTGCGCAACGCCGGCCTCCCACGCTTCAAGAGCTTCTGGTACGGCCAGCTTTCGGGGATTGTGGAGCCCATCGCCGGTGTGCTGGGCGCGATTGCCGTGTTCTACGCCTCGGCGATCCTGCCGTATGCGCTGGCTTTCGCCGCGGGTGCGATGATTTTCGTCGTTGTGGAAGACCTGATCCCGGAAGCCCAGCGGCATGAGAACACCGACCTGGCGACCCTGGGGGCGATGATCGGTTTTGCGGTGATGATGGTGCTGGACGTCGCGCTGGGCTGATCCATAGAAGAAAAGAGAATTAAAGCCTGTGAAAAAGGCCGGGACTTCCCGGCCTTTTTTACTGCGAAAAGGGAAATCCCTGATCAGGTTTGGGGAATTTCCCTATTGAACCCCGGGTGCAGCTGTTCTATATTGAGGGCAGGCGGATTAACGCGCCTGGAATCCTTCTGGTATTCTGCATGATATATTCACAGGGAGGTCTTTGGAACCGGATGAGAGATTTTGCAATCCTTCTTTTACGCCTGGTGGTCGGCGGGCTTCTGGCCGGGCACGGTGCCCAGAAGCTGTTCGGCTGGTTTGGCGGCATGGGGCCGGAAAGGACTTCCGGCTGGCTGGAATCGATGGGGTTGCGCCCCGGCCGGTGGTGGAACTACGCAGCTGGCGCAGGAGAATTCGGCGGCGGGCTGCTCACGGCCCTGGGTTTTCTGCACCCACTTGGTCCTGTGGGCGCCATATCCGCGAGCACTATGGCAGTGTTTACGGCGCATGCCGGGAAACCGGTCTGGAATGCCGAGGGGGGCGCCGAACTGCCCCTGACCAATGCCGCTGTGACGCTGGCCGTGGCGTTGGCCGGACCCGGTAAGTATTCGCTCGACAGGATGCTGGGCCTGCGAGTCCCGCGTTCACTGCTCAGTCTGGTGCTCGCTGGCTCTACGCTCACCGTGGCATACGGGATCGCTGCCAGCCGAGAGCAAATGGCCCGGGCCGAATCCGGTTAACCGCACCGCCGGAACCGGGGCGCAGAAAGCAGATGCACTGGAAGATCCGGTGACTGCGGGTTCTCTTCCGGGGAGCGCAGGCGGGTATTTCAGACGGGTACTGAGGTCCGGCAGCGCCTGCCGCAGGAGGCCGGTACGATGATCTTTGCAGACCGGAGAGAAGCGGGACAGATCCTGGCGCAGGAGCTGGAAAAATACCGCGACCGTTTCAGCACCCGGGCGCCTTCGACCGGGCGGTCGTTCTTTGACCGCCGCTGCGGATGCCTGGCTGCCAGGATCAGGTTGTAAACCGGTTCTTGAAACGCCGCTCAACTCCCGGGGCTGTCCTATGGTTCGGTTACAATTGCTGCGAAAGGAGTCGATTAAGAGAACCATATGCAGCCCAATACAGGACGCACCTATTTTGCCGTGGCGGCTCCGGGCCTGGAACCTTATACGCTGGAAGAACTGCGCCTCCTGGGGATGAAGGTGGGGCAGAGCCAGGCAGAGAAGCGCGGTGAAAAGCTGGAAGGGGGAGTCGAATTTACGGGTAGCCTCGAGGATCTGTACCGGGCCAACCTGCACCTGCGCACCGCCAGCCGCATCCTGGTGCGGCTGGGTGCGTTTTATGCGGCCGGCTTCCCCGAACTGCGCAGAAAAACGGCGCGCCTGCCCTGGGAACAGTACCTGCGCCCGGGCAGGCCGGTGGCCCTGCGCGTGACCTGCCACAAATCCCGCCTGTACCATTCGGGCGCGGTCGCCGAGCGGGTGGCGGCTGCCATCGGCGACAGCATGGGCGAGCCGCCGGTCATCGCCCGCTTCGACGAAGATGCCGGAGAGGACCTGCCGCAGCTCGTGGTGGTGCGCATCGCCAGCGACCTGTGCACGATCAGCGTGGACTCTTCGGGGTCGCTGCTCAACCGGCGGGGCTACCGGCTGGCGACGGCAAAAGCACCGCTGCGCGAGAGCCTGGCCGCCGGCATTCTGATGGCCGCCGGGTGGGACCGCAGCAGTCCCCTGATCGACCCGTTCTGCGGTTCGGGGACCATCCCGATCGAGGCGGCGCTGATGATGCGCCGCATCCCGCCGGGCGGCGGGCGCCCGTTCGCCTTCATGGAATGGCCCGGCTTCCAGCAGCGCCAGTGGGATGAGCTTATGGCGGAAGGACTGCAGAATGTGCTGCCATCGAGCGAGAAGCTTATTCAGGCGTCGGACCGCGATGCCGGGGCTATCCAGGCTGCGCAGGCCAATGCGGAGCGCGCCGGCGTGATCGAGGATATACACTTCGCCTGCCAGAGCGTATCGGCGATGGAGCCCAACGGGGAGAAGGGATGGGTCGTCGCCAACCCCCCTTACGGGCTGCGCACCAGCCCGAATAAAGATCTGCGCAACCTGTATGCGCAGTTCGGCAACGTGCTGAACGCACGCTTTAAAGGCTGGCATGTGGCTGTGTTAAGCTCCGACGTGCGCCTGCTGCGCCAGATGCACGTGCGCTTTGAGCACCTCATCTCGCTGGTGAACGGCGGTGTGCAGGTAAAGCTGGCTGTGGGGAAGGTCACCTGAAAATATATTGATAAAACGGACTGATTAAGTTAATATTGAGCGAGCCTCGATGTTCCACCGGAAATAATAATATGGGGGCAGCTCAACTCTTTTCTCCGGCAAGGATTGGATCTGGTGCTGCTGTAATACTGGGGTTTATGAATGTTCTCACCGGCAGGGCGAGATCTAATCGGGGCCTTTTTTTCAGGGAGGAACAGATGACCGACTCACAGCCCATGACTCCGGAAGCAGTTGAACAGCAGCGTGACGCCTTTATCGAGAAATACCTCCAGGATATCTCCGGCACATTTAACGTGTTCTCTATTTATATCGGCGACCGCCTGGGGTTGTACCGGGCCATCACAGAACTGGGTTCCCCTACGGCCAGTGAGCTTGCCCGTCACACGGCCACGAATGCCCGCTACATCCGTGAGTGGCTGGAACAGCAGACGGTTGCCGGAATTCTTCAGGTGGTGGATGTCGCGTTAGGGCCGGAAGAACGCCGGTTTTGCCTGCCCCCCGGGCATGTGGAGCCGTTGATCGACTGCGACAGCCTCAATTATGTCGTTCCCCTGGCGCAGCTCCTGGTTGGCGCCACACGGCCGGTGCCTGCGCTGCTGGAAGCCTATCGCAGTGGAGGCGGGGTGCCTTTCCACGAATACGGCGACGATCTGCGTGAAGGTCAGGCGGCGATTAACTACCCGGCATTCTTTCACCAGCTTCCGGAGGAATGGCTGCCCGCCATGCCCGACGTACACGCCCGCCTGCAGGCGGACCCGCCGGCCCGGATCGCCGATATCGGCTGCGGTTTTGGATGGTCCAGCATCGGTATGGCCCGGGGGTATCCCAGGGTGCTGGTCGATGGTTATGATCTGGACGGGCCGTCGATCGAGCGCGCCACCCGAAATGCGATGATCAACGGCGTGGCCGACCGGGTGCGTTTTTACACCCGCGATGCCAGCGACCCGTCATTGTCCGGTCAGTATGACCTGGTGACGGCATTCGAATGTGTCCACGACATGACCAACCCGGTCGAGGCGCTGCGCACGATGCGCCGGCTGGCCGGCGAGAACGGCACCGTGCTGATCGTCGATGAGCGTGTAGGAGACACCTTTACGCCCGAGGGCAGCGACGTGGAATGGATGATGTACGGGTGGAGCATCCTGCACTGTCTGCCGGTGGGGATGGTGGGGCCGTCGGGGGCCGGCACAGGGACGGTCATGCGCACGGATACGCTGCGGCAGTATGCCACCGGGGCCGGTTTCAGCCGCATGGAGATCCTGCCCATCGACAATTTCTTCTTCCGCTTTTACCGGCTGAATGCGTAGCCGGTACTGAGAGGCGTTCAATTCAGATCGCGGATCCGTGGGGGATGGCGAGAATACGCCATCCCTATTTTGTTTTGCGTGTTCCTTCCCGTCCATCGGGAAATAATCCCCCAGGGGACAGGGGCCCGGCAGTTGAGCGGCGTAAGCTTTCAAACGGGATAATTTTCATTCGGGAATTGGCTGCTGCCGGCCAGGGCCTGACTGGCCATTTCAGGAGACAGGTGTTCAGGGTCCACATCGCAGGCACGACAGGAACCTGCAGTGGTCCCTCATTTTACGGATTTCGTCAGGGAAATCCCTAACTGCGATCAGGAACACTCCCCATTGTCCGGCTGGATGAAAAGGGCTAAAGTAGAAAGTGGGAATGCAGGGGGAAACGATGGACACGGCGGCAGGATGGAAGAGCGAGAAAAGCAGCTTGAAAAAGTGCGCACAGCCATAGAGGAACTGCCGGACAGCCCCCTGGTGGAGGAGCGCCGGAGGCAGGGTTATTCCCCTGTGACTGGTGAGGGGAACCCTTATGCCAGGATCATGCTGGTCGGTGAGGCGCCCGGTGAGCGCGAAGCCCGCACCGGAAAACCGTTCGTGGGGGCTTCGGGGAAAGTGCTGGACGAGCTGCTGGACTCCACCGGGCTGCGACGGGAGGATGTGTACATTACCAATGTGGTAAAAGATCGCCCGCCGGGAAACCGCGACCCGGGCCGGGCGGAGATCGAGGCGTACCGGCCCTTTCTGGCGCGCCAGCTCGAGATCATCCGTCCGGAGGTGATCGTCACCCTGGGGCGTTTTGCCATGGATTTCATCCTGGAGCATTTTGCGTTCCCACAGGCCGGCTCGAAAATCGGAGAACTGCACGGAAGGCTGCTCAAAGGGAGCGCTCCCTACGGCCCGGTTTATGTGCTGCCGCTGTACCATCCTGCGGTGGCGCTGTACAACCGGGAGCAGCGGGAAACGCTGGAAAAAGACTTCCAGGCGTTGAAGCCTTTCGTTGAGAAAAAGAATGCCGGCTTTTGAGCGGCAGGCAAGTTTATTGGTTGAAACCAGTTGATGAGTGAAGGGAGCAGCGAGATGGGTACAGAATTTTCCAGCCAGTCAGATTACAGCATTCTAACCATGGTCGAAGAGAACATGCCAGTGATCGACCGTGACGGCGATGAGGTCGGTCATGTGGGCTGGGTGCAGTTTGGTGAAGTGAGCAGCACCGAAGCGGAAATGGGCCTGGGGCCGGCAACGACATCCGGCATGGAGGAAGAGACGCGTTTACCGGGTGAAAACACCTGGGTGGAAGAGCTGGACCGCGGCCTCACGGACGATGAAGGGGTCACTGAATCTCTTGAGGGGCGTTTGATGCGCCACGGTTATGTGAAGGTCAAATCGAAAGGCCTGTTTTCGGGCGACCGGTTCGTGCTGCCAGAGCACATCGCCTCGGTCCATGATGGCCAGGTGCATCTGAACATCTCAAAAGATGAGATGATCGAACAGCGCTAAACGCAGATCAGAGAAAACATGCTTGCCAGGACCCCTGCTGTACAGACCGGCAGGGGTCCTGGCATTTAAGATCATTTGCGAACGTAAACGGTGGTGCCGATGGCGGCGAAGCTGTACAGCCAGCGGGCATCTTCAGTCTTCATGTTGACACAGCCGCGGCTCATAGGGACGCCGAAATTATCGTGCCAGTAGGTGCCGTGGATGCCGTAGGCACCGTGGAAGTACATGGTATAGGGGACATCCTTCAGGAAGTATCCGGGGCCGCGCATGTCATCCGTGCGGTATTTGACATAGATCTCAAAGCGGCCGGTGACGGTGGGGGTGCCTCTCCGGCCCGTCGATACCAGGAAGGTCTTTACGGCATCACCGCCGCGGTAGGCGGTGAGGATCTGTTCCGACAGGTCGATGAAGATCCACTTTTCATCGCCGTCCGGATCGATGCCGGCGCGCTCGAAATCATCCCGGGAGGGAGGAGCGGGGTTAGCCAGGATGGTGAAATCTTCCGGGTTATCCTGCACCTGATCGGCCCGCCTGCGGCGCTCTTCGGGGGGGGGGATGAGCACGCGGGCGCCGGTAAAGATGCGGTTCGGGTTGGCGATCTGGGGGTTGAACTGGATCAGCTCCTGAAGGCTGGTTCCGCAGCGTTTCGCAATTTTCGTCAGGGTGTCGCCGCGCTGGACACGGTAGCTGCGCGGGCATTCCTCATTTTCCTGACCGCTGCCCCGGGCCAGAGCGCTGCCCGGGACTGCTAGAAAGGCAGCCAGGATAACCAGCAGAGCGGTTTTTAACCAGAGCGCGGTTCGCCGCGGCCGCCCTGCACTGCTGCGCGCCCGGAAGACTGCCGGAGTGTGCTCCTGGCAGCGGGTGATCGGGCGGGGCGGGAACCAGGCGTTCATCCTTTTTAACCCGGGTGAGTTCCGGGGAGCGCCGCTGCAGGAGTTCGCTCCCCGGCGTCACCTTCCAGCGAGGCGAGGGGGCTGGTCTGGTCGAAGTGCAGCACGATATTGAACTGATCCATCAGACGAGCGCTGCAGTAATAGTGGAGGGGCCCGGCCTGCGGGTTGTACACGGCGCCCATCAGACGCTCCAGCATCTCGTTATCGATGTCCGCCGCTTCCTCCTGTACGGCGCCGGTGTCCAGCAGCAGATAAAAATTGGGAATACCTGTGCTGTGGAAGAGGCCTTCAAAGCTGCCCACTGGCGCCGGGGCCAGGTCTATCACCTCCACTGGCGCGCCCCAGACCGGGGCGGCGCTCACGGAACCGGCATAGGTGGTCTGTCCGATCAGGACTGTGTCTCTGGGGAAGTGCTGGCGCATGAGCTGGCCCAGGCTGATCTCGCCGCGGTGGGCCAGATTCGTCGCACGGGCATCGCCAGCGCTGGCGTTGTGCACCCAGACGACGAAGCGTGCAGGCCTGCCAGACTGTCCCAGATGGGCAGTCAGGGCTTTGAGCGTGTGCAGCATGTGTCGCGTGCGCAGGTTCGAAAACCTGACACCATCCTCGAGCATGAGGCGGTATACGGCCTCTGCATTGTCAGCGGCGCGCAGGCTCTGCCCGGTAATGAAGGCTTCATCACCGGCGATCATACCGTCGCGCTGCAGAGTCTGGAAGGCCTGAGTGCGTATTTTGACAAGCCGGGCGAGTACTTCTTTCTCGAGGCCGGGGGCCAGGCCGGTGCTCCCGGCGTAGCCGTCTTCCTGCATTTCTTCAACTGCGTATGTGGTGCGGTTGTAGCGGTCGCGCAGGCGCCGGGCTGCTTCTGCATCGGCTTCATCCAGGTAGGAAAAGACCGCGTCGAACGAGCGGTTCAGGTTATAGAAATCCAGCCCGTAGATGCCGGTTTTGAGATCCCCCGCAGCCTGACTCTCGTTGTACTCGCGCAGCCATTCGATAAACCCTTCGACCACGCTGTTGCGCCAGGTCCAGGACGGGAAATGATTGAAGGAATCCAGGACCTCACGGGCGCTGGAATCCCGGCCGATCCCCTGTACATAACGGTTGAGCCGGTAGGCATCCGGAACGCTGGCTGCCACGGCTACGGCGGAAAAGCCGTACTGTTCGATCAGCAGGCGCGTGATCGCTGCCCTGGCTTCGGCAAACTCCTGAGTGCCGTGGGTACTTTCACCGATGAGCACAAAGCGCGCATCACCGATATGCCGCAGGAGGCCGGCGTAGTTCCCCTGCGGTCCTCTGAGAGGAAAGACTCTGGATCGAATACGCTGGACAGTGGTCCGCCCTTCTTCGGACATCGGTTTTCTTCCTTTCGTCGTGACTGCGTCCCGTGTATCCCTCTGGGGACGCAGGTGATGGATTGTAATACCAATATATTATGAAACGGGATTAAGTTCAATGGGGATAAGTCCCACGGCCATCAGGGAATTCCCTGATTAAGGGATGCCGTCCCCTGTTCATCAATGGCACGCTAAGTAGAAAATAGAAGTCAAACACCCCTTACGGGCACTCGGAGAAGAATACCGGACCCCGGCGCAGCACCACCCGTTATTACTGCAAAATTCACCTGCATAAACAATCATACAGGACGGAACTTACCGGCGTCAACAGTGGGAGAATGAGAACCTGTTCTAAAAAACAGCAGGTACCTGGAAAGAAAGGGGCAGGAGCCTGGCATGGGCCAGCTCCTGCCCAGATGTTGTGAAGGTTTGGTTTCCAGCCGCTTCTGATGCTGGGGTTGCCTTCGACCTGTCAGGGTTGGTACGTTTCCGCCAGCACGGTGTTGACCATTATATCGTGGAAGCGGCCAGCCTCTTCCCACATCTCGCCGTGGCCGGAGTCTTCAAAGAAGAAGAACCGTTTCAGCGGCGCTTCCAGCTGCTGGAAATATTCTTCCGGGATTTGAGACGGGTTGTTCATATCGTGATGCCCATGCACCAGATACACCGGCAGATTCAGCCGGGCGGCATCCTGGCGGAAATCCATCTCCTGCAGCTGTGGGTAGACCACGTTGAAAGTGTTCATCAGCCCCAGCAGGTAGTACACGCGATCGAGCCAGCCGTACTCCGGCTGCTTGAGCATCAGCAGCAGGATATCGCCATCCCGGCGGTATTCCTCATTTTTGATGTTGGGCACCTCGAAGACCGCATACTCACGCCCAAAGAGCGCCGAGTATGGCTGGATGGGGCTGCGGCCGGTGTACGGCGGCGGCCCCTGCTTTTGCATGGCCTGGATGAAAGCCGTGTCTCCTGTGCTGCGGGCGTGCTCAAGCACCAGATCGTAGATCAGCCGGTCCGTTTCGAGCACGTCCACCATTTGAGAAGCACCAACGTATGCGTGGAAAAGGTCCGGCCGGGCCTGCGAGGCCAGCACGCCAATGATCGTGCCCCAGGAGTGCCCGACCAGGTAGACCTTCTGTTCATCGAAGCGGGTGCGCAGCATTTCGGACAGTTCAATCACGTCGGCCGTGTAGCGCTCCACGGTGAGATCGGCGCGCGCCGGGTAGGATTTTCCGCAGCCGCGCTGTTCCCAGATGACCACCACAAAATGCTTTTCCAGCTCCTGGTTGAAGCGCAGCACCCGGGCAGCCTCACTGGCTCCGGGTCCGCCGGAGAGGAAGAGCAGCACGGGTTTGTGCACGTCATGCCCGCGGATGATCAGCCACTGATCCACCCCGCCGAGGCGGACTTTTTCCATGCGGGCGATGCTGCCCGGAAGCGGCTTCCCGTCCTCTCCGAGAATGGGCGGGGTGTGGGCTGCCAGCTGGGATGCGGCGATGAAGATGACTAGAATGACGAGGACGGCGAGAAAAAACAGCATGCTGCCTCCAGCTTTTATTCCTTCATGTCGGCGATTTCGAAAGAAGAACCTCTTTACCAGAGTGAACAGAACGATGAGCAGCCCGCCGGCAAATGCGACCAGCAGGCACAGCAGGGCGATCAGCTCGATCTGAGACGCAGCGGCCAGACCGATGAATCGCTGCGCACCCAGAAAATAGACGGCCAGAAACAGCGCCGCCAGAACCGGGAACCAGATTGCGCGTTGATTTGTATTTTTCATTTCCTTTTTGCCTCTTTTTATTCTTTTTTGTGATCCTCGAAACCGGACCCGGCCGGAGGATCGATCTTCTGAACGGAGATGAGTTCTACGCCGATGTCACGGATGGTTGTGAGCAGGCCGTGCAGCCCTGCCTGGTCCACCTCGCCGCGAATGACGGTGACCCCTTCGGGCTGCCGGTGGACCAGCAGACCTTCCAGCCGGCGCAGCCAGCGGTCTTCCAGGATGCCGCTGACGCAGATTTCGTACCATGCGGGAGTGTGTCCGGGTGTCATATGGGCCTCCCAATGGATGCGGCCTGTTTCAGGGGATTTGCCGCAAGCGTGACAGGGGTTCTGGTAAGCATCTGGTTATCTCCTTCGCTGCAGGTGAATGAGCTGAGTTGATCGTTCTGCTGACAGTCTACCGGCAGGGGGCGAGTTTTTCCCCTATCCAGAGATGGGTTTGCAGGTTGGGTTTAAACAAAAAAGAGCCGCGTGCGCGGCTCTGAGACTGATACAGAAGGTTTAATAGCCCAGTTCCCGGGCGCGGGCAATGGCCTGCGGGCGGTCCCTCGCCCCCAGTTTCTGCAGGATGTTGTGAACATGCCATTTGGCTGTCCCCAGGCTGATGACCAGTGCCGCGGCGATCTCCTGGTTGGATCTGCCGGCGACGATCAGCTCCAGCACACGCTGTTCCTGCGGGGTGAGCGGCTCGATGAGCGGGTCGTCAGGCGAGCTGCCCGTAGAAATGCCGGCCCCAGGCTGCCGCTGGACAGCCTTAATGATCTGATCGACAAATTCCGGCGCGGCGGAGCGCATGCGGGGCAGCAGGTCGACCAGCGGCCCGACCTCATCCAGGAAAATGCGCACATGACCGGTTTCTGCAGCCAGGGCCACCGCACGCACGAGCCATTTTTCGGCCGCCGCGAGGTCTTTCCTGGCGTGATCATACCGGCTGAAGAGGAGCATGGCTTCGATCTGGCTGGACCGCCGGCCGGCTCTCCCGGCCTGATCCAGAACGGGCTGCAGGATCTGGGGTACCAGACCCGACTGTCCACTGGCCAGGAGAACGCGCGCCAGCGTCAGCTCTTCATATTCGTCCGTTCCGCTGCGCTTCGCCTGGTATTCGGCGGCCCAGCGCGCGGCCTCCTGTAGTTTTCCAGCAGCAAGCTGCAGGCGTGCCAGGAAAGCAGCGGCGCGCGAGGCCATGAGCGGGACGCCGAAGGTCTGGATGATGCTGCGCGCTTCCTGCACCACGGCATGCGCTCCGGGGGCATCCCCCTGACAGATGCGCAGCCTGGCGAGCGAGGCCATCCCGAGCACGGCATTGTCCATCAGTCCGCCCTGGCGAGAGAGCGCTGTACCGTCCTGTAACAGCGCTTCCGCAGCTGCCAGGTCGCTGCGCTCCAGGGCGATGCCGCCCAGCACAATATATGCCAGGCCCAGCGGTGGAATGCGCTCGCCGCCAGTCATCTGAACGGCAGCCTGGCAGGTGTGTTCCGCCAGGGTCAGATCCCCCAGCTTCACCTGAACCTGTGCTGCTGAGCAGTACGCCTGGATTGCCAGAAAGCGCACGCCGGCCAGCAGGGCCTCATCGCCGGAGAGCAGGTAGTTTTCCACCGCCTGATCGAGCTCGTCTGTGATTTCGTACGCCTGCCCCAGGTTGAAGCAGGCGCGTGCATGCGCCAGATGATGATCAGCGGGCAGCCGCGCCTGCGCATAGACCGTCTGTTCGATGCCCTGCTGGATATCGCCCCGCACCAGGGCGAGCGACCCGCGGTACAGCGCAGCCAGGGCGAGCAGAAGCTCTGTCTCCGGTGCAGGAGGTGAGGTCTTAATCGCAGCCTCGGCCTGATTCAGGTGCTTCTCCGCCAGGTCGAACTGGCTCGCAAGGTAGAAGATGCGCGAGGCGTTGAGGTTGAGGCGCGGGCGCTGCTGCAGTGTATGAGCCGGCAGTGCTGCCAGCCAGGAGGTCAGCAGGGCGACATTGCCGCCGGAAAAGGTGGTGTTCTGATCCACTGCTCGTTCGATTACGCCTGCGGAAAAATCGGGGTCGCCGCTGGCGAGCGCATAGCGCACGGCTCCGGTGAGCATGCCGTTTGCCTCGTGCCAGAGGGAGGCTTTTTTGCTCAGCTCGGCCTGTTCCTTCCTGTCGAGCAGCGTGGTCAGGTAATCGCGGAAGAGGTGGTGGTAGCGGTACCAGATGCGCTCGTCATCCAGCGGCACGATGAACAGGTTGGCCTTCTCGAGGTGATCGATTACCGCCTGCGCGTCCGGCTGCCCGGTGAGGGCGCCGCACAGGTCCGCGTTGAAGCGGTCGAGCACGCTGGTGCGAGCGAGAAACCAGCGAGTCTGCTCACTCTGCCGGGCCAGGACCTCCTCAGCCAGGTAATCCAGCACATAGCGGTGGCTGCCGCGAAAGCTCTGGATAAAGCGCTCCGGGTCGGCTGTATTCTGAAGGGCCAGACCGGCAAGCTGCAGGCCGACCGCCCATCCTTCGGTGCGCTCTTCCAGCGCGCGGGCTGCTTCGCGGGTCAGGTCCAGCTGCATCACCTGGGTGAAGTACTGGCAGGCCTCCTCGGGTGTGAAGCGCAGCACCTGGGCGCGGATCTCCGTGATCTGCCTGCGTGCCCGCAGACGCGCCAGATGCAGCGGGGGGTCCTGCCGGGTGAGCAGCATCAGGTGAAACGTGACGGGCTTGTGATCGAGGATGTACGCCAGGGCGTCGTGAACCACCGGGCTGGTGATGACCTGATAATCGTCCAGGACGAGCAGGAGCGGGGATTCGACAGCGGACAGGCGGTTTAGTAGTTCGTCCAGCAGCGCCTGGGACGGGGGGATCTGCGGCCTGTCGAACAGGGAGAGCAGCGCATCCAGACCGGATACACCCGCTGCCTGGAGGGCCCCCAGAAAGTAGGCGAAGAACCGCCCCGGGTCGCTGTCTTCGGGGTCCAGAGAGAGCCAGCCGGTCTGCCGGCTGGCGGTCAGTGTATGGACCCACCCTGCAGCCAGGGTGGTTTTGCCATACCCGGCGGGGGCCGAAAGCAGCGTCAGTTTACGGCCTTCGCGCAGGCCGGTATGCATATGCTCCAGCAGGCGCGGACGGGTTACTTCGAAGGGGCGGAAGGGGGGGGTATGAAGTTTCGTGGCCAGGAGGCGGGTGTTCATCCATAAAAATTATACCGTAGCTGTCATTCCGGGCGTAATATTCTCTGAGTCTGCAGCAGTATGGTGAGGAAACCTATCCCGGGATAGGCGACAGGATGGCATGAGGCCGGTACATTCGGTGAAAATTCTTATGCTGTGAGGTAAAACCGTGAAATCCATGCTGGCAGAAGTTTTCCTGGTCGCAGGCGAGCTGTGCTTCCTCGCTGGCGCCGCGGCGCTGTTATGGGGCCTGCTGCAGCCCGTGGAAACCCATTCCACTGCAGCACTGGGTTTGACCCTGATCGCTTCCGGAGGGGGTGCGAAGAAGCGCTGGAATAATAGATATTGCTTAACCGCAGGTCGAGCCCACGGCCGGCGGTGAATATGGAGAAAATCGAATGCAGAGCGCACTTTCGCTCCCGAACCGCATCGTTGGACAGGCCGCCTATCTGTGGAAGCGCCTGATCGATACGCCGCTGCTGTGGGGCTGGCTGGCGGCCGGCCTGCTGCTCAACCTGCTGCAGGAGGGGTGGAGCGCGCTGCTGCAGGGCTGCGCCAACCTGCTGCTGCTCGGCATGTACGTGATGCTGATCCGCGCGCTGACGTCCGACCTGCCGGCGCCGCTGCCTGTGCGGCGTCCACACCGCGAACTTGCAGCTGCGGCGGCGCTGCTCGGGGCGATGTTCCTGATCCAGTTATTCGACTTCGGCGTCTGGCCGCTGCAGCCGTGGCAGGGATGGGTGCAGGGCTTCTTTACCCAGATCCGGGCATGGGTCTTCGGACTGGGTATTCCCGGCTGGGCGCAGGGGAGCATCTACGGGGCGATTTCCAGCACGATCAAGCAGCTGCTGCCCACGCTGATCCTTATCTGGCTGCTGGACTGCGGGCGGCAGGAAGTATGGGGATCCAACCCGCAAATCCGCCTGGCAGCCGTGCTGGGGGGCATCACAGCCGTCTTCGGCCTGCTGACCGGCGTGCTGCTGCAGGCTCCTCCGGGGCAGGTGCTGGCGGTGTATGGGATTGGCATCTTCATTAATGCCCTGCCGGAGGAAATGTTCTTCCGCGGGCTGCTGCTGCCCCGGCTGGAGAAGGTTCTCGCCAATCCGCTCAACGCCCTGGTGATCTCGGCCCTGCTGTTTAATGCGATCCATGTGCCGCTGGAAATAAGCCAGGGCGAGCCCTGGGTCAACGCCGTGCTGGGGATCTTCCGCAGCGACTATCCAACCGGGCTGCTGTGGGGCTACCTGTACCTGCGGACGCGCAGCATTCTGCCCGGGGTGTTCTGGCATGCAGCCAACGGGCGGCTTGGATTTATCTTCCTGAATTTCTGATAGAGAACCACACCGCCTCAGGCGAATGTCAAATATCCCCACAACTGTGATTAAATGGTGTTCAGGAGAGATGGGGATGTTTCAGGAAGATTTTATTCTACGCATGCTGCGGGCTGCCCTGGCGGTGATCCAGCGCGCAATGGGGTTGAAGGCCGCCGGCGAATATCAGGCCGCACTTGAAGCGGTGGATACCCTGCTGGAGGAGTGGCTGGGGCTGCCGGCTGGGATGGTGGACCGCATGGATGACGCCGGCCTGCTCGACACGGTCTCGGGCGAGGACGGGGTGGATGTCGATCCCGCCCTGGCGCTGGCCGGGCTGTTCCAGGTGCGCGGGGAGATCCTGGAGGAGCAGAAGCATCCGGTTGAAGCCGCACAGGCTTACCAGCGGGCGCTGTTCCTGGCGCTGGAAGCGTTCTTTGCCGCGGATGAGGATGAAAAGCCGGCTGCCATCGAGAAGGTGGAGCCGGTTACCGCCCGGCTGGCGGGTGCAGCCCTGCCGGCGGATCTGGCCTTTTCGCTGTTTAACTATTATGAGGTGCGAGGGGGATTCGCAAAGGCGGAAGGCGTGCTGCGGGAGATGGCTTCAGGCGCTGATGCAGAGTGGGTGCAGGAGGAGCTGCGGCTGTTCTACACCCGCCTGCTGGAGCTGCCGGAGTCCGAGCTGGCGGCCGGCGGGCTGACGCGCGCTGCCGTAGAGAAGCGGCTGTCCGGAAGTTAGTTTTTTTGGGGAGCACCGGCGATGCTGCGCATTCTCGACGCTGAAAGCGCGGATGGACGCGAATTTTACCCAGTCGTTATTCTCTAAGGCTTTTTCGATCACGCTCCCGGGCGCCCTGAGCGGCTGCGCGAGCCTGGTCGAAGAGCGTGTTGCTGCTCAGCGGGCGATGTTCGACCACCCCGCAGGCCATTTCGACCAGGCATGCGCAGCATGCCCGGGGGTAACGTCCCTCTGTCAACGCGTTTGCGGGGGCTGCGGGATGCCTGGCTGCTCGTAAGCTCATGCTTTCAAGGTTGGGTCTAGCAGCGCAGGAGCGAATTTTTTCAGCTGAAGGGCAGCTAATGTTCATTGGAGCACAATGCAGCGAAAACAGAATGACCGCTGCCTGCTGCACGCTGTGCACCATGACCACCGCCCATTTGATACTCAGGATGGGGCACGGCATACTTCTTACATGGCATCCTTCGGAAACAGCTGCCCTTTTCGGCCGGGCCGCCTTCCGGCATCGCTGCCGTGCATATACAGCAGTCAGGAAAGGACTGGGGAACAGCAGCGCGCCCAGGTTGACTGTGGACACGGGAATAACTGGGACGTATTTGAGAGCCTGTGTCTTGACGCGTTAATGATGTCCAGGTTGGTCTAAATAATCTGCCCGTAAAAGGTCATGGGGGCGATGAGACCACGAACAGAGGGACCAGGCGCAGGTGCACCGGCCGGGCGACCGCGGCGTTGACCTCTGCGCTGAGCTGCGCGGCCAGGCCGGAGGGGATTTCGTGCTGCACGTACACCGGCACGGTCACCTGGACGACGTCGCCTTCGGTGGCGAAGCGGATTTCATCCGGGCTGACCAGGTCCACGCCCTGGATCTCCTCCAGGGAAGCGCTGATGGTCGCTTCGATGGTGCTGCGCATGCGGGAGTTCTGCACGGACTGCACGAAGAAGAACAGCAGCGGCACGGCGATGATCGTAAAGGAAACCAGCGTCACCAGCAGGCCGCGGCG
This sequence comes from Chloroflexota bacterium, assembly GCA_012516075.1. Classification (GTDB taxonomy): domain Bacteria; phylum Chloroflexota; class Anaerolineae; order Anaerolineales; family UBA4823; genus JAAYXE01. Next base: position 65,649 of record JAAYXE010000121.1, on the reverse strand, counting down.
CAGATGGGTCTCGCGGGAGGCCGAGCCGGGGCGGAAACCGAGCAGGAAGAAGACCAGCGCGCCGGCCAGGATGATGGCGACCAGGTTGGTGAGGAAGAGCAGCGCTGCGCCGCCGGCGGCGAGCAGTTCTCCGGAAGCCAGGCTGATGCCAACCGTAGCCAGCGGCGGCTCCAGGGAGACCGAGATCGCCACTCCCGGCAGGGCAGAAGACACGTCTTTGCGGGACGCGGCGTAAGCTCCGGCTGCACCGGCGCCCAGGGCGATGAGCAGGTCGATCAGCGACGGCTCGGAGAACAGCCGCAGGGCTTCGGTCAGCGGCTGGTAGGGGATGATGAGCGTGAGCAGGATGGCGATGGCGATCATCAGGGCCAGGCCTTTGAGCGTTGATTCGACGGCCAGCCAGAGCAGACGGACGTTGCCATCCACCACGGCCAGGCTGGTGGCCAGAATGGGGGAAAACAGCGGCGCGACCAGCATAGCGCCGATCACCACGGTGAGGTTGTTCAGCACCAGTCCGAAGGTCGTGATCAGCGCCGAGAGAGCGATCATGACGAAGAAATCGATGTCCGGCCGGGCGCTGCGGTGCGTGGCACGGTAGATGGTGATCTGCTCCTCTTCGTCGAGCTGCGGCAGCGCGCCGAACAGGCTGGCCCACAGACGATGCAGCCACAGGCGGGGCAGCCCCTCGAAGCGCCGTACGATCATCACCGGCGTGTGCGCCTGGAGAGAGACCTGCTCGGGGATGTCCCCGAACAGGAAGCGGTCGACGATCCCTTCCTCAGATGCCCCCATGATGATCAGGTCATATGACTGGCTGGCCTCAGCGATGGTGGCGGTGACGCTGGGGCCGGAGGCGATTTTGCCCTCCGTCAGGATCCCGTCCAGGCCATCGTGGTCCGGTTTTACCTCCCCGGAGAAGATGCTGCGCATGAACTCGATGGTTGCCTGCAGGCGCTGCAGCCCCTGGCGGCGGTCTTCCTCGCGCGGGTGGAGGGGCGCGGCGTACAGCGGGGTCACCGTGGCACCGTATTCCCGGGCCAGATGGACGGCCAGTTCGATCGCCCGCGGCGCGGTGGGCCCGCCCGCTGCCGGAACCAGGATCCTGCGCAGCCGGTAGGAGCCGTCCTGGCTGTCTCCCAGCCCTTCTTTGAGCACCGCTTTTTTGAACTCCGGGCGCAGCGACTGGGGATTGTAAGTGAGCGCGGCAACGTCGCAGGGAGCTGCGTCGACGACCCGGCGGATCACCGGGCTGATTTTCTTGTTCCTCCCCTGGGCTTCTACTTTGCCAGCCAGCAGGATGAGCGTACAGTCCTCTTCTTCGGCGGTCTCCAGGATGCCTTCGGGGACGCTGCGCGCCAGGCGTGTGATCGGGTAGACCGGGACGCCCAGCTCGCTGGCCTGCTTGAGCGACCAGCGGAAGCGGTGATTCTGCTGGCGGGCCATGCGGCGGCCGTCTTCGATCGCCAGCGGGTCGGGGACCGGGATCACCTGCAGGGGAAGCACCATCGCACCGGTCTGCTGCGAGAGGCTGAGCGCCAGGCTCAGCACCAGGTGATGCTCCTCACCCGGTTCCAGCGGGACCAGGATGCGCGGCCTGTGACCGTCCCGATCTGGCACGTCGGGGGGCGCTCCGATGCTCAGCTCCCGGCTGCGGTGCTCCGCCTGCCGGGGAAGGGCGAAGAGGAAGTAGAGCCCGCTGGCAGCCGCCAGCCACACGCCGCTGGCGGCCAGGACCGGAACGGGTAAGCTGCCCAGCAGCCCCACGTTCAGGGCGATGGCCAGCAGCGGGATCAGGGGGGCGAAGGGCAGGACCACAGTCCTGCGCCGGTCGGGCTCGCGGCTGCGGCTGACGATCGCCGCCAGGTCCAGCAGGCTCATCGCGACCAGGAAGAGGGCTGCGGCGACTGGCAGCAGCCAGTCTGCCGGGGCGAAAAGCAGCAGCGGGCCGACTATCCCGGCTGAAAGGGCAAGGATGATCAGCGGCGTGCGCAGCGAGCGCCGCACGCGGGAAGGGAAGGCTGGCAGGGCGCCTTCCAGGATAAGCGTCTGGATCTGAAATGCGGCGGTCGAAAGGGCGGTGTGGGCGGCAAAAAAGAGGATGACCAGGAAGAGCAGGGCCAGCACCCAGGGCGGCAGCCACCCGGTCACCGAGAGAGCGTCCAGGATGATGATGGTTGACGTTCTGGTGCTCACATTCTGTCCCGCCAGGTCGAAAAAGACCAGGAACGACAGGATGGTGAGCACCCCCAGGATGAGAACCAGGGCGCGCGGGATTACCCGCAGGGCAGCGCGCACCTGGCGCCTTTCGCTGAACAGGGCTTCGAATGCCAGGTAACCGGTGGCCATCAACGCCGCAGCCCGCGCTGTGCCCTCCAGCTCAAATACGGGCCGGCGGAAGACGTCCAGGTTGATGCGGGTCAGGGAGGTGACGATTTCGAAGAGCAGGGCGGCCAGCAGGGGGAGCACCAGCAGGCGGAAGGAGATGCGCGCCGGGTCGATGTGGAAAAACTGCACCAGCAGCAGAAGGGTCAGGAAGCCGGCCGCCAGGATGGAAGCCGGCAGCGCAGCGAAGAAGGCGAACCCGGAAAGCTCGAGGACGGCCAGGCGGGTCAGAGCGGCGGTCACGGCCAGCGCACCTGCCAGGATAGCTGCGCCGGTGAGCATAGCGCCCCAGCCGCCCAGGACTTCGTACACCAGGGCGTAGGCGCCGCCGCGGTCACCGCTGCCGGCCAGCATTTCGAGGACGTTGAGCAGGTTGAGGGTGAACAGGAGCAGGGCGAGCAGGGGCACAAAGGGTGCCTTCGTGCCGAGGCCCTTTAGCAGCGGGTCCGCGAGCAGGATCACCAGACCGAGGGTGATTAAGATCCCGGCTGAGGCGGCCTGCGGCACGGTTTTCAGTTTTCGGCCCAGGCGCAGTTCGCCCAGGAAATCCTCGCCGGACCGGTTCATTGCATCTCCTTAAGAGGATGGATAACGGTACGATTGTAATTTCGCTGTGATACAGCGTCAAGGAAGGGTGATCGGAGATGCTTTCTTCGCTCGTCAGGGGGCACGAGGCGCAGAGGGCAGCAGTGGAGACACCTGGACCGCCAAACAGGGAAAAATACCGGGTCTCACCGCAAAGCCGTGCCTTTGCAGCATATAATCTTGCTGGAAATCAAATGGATGCAAAAGCACAGGGGCTGAAGATTTCGATCCAGCAGGGCATGCAAAGCACATCATCACTGAACCGGCTGCCTGGCTGCCCCGGATGCCAGCTGCGCTGCAGTAAGAATCACCTGCCTTCGTTGACGCTGGTTTTGAGGCATGCTAGAATGAAAACCAGCCAGAGGGGGTAATTTGACCGGTGGTAGGTTCCGGAGGTGTAAAGTGCTGAAACGTTTAAAAGAGCTGCAAGGCTATGTACTGCAGGCTGTGGATGGCCCGGTCGGCGCTGTCTCGGCTTTTTATATTGACGAACGGGACTGGGCGGTGCGCTTCCTGGCGGTCGACACTGGGGATTGGCTGGAGGGCCGGCGCGTGTTCATCGCCCTGGACGACCTGGGGCAGCCGGACCATGACAGCCGGGTGATCCCGGTCAACCGCCGGCGGGACGAGCTGTCGAAGCAGGCGCCGCCGGGTGAGGCCTCCTCCGGGGCGATCGGGGTGGAAAACCTTACGGCGATCCCGCTGCTCGAGCTGGGCGACCAGATTGGGGAAGACCTGACCGGTGAAGATGCAAACCCCCGGGCGGTGATCAGCAGCAGCGAGCTGACCAGCTACAGGATCGAGGCGCGCGACGGCGATATCGGGCGCATCGACGATTTTATCGTCGAAGACAGCGCCTGGAACGTGCTTTATCTCGTCGTCGACACGGGAGGCTGGACGAGCTCGCGACAGGTGGTGGTCTCACCCTCCTGGATCACGGAGATCGACCAGGAGGACGCCGAGGTGGAAATCGACCTGAAAAAAGAAACGATCGCCAACAGCCCGGCGCTGGATCCGGACACGCCCATCGACCAGAACTTCGAGACCCGTATTTACGACCACTATCGCAAGAACCAGCCGCGGAAGGAGGATTCTTAGCCCGTGGAACTCGCTGCCCCCTCCCTCGACCTGCTGCACAACCATATCGATATTACGCACATTCCTTTCAGCGACCGGGGATCCCGCCTGCTGGTCTGGCAGTCTGGCGGGGCGTGCTCGCTGCAGATCAAGCTGGCGGAGCGCCTTACCACGCTGGAAGCGGATATCGAGGCTTACCTGAGGCGCCCGCCCTACATCCACGATATGTGCCTGGTCGATGGTGAAGGGGAGTCGCTGCCTTTCGATGTAGAGAGCTCACCGGACCGGCTGGTCTTTCATACCCGGATCGGAGATTTTCAACTGGTCTTCCAGGACCGGCGCACAATCTCCTTCGGACTGCCGGCCGGTCAGCGCTGCGGTCTGCGCTTTCACGTCTCTCCGCAGTACTTCCTGGCGGGAGAAATGGGGGGCACTTTCAAGGCGGTGCGCAACCTGGACTATCTGAGCAACGCTCCGGTGGTGCGAAACCGCATTATCCCGGAGGATGGTGGCTACCGGGTTGTGATCATCGTCGACGCGGGGGAGGACGCCGCCATTGCACTGAAGATCTACCCCGATAATGACTTCCTGGAGAGTGTGGTGCCGTTTTCGAAAGCGGCTGAAGCCTCCAGCAGCCGCTGGCGCTCGTGGTTCGAGCGCGTCCCTGCGGTGAATGAACGCTACCAGAAGCTGTACGCTTATTCCTGGTGGGTGATGGCCAATAACCTGCTCAGCCCGCAGGGGAACCTGACCTTTGAAGCGATGATGCCTTCGAAGATCAAATATGTCGGGCTGTGGGCGTGGGACAGTGCACTGCACGCCCTGGCCTACCGGCATATCGACGCCGAGCTGGCGCGCAACCAGATCCGGGCCATGCTGGCGCACCAGTTCGTTAATGGCATGGTCCCCGATGCGATCTATGATGAAGGCATCGTTGCCACCATCGACCATCCGATCGCAGGCGAAGTGACCAAACCGCCGACCTTTGCCTGGGCGGCGCTCAAGCTGCACGAGGCGGACCCTGATTTCGATTTCCTGCGCGAGATCTACGTTCCCCTGGCGCGCCTGAATGCCTGGTGGTTTACGTTTAACGACGATGATGGCGATGGGATTGTGCAGTACAACCATCCCTATTCTTCGGGGCTGGACGACAGCCCGATGTGGGATTACGGGATGCCGGTCGAAGCGCCGGATATCAACACCTATCTGTGCATCCAGATGCAGTCGCTCTCTACGATCGCAGACCTGCTGGGGATGCGCGATGAAGCGGCAATGTGGAGGCGGCGGTCGACCGCGCTGGTGCGGCGCATGATCAAGGACCTGTGGGATGAGGAAAGCGGGCTGTTCTGGGTGATGCGGGATGACAAACCGGTGCGGGTGGTGACGCCGTTCAACCTGTATCCTCTATGGACCGGGCAGCTTCCCGGGGCGATGAACGAGCGGCTGGTGCAAACACTGACCGATCCTGATCGCTTCTGGGGCGAGTACCGCCTGCCGTCGGTGGCCTATAACGACCCGCATTACAGCCCGGATGTTATGTGGCGCGGGCCGGTGTGGGCCAATGTAAACTACTTCTTTATCGAAGCGCTGCAAAAAGTGGACAGGCCGGATCTGGCGCGCGAGCTGCGAAAGAGCACGCTGGAACTGATCAACCGCCACCGCCAGATCGCGGAGTATTATGATTCTCAAACCGGCGAAATTCCGGGCACCGCCGCCGAGATCTTTGGCTGGACAGCCGCGGTGTTTATCGACCTGGCCATTCAGGAGAGCCGTGAGCTGGCAGCCGGGGAGCAGCTGGATCTAATCAATATCAATCCCGGCTCATGAAGCCGGAAGAGGGGCAAATCCATGACGGAAGCGGTTTGGGAAGAATTTCCTCAGATCTTTAAAATCGATGAATGTGAGACACTGCAGTCTGAAGTGTTGAAAAACCGGACGCTGATTATTGCCGCCAATCGCGCCCCGGTTACCCTGGTGAAAAATGAGGACGGAGAGATCGAGTTCCAGCGCGGCGGAGGCGGCCTGGTGACCGCGCTGCTCGGCCTGGCGCGCTATGTGAATGCGCGCTGGATCGGCTGCTCGATCACCGAAGAAGACCGCCAGTGGCGCGAGGGGATAATCCCCCTGGAAAACGACGAGGGGGAGATCCTGGTCAGCTTTGTCTCTCCGGATGAGGAGAGTTACACAGACTACTACAACGTCATTGCGAACCCACTGCTGTGGTTCCTGCAGCACTCTATGTGGGATTTTGTGCGTACGCCGACCTTCGACGCCCGGACCTGGAAGGCCTGGCACGAGGGGTATGTCAAAGTAAACCGCCTGTTCGCAGAGGCGATTGTGCGCCAGATTGAAGCGGCAGATAAACCGCCGCTGGTGATGCTGCAGGATTATCACCTCTACCTGGTGCCGCGCTTCATTCGCGAGACACTGGGCGAAAGAAAACCTTACACCCTGACCCATTTTGTGCACATCCCCTGGCCGGGGTCGGAGGACTGGGGTATGGTCCCGCCGGCCATGCGCCAGGCGATCCTGCAGGGCCTGTGCTCCAACGACCTGCTCGGATTTCAGACCCGGGAAGACGCGCTCAACTTTATCCGAACCTGCGAATCCCATTTACCGGACACCGAAGTGAATTTTACGAAAGGCGTGATCACCTTTCACGGCCACGACACACACGTGCGCGACTTCCCGATCTCTATCGACGTCGAGGCGCTGCGCGAACTGGCTGCAACCGATGAGGTGGCAGAGTACCGCCGGCATTTCATCGAGCGTTATGGTGACCGGAAGCTGATTGTGCGCGTGGACCGCACGGAACCCAGCAAGAACATCGTGCGCGGCTTCGCAGCGCTGAATGAAATGCTGGAGCTCTATCCGGAGCACTGCGGGGAGGTGCAGTTTTTGGCGCTGCTGGTCCCCTCGCGGATGGAGGTCGGCGAATACCAGAACTACCTGGACGAAATCATGGCTGCAGCCGGCCGTGTGAACGCATTGCACGGCGACAGCACCTGGGAGCCGGTGCGGGTGCTGGTCGGCGAAGACTACCCCCGCGCGGTGGCAGCCATGCAGCTGTACGATATTCTCCTGGTGAACTCGATCGCCGATGGGATGAACCTGGTGGCTAAAGAAGGCCCGACCGTGAACCTGAAGGACGGGGTGGTGATCCTGTCGGAGCGCACGGGCGCCCGCCAGCAGCTTGCGCCTGGCGCGCTGGTGATCTCTCCGTGTGACATTTACGCCACTGCAGAAGCGATGCACCGGGCGCTGATCATGCCGGCGGAGGAGCGCCGCAAGCGGGCGGAGTTCCTGCGCAGGGCTGTGGAAGCGGAAGATATCAGCGTGTGGCTGTGCTGGCAGCTCAAGACTCTCGCAGAGCTGGGATTATGAGCCGGCCTGAAGACCTGCGCATATCCATCCTGCACTACACCGCTCCACCGGTAACGGGCGGGGTGGAGGCAGTGATGCAGGCGCACGCCGGGCTGCTGGCTGGGGCCGGGGTTCAGGTGAGCGTGGTCGCCGGAAGAGGAGACGCGTCCGCCCTGCCGGCAGGTGTGGACCTGACGATCATCCCCGAGATGGACAGCAGTCACCCGCGCGTGGCCGGGATGCGCCCCGCGCTGGACGCCGGTGAAATCCCCAGGGGGTTCGAAGACCTGACCCGTGATCTGTACGAGGCCCTGCGCCCTGTGCTGGCCAACTTCCAGGCTGTGATGGTGCATAACGTGCTCACCAAGCACTTCAACCTGGCCCTGACGGCGGCGCTCTTCCGCCTGCTGGACGAGGGCGCCCTGCCGGGCTGTACTGCCTGGTGCCACGACCTGAGCTGGACCAGCCCGAACTCGCGCTCGAAAGTATACCCCCGCTACCCCTGGGATCTGCTGCGCAGCTACCGGCCGGAGATTACTTATGTGGCGGTTTCGGAGGCCCGGCGGGATGAAATGTGTGCGCTGTATCAGGTGCCGCCGCAGGCCGTGCGAGTGATCTACAACGGGGTTGATCCACGGGAAATATTCGGCCTGTCGGACGAAGGGCTGGAACTGGTGCAGAAGATCCGCCTGTGGGACAGCGAACTGATCCTGCTCATGCCGGTGCGCGTGACCCGGGCAAAGAATGTAGAATATGCGCTGGAACTGCTGGCCGAGATCCACCGTCAGGGCATTAAGGCCAGCATCGTGCTCACCGGCCCGCCAGACCCGCATGCGGCCGCCAGCCAGGAATATTTCGACGAACTGGTCCGCCTGCGGGATGAACTGGGCCTGCAGGGCTGGATGCACTTCGTCTTTCAGTCGGGTTCCGACCCGAATGAGCCCTACCTGGTCAGGATGGACCTGGTGGGTGAACTCTACAGGATCTGCGATCTGGTGCTGATGCCCTCGCACCGTGAGGGGTTCGGCCTGCCGGTTGTGGAGGCCGCGCTGCTGGGGACGCCGGTGGCTGCCACGCCGGTACCGGCGGCGAAGGAAATTGGCGGTGAAGACATCTTCCTGCTGGATCTGGAGCAGCCGGTGGATGATACGGCCGCCCAGCTGCTCGCCTGGCTCGACGGTCAGCCCACGGTGCGCTTCCGCCGCCGGGCGCGCAGCCAGTTCCTGTGGCAGAAGATCCTGGAGATGCAGATTCTGCCGCTGCTCATGGAACAGGCGAAATGATTCAGGACGTGGAAGATCAGGGAACGAAGGATCCCGGGGAACTGCTGCACCGCCTGCAGGATGCAGAGCGCATCCGCCTGTTTCTGGATTACGACGGCACGCTGGCGGAGTTTGCCCCGACTCCGGATGATATCCTGCCCGACGAGGCGCTGATCGACCTGCTGCGGCGGCTGTCGAAGGACCCGCGCATCAGGGTCGCCGTGGTCAGCGGCCGGCGGCTGAGCCATATTATCCAGTTGATCCCGCTGGAGGGCATCCTGCTGGCCGGCACATACGGGATCGAAATGCAGCTCCCGGAGGGCCGGCAGGTGGAGCAGGCCCGCTATGATGAGATCCGCCCACTGCTGGAGGAGATCAAACCGCAGTGGAAGGCGCTGCTGGAGGGGCGCGAAGGTTTCTACCTGGAAGACAAGGGCTGGTCGCTGGGGATCCACGCCGGCCGTGCCGCGGACGACGAGGCCAGCGAAGTGCTCGAACAGGCGGTGAACATCCTTGAAGACCAGCCGCTGGACGAATACCGCATTCTGGGCGGCAATAAGTTTCTGGAGATCGGCCCAAAGCTGGCGAACAAAGGAGAAACGGTGCGCTACCTGGTGGACAGCTTCCCCTGGCCGGGGGCGGAGCTGGTCTTCATTGGCGACGACGACAAGGACGAGGATGCCTTTGCGGTGATTCACGAACGCGGCGGCACAGCGATCCTGGTTTCCAGAGAACCGCGTCCGACAGAGGCCGATTACCGGCTGGGGTCTCCAGCCGAAGTCCGGCAGTGGCTGGAAGGCCTGCTGGTCGAGCGCTGAACCACTTTGCTTTTTTCGTTGCAGCGACCGGCATGCCCGGATGAGCAGCGCATAACGGCAGCAGTATCACCAGGCCTGGCTGCAGCCCATGTCGATATTTACCAGGTCTGCCGGTGTTGAAAGGTACAAGTATGCTGGTGTGAAGCGCCCTGGAAGCCGGATGACCCATACCCGGCGGCCGGTTACTTTGAGCGCTTCGCCGGGTCTACCAGCCTGCACCGTCACCTGGCGGCGATGACTGAAAGCCTGTAGGTTTCACCCGGCCGCCGGAAAACACGAAGCCGTGCTCCAACGAGGAGATCGATCCCTTTGCCAGCCGCCAGCCCTTTTTGATCCTGTATCCCTTTTTCAAAACGAGCGAATGTTACCTGCTGAGCCGGAAAAGGCCCCAGGAGATATCGAGCACCTGTTTCGTTCAGCCATGGGGCTGGATTCCCTGGTGGATTAATACCAGATCCTGGGGCCGGTCACTGCCGCATTCGAGGCGGCTGTGGATGCGCAGGCAGCCGGGCCTGTGTGCATTGGTCTGTTTCATGCTGCGCTGCACTGCGTCAAGCGGACGGCTGAACGGTTATCTCGGCCGGTGCCTGCAGGAAGTCTCCGGTTTGACGCCATCATTCATGAAGAAATGCGGTATTATCTGGAGTATCTGCGCACCCTGGACATGAAACCCATTACTGCAGAGCTGCGGCAGCGCGCCAGTGCCATCCGCCAGGCCGGGCTGGAGAAGTCCCTGCAGCGGCTGCCGGACCTGGTGGAGGATGAGCGCCGGCATGTGGAAGTGCGGACGCGGGCAATGGTGAAAAAGCTGCTGCACGCGCCCACGACCACGCTGCGCGCAGAAGCCGGACCGGGAGGTGACCCGGGAGTGATCTCCACCGCCCGGCGGCTGTTCGGTCTGTACAATAATATCGGCGCGCACCGCGATCAAGCTCTGCTGACAGGAAGGTAAATGACTTCACTCACTTTTGCTACCCGTCCCTCGAAACTGGCTCGCTGGCAGACGAACTGGGTGATGAGCGCACTGCAGCGGGCCTGGCCCGGCCTGGAATGCCGGCAGGTCGTGATCACCACGCAGGGCGACCGCAACCTGGACCAGCCGCTGCCCGAGATCGGCGGGAAAGGCCTGTTCACACAGGAACTGGAAGCGGAACTGCTCGCCGGCAAAGTGCAGGCCGCCGTGCACTCGCTGAAAGACCTGCCATTTGAAGACCCGCCCGGGTTGGCGGTCGGTGCGATCCCCCGCCGGGCGGATGTGCGCGACGTCCTGATCAGCAAAGACGGGCTCACGCTGGACCAGCTTCCCCCGGGCGCTCTGGTAGGCACTTCCAGCCTGCGGCGAACTGCGCAGCTCCGCGCATACCGGCCGGATTTGCGGGTCGAACCGCTGCGGGGAAACGTGGACACGCGCATCCGCAGGGCGCTGGAAGGCCAGTTCGACGCCATCCTGCTGGCTGGTGCCGGGGTGACGCGCCTGGGCCTCAGCGAGCACATCAGCCAGTGGCTGCCGCTGGAGGTCATGCTGCCAGCCCCCGGGCAGGGCGCGCTGGCTGTGCAGTGCCGCAGCGGCGATGAACAGACCCTGAACTACCTGGCGGCGATCGATGATTCCCAGACCCGCCAGGCAGTGCTGGCGGAGCGGGTATTCCTGGCTGCGCTGGGGGGCGGGTGTTCGCTGCCAGTGGGCGCGTATGCGGTCGTGCAGGACGGTCAAATCCACCTGCAGGGTGCAGCCGCGGCGGTGGACGGTTCGCGGCTGGTGCGCGTGCAGGCCAGCGGGCAGAATCCACAGGCCGTGGGTCAGCAAGCCGCGCAAATGGCACTGGCGCAGGGTGCAGGAGATTTTTTAAATGTCTGACCTGCGAGGCAAGCGTGTGGTGATCACCCGCCCGCGCGAACAGGCGGAAGATTTTGCCCGCCTGCTGCGAGACGCCGGGGCGCAGGTGATCTTTTTCCCGACCATCCGGATCCAGCCGGCTGTCGACCCGTCCCGGCTCGACCGGGCGCTGCGCGAGCTGGACTGCTACCACTGGCTGGTGCTGACCAGCGTCAACGGCGTGCAGGCTGTATGGCAGCGATTGGAAGCGCTGGGGATCGGCGAGCTGCCGCCCGGACTGCGGGTGGCTGCCATTGGCCCGCAGACGGCTGCGGCTCTGGAACAGCGCGGCATACATCCCGATTTCGTGCCCGGCGAATACATCGCCGAGGCGATCCTGCCCGGGCTGGGCGACCTGCGCGGCAAACGCGTGCTGCTGGCACGCGCCGAGCGGGCGCGCAGAGCGCTGTCCGAAGCGATCACCCACCTGGGCGGCCAGGCCGACGAGGTGACCGCCTATCACACGGTCCCGGCTGAGCCAGACCCCCATACGATCGAAGAACTGCGGGCAGGGGTGGATATCATTACATTCACCAGCTCCTCCACGGTTCGCAGCTTCTGCGCCCTGGTCGAGGCAGCCGGGCTGGACCCGCTGCATCTGCCAGGAAACCCGCTGGTCGCCTGCATCGGACCGATCACCGCTGGCACCGCCTGCGAACTGGGCCTGCCGGTGCAGGTGGTGGCGCAGGAATACACCACCGCCGGGCTGGTGCGCGCCCTGCTTGAAGTTGAAAGCCAGAAAAAATAAAAATTCAAGGTGACCCCATGGAAATGATCGAACCCAAGCCAAACAACCTGCAGCAAAAATGCGAGGCGGCCTTCCCCAGGGTGCGCCCGCGGCGGCTGCGGTTGAACCCCACCCTGCGCAGCATGGTGCGTGAGACGGAACTGAACCCGGCCGATTTTATCTACCCGGTCTTTGTGCGCCCGGGTATGAACGAGCAGCGCGAAATCCCCTCCATGCCTGGCATCTATCAATGGTCGGTGGACCGCGTGGCTGAGGAAGCCGAGCGCTGCGCACAGGCGGGCGTGCCGGCCGTGGTTCTGTTCGGCATCCCGCAGGAAAAGGATCCCATGGGGAGCGAGAATTTCGCTCCTGACGGCGTGGTCCAGCGCGCCATCCGCGAGATCAAGCGCCAGGTGCCGGAACTGGTGGTGATCACCGATGTGTGCATGTGCGAGTACACCGACCACGGACACTGCGGGGTGCTCAATGTGCCGGATAAAGACGGCAGGCTGCCGGCGCCGCACCTGCCGGAGGGCTACGTGCTCAACGACCCCACGCTGGATGTGCTCGAAAAGGTGGTGCTGTCGCACGCCGAGGCCGGCGCGGATATCGTCGCGCCCAGCGGGATGATCGACGGCATGGTGAAGCGCATCCGCGCGGCGCTGGACCAGGCACAGTTTGAACATGTGGGCATTCTCTCCTACGCGGTGAAATATGCCTCGGCCTTCTACGGACCCTTCCGCGATGCGGCGGAGTCGCCGCCCAAATTCGGCGACCGCAAATCGCACCAGATGGACCCTGCCAACGTGCGCGAGGCCCTGCGGGAAGCTGCCCTGGATGTGAACGAAGGCGCCGACATGCTGATGGTCAAGCCAGCGCTGCCTTATCTCGATGTGATCCGGCGGGTACACGAGGCCTTTCCGCAGCTTCCGCTGGCGGCGTACAACGTGAGCGGCGAGTATTCGCTGCTGAAGGCGGCTGCCGCCCGGGGCTGGCTGGATGAGCGCACCTCGGTGCTGGAGGCGCTGACCGGGATCAAGCGCGCCGGCGCCGACCTGATTCTGACCTACCACGCGCTGGAAGCCTCCCGCTGGCTGCGGGAAGGATAATTTCTATCCACCCGTAGAGGACATCCGGAGCGCATCGAACGCATCAACGCGGCATAAGCAGCCCATTCCGGCCTGGTGCTGGCCAGCAGCGGCTGTCGCGTGACCGGCATTCCCGACTGCATCAACTCCGGAAAGCAGGCCGCGCAGCGTGCCCTGAAATATATGCGCCGGATCGAAGATGAAAAATCACCGTGCGGGAGCACCCCGCCGGTACATCACTGGAGGACAGAAAACTTTGAACATCGAGAAATCCCGTAAGCTCTTCCAGCAGGCATGTGCGATCCTGCCCGGCGGTGTCGATTCGCCGGTGCGGGCTTTCCGTGCGGTAGGGGGGCAGCCCGTGTTCATCGAGCGCAGCGAGGGGCCCTATCTGTTTGACGTCGACGGCAACCGCTACATCGATTATGTGCTCTCCTGGGGGCCGCTGGTGCTGGGCCACGCCCACCCGGCGGTGGTGGCGGCGCTGCAGGAAGCCGTACAGCGCGGCACCAGCTACGGCGCGCCCAGTCCGCTGGAGGTGGAGCTGGCGCAGTGCATCCAGGAGTTCATGCCCGCCATCGAGATGCTGCGCTTCGTCAACTCGGGCACCGAGGCCACGATGAGCGCCCTGCGGCTGGCGCGGGCGTACACCGGGCGCAGTAAGATCATTAAATTCGAGGGCTGTTACCACGGGCACGCCGACCTGCTGCTGGTGCAGGCCGGGTCGGGTGTAGCCACGCTGGGGCTGCCCGATTCGCCCGGCGTGCCTGCTGCTACCGTGCAGGACACTCTGGTGGCGCGCTACAACGATATCGAGAGCGTACAGCGCCTCTTTGAGCGCTTCAAGGGCGAGATTGCGGCGGTGATCGTCGAGCCGGTGGCCGGCAACATGGGCGTTGTGCCGCCGGTGGATGGCTTTCTGCAGGGGCTGCGCGAGATCACGCAGGCGGAAGGAGCGCTGCTGATCTTTGACGAGGTGATGACCGGGTTCCGCGTTCACCCGGGCGGCGCGCAGAGCCTGTACAACATTCACCCCGACCTGACCACCCTGGGCAAGGTGATCGGCGGCGGTCTGCCGGTAGGCGCTTACGGCGGGCGGCGGGAGATTATGGAGATGATCGCACCAGCCGGTCCCGTGTACCAGGCCGGTACGCTGTCGGGCAACCCGCTGGCGATGACAGCCGGGCTGGTGACCCTGCGGCAGCTCAAAGAAGAAGGCGTGTGGGAGAAAATGGAAGCCGCCGCCGGACGCCTGCTGGAGGGACTGCAGGCCGCTGCAGCCGCGCATAAGGTTCCGGTAGCGGCGGCACGGGTCGGGACGATGTTCTGCACCTTCTTCACCGGCGAGCCGGTGCGCGACTGGCAGAGCGTCCGCCAGTGCAATACACGGCGCTTCGGGGCCTTTTTCACCGCCATGCTGGAGCGAGGCGTCTACCTGGCGCCTTCGCAGTTCGAGAGCGCGTTCCTGTCCACAGGACACGACGAAGCGGTGATCGAGGCCACGATCAATGCGGCGGAGCAGGCTTTTACCCTTGCCGCGCAAACGGAATAGTGCGGAAATCTAACCGACTTAAGAATCGCATGACGAATTAAAATAATAAAAGGAGGGCAGTTCGATGGAATACCGCCAGCTGGGGAGGACGGGTTTCAACGTTTCGGCAATCAGCTTCGGAGCCTGGGCGATCGGCAGCGCGTGGGGGGAGGTGGACGATCGGGAATCTCTGGCAGCCCTGCACCGGGCGGTCGATCTGGGGGTGAATTTCTTTGACACGGCCGATGTGTACGGCGACGGGCGCAGCGAGCGGCTGCTGGCGCGGCTGCGCAAGGAGCGCAGCGAGACCATTTATATCGCCACCAAAGCCGGGCGCCGGCTGGAAAAGCAGGAGCCTGGCGGCTACAACCGCCAGAATCTGACCGCCTTCGTGGAGCGCAGCCTGAAAAACCTGGAGACCGAAGCGCTTGACCTGCTGCAGTTACACTGCCCGCCGACCGAGGTGTACTACATGCCGGAGGTCTTCGACATCCTGGACGACCTGGTGCGGGCGGGGAAGATCTGCCATTACGGCGTGAGCGTGGAAAAGGTGGAAGAAGCGCTGAAGGCAATCGAATACCCGGGTGTCAAAACCGTGCAGATCATCTTCAACATCTTCCGGCAGCGTCCGGCGGAATTGTTCTTCAAACTGGCGAAGCAGCGCCAGGTCGGCATCCTGGCGCGCGTGCCGCTGGCCAGCGGGCTGCTGACCGGCAAGATGACTGCGCAGACCTCCTTCCCTCCCGACGACCACCGCAATTACAACCGCCGTGGAGAAGCCTTCGACGTGGGCGAAACCTTCTCCGGCGTGCCTTTTGCGAAGGGGCTGGAAGCCGTGGAGAAGCTGCGCCCGCTGGTCCCTCAGGGCTGGTCGCTCACCCAGTTTGCTCTACGCTGGATCCTGATGTTCGATGCGGTAACCTGCGCCATCCCGGGGGCCAAACGGCCGGCACAGGTGGAGGAGAACGTCTCCGCGGCGGACCTCGACCCTATCCCGCATGAGGCCATGGCGCAGGCGGCGGAAATCTACGACCAGTACATTCGCCCGGAGGTGCACCAGCGCTGGTGAGGCGGCAGCGCAGCGCGCTGGTGAAAGAAATGAACAACGAATGAGGAGGAAATCCAGATGACCGATCGAGTGCTGCAGTGGGGAATTATCAGCACGGCGCGCATCAACCGTTCGCTCATCCCGCCGCTGCGAATGTCGCAGCGCAATCAGCTGCGGGCGGTTGCCAGCCGGAGTGAAGAAAAAGCGCGCCAGTATGCGCAGGAATGGGAGATCCCCTGCGCATACGGCAGTTATGAAGAACTATTGGCCGACCCGGAAATCGACGTGGTGTACATCCCGCTGCCGAACGCGATGCATAAAGAATGGACCGTGAAGGCGGCGCAGGCCGGGAAGCACGTGCTGTGTGAAAAACCGCTGGCGGTGACCCTGGAGGAAGTGGACGCCATCCGCCAGGCCGCCGTAGAGAACGGGGTTGTGATCGCCGAAGCCTTTATGTACCGCCACCACCCGCAGACGCTGAAGGTGAAAGAGCTGATCGACTCCGGCGCCATCGGCGAACTGCAGAACATCCACGGTTCGTTCAACTTTTTACTCAACCGGCCGGGCGATGTGCGCCTGAGCGCCGAGCTGGTAGGAGGCAGCCTGTGGGATATCGGCTGCTATCCGGTCAGCTATGCGCGCACGATGGTTGGAGCCGAACCGGAGGAAGTGTACGGCTGGCAGGAGACCGGGCCGACCGGGGTGGACGTGCGCTTCGCGGGGCAGATGCGATTTCCGGGGGGCGTGATCGCCCAGTTTGACTGCGGGTTTAAGGCGCCGCTGCGCGCCTACGTGCACATCTTCGGCACGGAGGGGAGCATCTTTATCCCGGCGCCGTTCAAGCCCGGTGCGGACGCCCGGATCGAGCTGCAGCGCGGCGATCAGGTGGAGACGATCACCTTCCCCGAGCAGGAGCTGTACCTGGGCGAGGTAGAGGACCTGGCCAGTGCGGTGCTCAACGGCACGCCGCCGCGCATCAGCCTTGAGGACAGCCGCAGCAACACGGCGGTCATCCTCAAGCTGCTTGAGTCCGCACGGACGGGCCAACCACGCTGAACGAGTATTGCTGCGAACGCAAAACCCTCCAGAGAAGGTTAAAAACTGGAGGGTTTTTGTTATTATTCTTCACATATTTCGTGTAAGTATAGATATAATTCGTCAACCGACAGTGTTGCCGGAACCGGTCAGGTGGGGATATTAAGAGGGAAGGGCAGTGACATTTGAAATTGCTTTACTCCTGGTCATCGTTCTGATCACCATGATCCTTTTTTCCACGGAACGTATGCCCGCAGATGTTGTCGCGCTGGGGGTGATGATAGTCCTGGTGCTGACGGGGCTGCTCCCCGTGGAACTGGCCTTTGCCGGGTTTGGCAGCGAAGCGGTGCTGATGATCCTGGGGCTGCTGATCCTGACAGCGGCGCTGGTGCGCACCGGCGTGGTCGACCTGGCCGGCCGGGCGCTGCTGCGACGGACGGGGAACGATCCAAACCGCGTTCTGGTTTCGATGATGGCCGCCCCGGCCGTATTGAGCACGTTCATGAGCAACACCGCTTCGGCTGCATTCTTCCTTCCGGTCGCCGTCACCCTGGCGCGCCGGGCCAGGATCAGCGTTTCACAACTGCTTATGCCCCTGGCCTTTGCCACCATCCTGGCCAGCTCGGTGACCCTGATCGCCACTTCTACCAACATCGTCGTCAGCGGCCTGATGGTGCAGTACGGCATGGCCCCGATCGGGATGTTTGAGCTTACCCCGGTGGGGCTGCCGATTATGGTGCTGGGCCTGCTGTACATGTTCTTCATCGGCCGGCGGATGATCCCCAACCGGGCCAGCGGCGATGAGAACGCCAACGGTTTCCAGGCCAATACCTACCTGACGGAGACCCTGATCCTGCCCGGTTCGCCCATCGCCGGGAAGACCCTGGCGGAATCGGGGCTGGGGCGAGACCTGGACCTTACCGTGGTGCGCGTGATCCGAGGCAAATCGCGCTACCTGGCTCCACAGGCCAACCTTGAGCTGGAAGAAGGGGATGTGCTGCTGGTTGAGGGCGAGCGGGATGAGATCCTGAAGATCAAAAATAAAGCCGGGATAGATATTAAAGCCAATGTAAAGCTCTCGGACCCGGAGCTGCAGGACGACGACGTCGGCCTGGTCGAGGCCATCCTGCTCTCACGCTCGCCGTTAATCGGCCGGACGCTGTTCGGGGTTCAGTTCCGTGAACGCTACGGGCTGCAGGTGCTGGCGATCACCCGCCACGGGGAGACCATCCGGCGCAAAATCAGCCGCACGCCGCTGCGCCTGGGAGATGTACTGCTCATTCAGGGAAAGCGCGCTAACATCAGCGCCCTGCAGGAGGACAACACCCTGCGTGTGCTCGACACGGTGGATGACAAACTCCCCAACACACGGCGCGCGCCGATCGCTCTGGGGGCTTTCGCCGGGGCGCTGATCCTGGCCACGCTGGAGGTCGTTAACCTGCCGGTGGCCCTGCTGCTGGGCGTGCTGGTTGTCTTTCTGACCCGCTGCATCACCCCCGAGGAGGCCTACCGTGAAGTGGAATGGCGGGCGCTGATCCTGATCGGCAGCATGCTGGCCCTGGGCACAGCGCTGGAGCACACCGGGACCGCCCGCTACCTGGCCATGCAGATCGTCGATTTTGCCGGTCATGCCAATCCCATCGTACTGCTCGCCGCTTTTTTCATCCTGACCATGCTGCTGACACAGCCGATGTCGAACCAGGCGGCAGCCGTGGTTGTGGTGCCAATTGCCGTGCAGACCGCCCTGCAGCTCGGCGTGAACCCGCGCACCTTCGCGATCATGATCGCTGTCGGGGCGAGCTGCTCCTTCCTGACCCCGCTGGAGCCGGCCTGCCTGATCGTGTACGGGCCGGGGCGCTACCGCTTTATGGACTTCTTAAAAGTGGGCTCCCTGCTGACCGTAATCATCTTCCTGCTGGCAATCGTGATGGTACCCCGGATCTGGCCGCTTTGATTCTCCCGGCGGCCTTTTTTCATGCTTTTGCCGTAAAACCTGTTCAAATAATCGCTTATCAGCCACCCTTGCTGTATGCGGGGTCGGTGATTATACTAATTAATAGAGGTAACCCGGATGCGCATAGACACCTTAATGGAGAATCTGCCTGATCATTATACGGACGCAGACCGTGAATTAATTCTGCGAGCCTACCGCGTGGCCGAAAAGGCGCACGAAGGGCAGAAACGCGCTTCTGGCGAGCCGTATATTAACCACTGCGTGGCGGTCGCCAACATTCTGGCGGAGATGCGCATCACACCCGAGGTGGTCGCCGCCGGGCTGCTCCACGATACCGTGGAGGACACGGACCTCACGCTGAAGGACATCCGCCAGGACTTTGGCGATGAAATTGCTATGCTGGTGGATGGGGTCACCAAACTGACCCAGCTCCCGCGCGTGTCGCGCGGCGACCAGCACCCGGAGGACGAAGCGCGCGAAGCCGCCGAACGCGAGCTGGCTGAGCGCAGAGGCCGGCGGGACCCGGAGACAGAGGCGGAGCAGCTGCAGCGCAGCCGGCGCTACGATATGGTGTCGGAAACGCTGCGCAAGACCTTCCTGGCGATGGGTGATGATGTGCGCGTGGTGCTGATCAAACTGGCCGACCGCCTGCACAATATGCGCACCCTGGGGTTCATGCCCGAGCACAAGCGCCGGCGCATCGCCCAGCAAACGCTGGATATTTTTGCCCCGCTTGCCAACCGCCTGGGCATCTGGCAGATCAAGTGGGAGCTGGAAGACCTGGCTTTCCGGCATGTGAACCCGCAGAAATACCGTGAGATCGCCGAACTTCTGGCCGAGCGCCGCTCTGCGCGCGAGGAGCAGATGAAGGAGATCCGGGCCAACCTGGAGAAAATCCTTTCTCAGAACGGCATCCAGGCCGAGATCAGCGCCCGCCCCAAGCATATTTACTCGATCTACCGTAAGATGGTGCGCAAGCAGGTCCCGTTCGACATGGTTTACGACGTGCGAGGGGTGCGCATCATCGTACCGGACATCCCCACCTGCTACTCCACACTGGGCGTGATCCACACCCGCTGGCGCCCGATCCCCCGAGAGTTCGACGATTATATAGCTAACCCGAAAGACAACTTCTACCGTTCGCTGCACACCGCTGTGATTTACGATGACGGCAAGACCCTGGAGGTGCAGATCCGCACGCCGGAGATGCACCAGAACGCAGAGTACGGTATCGCGGCGCACTGGCGCTACAAGGAAAACGGCACCCGGGACGAAGAATATGAAAAGCGCATCATCTGGCTGCGCTCCCTGATGGAGTGGCGCCAGGATGTGGACGACGCGCGCGAGTTCGTCGACGGAATGAAGACGGACGTGTTCGAAGACCGGGTGTACGTCTTCACCCCGCGCGGGGATATCATCGACCTGCCGGCCGGCTCTACCCCGATCGACTTCGCCTACCACGTTCACACCGATATCGGCCACCGCTGCCGGGGCGCCAAGGTCAACGGCAAGCTGGTCTCGCTGGACACGGAGCTCAAGACTGGCGATAAGGTCGAAATCCTGACCGCCAAACACGGCGGCCCCAGCCGCGACTGGCTGAACCCCAATCTGGGACTGGTCAAGACGCAGCGGGCACGCGCCAAGATCCGGCGCTGGTTCAAGCGCCAGCGGCGCGAACAGAACATTACCCAGGGGAAGAACGAGCTGGACAAAGAGCTGCGCCGGCTGGGGCTGCAGGACGTTAACCTGGAGCGGCTGTCGCGCGAGTTCGAATACCGCAGCGTCGATGATATGTACGAGGCCCTGGGCACGGGCGACCTGCCGCTGTCGCGCATCGTCAACTACCTGACCTTTACCGATAAGAGCGACGACGAGCATGACTGGCCGGTCACGCCCAGCAAGTCCGACGACGGCTCGCTGAGCAGCGACACCGTCACGGTGGTCGGGCTGAAAGGCCTGCTGACCACCCTGGCGCGCTGCTGCAACCCGGCGCCGGGCGATGAAATCATCGGCTACATCACCCGCGGGCGCGGGGCGACGATTCACCGCCAGGACTGCCCGAATATCCTGCGGGTGAGAGACCGCGAGCGCCTGGTGCGCGTATCCTGGGGAGAGCCGAAGCGCACCTTCCCCGTCCCGGTGCGCATCAAAGCTTACGACCGCAACGGTCTGATGAAGGACGTGTCCACGCTGATCACCGACGAGGGTGTCAATATGCCCAAGGTGAGCGCGGACGTCAACCGCAACCTGGCGGTCTTCGACCTGGTGCTCGAAGTGCGCGACATCGTACAGCTCAGCCGCATCCTGGACCGGCTGGAAAACCTGCCGAATGTGGTCGAAGCGCAGCGCGTACGCCCCGGTTAAGAATCCTCACCAGGGGGAGAATTCTATCTGGTCACCCCGAATCAGAATGGTATAATTCAGCGCCGAACGGAAAAGGCGCTGGTATAAGCAAGCTGCGGCGCCCCGCCGTTCAGATCCTGTCTGTGGAGTAACGCTTTGGGGAACCCGCCGCAACCATTATTGAGCGTAGCTGAAGCCCAGGAGCGCCTGCTCAGGCGATTTGAAGCCCTGGAAGCAGAAGAGATCTCCCTGGCGGAAGCCGCAGGACGCGTGCTGGCTGAGGCGATCCGCTCGACGACCGACTTACCCCCCTTCCCGAATTCCAGTATGGATGGCTTTGCCGTGCGGGCCGAAGATACCGCTCAGGCCAGCGCCGGGCAGCCGGTGCGCCTGCGCGTGGTCGGCGACGCGCCAGCTGGAGGGGCTGCCGGCATTGAGGTAAAGGCGGGGCAGGCCGTACGCATTATGACCGGGGCGCCAATCCCGGAGGGCGCCGACGCGGTGGTGCCGGTGGAGGATACCAGCTTCCACGAGCGGCAGGCGGGGAGCGCCGCGCCCGACAGCGTGGAGATCTACCGCCCGGTGCGCGCAGGGGATTATGTGCGCCCGCGCGGCCAGGACGTGTCCGCCGGTGAGGTGGTCATCCCCGCCGGCGAGCGGCTGACACCGCAGGGGCTCGGCCTGCTGAGCATGATCGGGCAAAGCCGCATCCCGGTGCACCGCCGGCCGCGGGTGGCGATTTTTTCCAGCGGAGATGAACTTTTACCGGTTGAAGAACCACTTACTCCGGGTAAAATTCACGACGCCAACAGCTACATCCTGATCGCGGCAGTGGAAGAAGCAGGTGGAGAGGCCGTTCACCTGGGGATCGTCCCCGACCGCGCGGATGCGGTGCGGGCTGTCCTGCAGTCTGCCGCTGCCCAAGATGTGGACCTGATCCTCTCTTCTGCGGGAGTCAGCGTCGGCGCCTTTGATTTTGTGCGCAGCGTGGTCGAAGAAGCCGGCGAGCTGGATTTCTGGCGGGTGAACATGCGCCCGGGTAAGCCGCTGGCTTTCGGCAGCTACCAGGGTGTGCCCTTTATCGGTCTGCCCGGAAACCCGGTTTCCGCCTTCGTCGGTTTTGAAGTTTTTGTACGCCCGGCGCTGCTGAAGATGGCGGGCGCGCGAATACAGAAGCGCAGCGCGCAAAAGGTGGAAGTTGAAGAAGCGATCGAATCGGATGGACGCGAAAGCTACCTGCGCGCGACCGCGCGCAGTGAAAACGGCCGTTATATGGCCCGCCTCACCGGTCACCAGGGTTCCGGCAACCTGCGCTCCCTGGTCCAGGCCAATGCGCTGCTGATCGTCCCTGCCGGTGTAAAGCATCTGGATGCAGGGGCAGAGGTTGACGCCTGGTTAATCGGTAATCTATAATCCCCGGGATTTATCCCTTATCTGGTTTCTAGCTGCATTATTTTATTATTTCAGGAGGAGTACATGCCCAAGATTCGCTGCCACTACCTCGACTGCGTATTTCTGGATGACGGTTACTGCGGCGCAGCAGCTATCGAGATTGACCCGGATGTGGGCTGCATGACCTACTCGCGCGCAGATGACCTGGAAGTTGAGGACGAGTGGGAAGATGATGAGGACGAACTGGAAGAATGGGACGAGCTGGACGTCGAGGAGGAAGAGGACGAACTCTGGCTGGATGACGAAGAAGACGATTATTAATCGCCCCGGACGGAACTGAGCGCCCGGCGAACGGCGTGCTGGGTGCCGGGGAAAACCGGCACGCCAGCGGCTTTGAGCGCCGCGGCTTTACCGGGGTGAACGGCAATGCCCCAGGCATGCACCTGCGTGGGCAGCCCGCATCTGTTGAGGATCTCCGCAGCAGCTTGAACGGCTTCGATCCCCCCACAGGAGTCTTCAAATACGTGGACTTCCAGGCCCGCGCTGCTGTGCAGGCCTGGTAAAGGATCACCCGCTGCCAGTTTGACGGCCGCGAGAAGAGAGTCCTTCTCGCGGCCGCTGCGCGCTGCCAGGACGGCGGCCAGCGCCTGCACCGGTGAGGGCTTGAGATAGCGCTCGGGGTCCACCCCGTGCCGGCCGGCCAGCCAGCGAATGCGGCCAAACCCGATCAGGGGCAGCGAGCTCAGGCCGGTGCGCTCGAGCGCCATCTCGGCCTCCGGGGCGTAGCTGTTAGCGGAGGATTCGGATGATTGCGGCGGCAGGGAGGGCCGCAGGGTGTAGGCGGCCAGGGCGAGGATCCCCTGGTCGCGGGCGTTTAAGAGCCCGGTGACCAAGGAAGGGGAAAGACAGGGACGGTCGTACTGCTGCAGGAAGCTGGAGGTTTCAAGCTCTGCGGGCAGGCCGTAGGTGCGGGTAAAGGCCTGGCTGCCGAGGGTGAACTGCTGAAAAATGCGTGTAGTCAACGAGCGGTGGATGTCGCGAGTGTGGCCCAGCAGATCCTCCAGCAGCGGGTGTCCCGCCAGGTGGGGGAACAGGGGCGGAGGATCCAGGGCGAACTCAGCCGGCGCCCTGCCGGGGGCCAGGCGGGCGCCAAGGAGCGGAATGAGGCCGGCGTAGTCGATGGAAAAATCCACAGGCGGGCTGCCCTGCAGGTGCCGGCGCAGCACGGGCAGGGCAGCGGACAGGGTGGGCGGCAGCTCCTGCAGCAGACCGGGCAGCTGGCCGGCGAGATGGTCGAGCAGCGCGGCCAGGCAGACAGGGACCATATCCCACTCGCTGGTGACCCGGTGAGCCTCAAAGAGGGCCGGGATGTCCTCAGGAGGCAGGCAGGAATCAGGCAGGCCCATCTGGCGGGCGAAGTACGCCAGCGCGGCGTGAACGGCGCGGCGGTAGCCCAGGGGCTCCACGAGCACGCCGTCGATATCGAAGAGAAAGATCGTCTCTCTATTCATGGGCAGGGGGCCGGTGGCGGCGCTCCAGCTCATTCAGGACCTGTTCGGGGTGGATCCCGCGGGCAGCCAGCAGCACGAGGACGTGGTAGGCCAGGTCGGCGACCTCTTCCACCAGGCGGCGGTCTCCCTGTGCGGCGGCAGCGAGCACAATTTCTACCGCCTCTTCGCCCACCTTTTTAGCCATCTCAAGCTCTCCCTGCTGGAACAGAGAAGCGGTATAAGACCCGGGAATGGGGTGATCGCGGCGGTCGCAGATGATTTCGTAAAGCTCGGCAAGGGTCATGGGTTTTCTTCCTGCGGTGTGGTGAATAGATCCAGAGACTGGTAAAAGCAGCTGTCCCGCCCGGTGTGGCAGGCGGGGCCAGCGGGGTGCACGCGCAGCAGCAGAGCATCGCGGTCGCAGTCAAGGCGCATCTCGACGACGTGCAGGAAGCTGCCGGAGGTGGCACCTTTGTGCCAGAGCTCCTGGCGGCTGCGGGACCAGAAGTGCGCCTGGCGCGTGCTGCGGGTGAGGCGCAGGGCTTCGTCGTTCATCCAGGCCAGCATGAGCACGTCACCGCTGGCGGCATCCTGGACCACGGCGGGGATCAGCCCGCGGGCATCGTAATTGGGGGTGATTTCAGCGCTCATATTCGTTTTCAGCTTTTATAAGGCCGCACCGGCACTCCCTGTGCGGCGAGATAGGCTTTGAGGTCGGGGATGGCGAGCAGGCCGTCGTGAAACAGGGTGGCGGCCAGCGCCGCATCGGCGCCTGCTTCAACGAGCACGTCTCGAAAGTGACGCGGCTCTCCGGCTCCTCCGGAAGCGATGACGGGGACGGACACAGCCTCCGTGATGCGGCGCGTAAGTTCCAGGTCGTAGCCATCACGGGTGCCGTCACGGTCGATGCTGGTGAGCAGGATCTCACCGGCGCCCAGCTCTACGCCGCGCCGGGCCCATTCGACGGCATCCAGCCCGGTGTCCACCCGCCCGCCGCCGATTACCACCTCCCAGGCCGGCTCCTGGCCGTCTGCTGCAGGGATGCGGCGGGCGTCAATGGCGAGCACAATGCACTGGGAGCCGAAGCGCCGGGCGCCCTGCGTGAGCAGGTCGGGGTTACGCACCGCGGCCGAGTTGACACTGACCTTATCAGCGCCGGCGAGCAGGATCTGGCGCATGTCCTCCAGGGAGCGGATACCACCTCCGACCGTCAGCGGCATGAAGACCTGGTCGGCTACCCGGCGGACCACATCCGCCATGGTGGCGCGGCCTTCATGCGTGGCCGAGATATCCAGGAAGACCAGCTCATCCGCGCCGGCAGTGTCGTAAATGCGCGCCTGCTCCACCGGGTCGCCGGCGTCGCGCAGGTTGGTGAAGTTCACCCCTTTGACCACCCGGCCGTTGTGAATATCGAGGCAGGGAATGATGCGTTTGCTCAACATGAGATCACCATTCGACAGCCTCGAGCGGAATGGCGCCCTCGTACAGGGCCCGCCCGACGATCACTCCGGCCAGGCCGGCGCGGCGGGCGCGCTGGATATCCTCAAGGCTGCCAGCACCCCCGGAGGCAATCACCTGCAGTCCGCTGCCCCGGGCGATGTCCAGCGAGGCCTCCACATTCAACCCGGCGCCCATGCCGTCGCGGGCCACATCAGTGTGCACTGCCCAGCGCAGCCCGAGGGCGGCAGCCCGGCGAGCGAGTACTCCGGCCTGTACGGTCGTGGTCTGCCCCCAGCCGCGCACGCTGACCATCCCACCCCGTGCGTCCAGGCCCAGGGCGATGCGCCCTGGGCCGAAGGTCTCCAGCGCCAGGGCGAGCAGATCCGGCTGTTCGACCGCCGCGGTGCCGAGCACCGCGCGCTCGACACCGGCCTCGAAGGCTTTGTGCAGCGCCGGAAGGCTGCGCAGGCCCCCGCCGAACTGGACCCGGGTCCCATACCTGGCGGCCTGCTCCAGGATGGCCGCCAGGGCTCGCTGATTCTCGGCGTCGCCCTGGTCGAACGCTCCGTCCAGGTTGACCACGTGCAGCCAGCGGGCCCCGGCCTGCAGCCAGCGGCGGGCGACGGCCGCCGGGTCGCTTGAAAAGGTAGTCTGGCGGCCCGGGTCGCCCTGCTGCAGGCGCACCACCTGGCCGCCGCGCAGGTCGATGGCGGTGTAAACGGTGAAGCGCTCCGCCGGGGGAGAGTCCTCAAGAGATGAGGGTAAATTTTGAGGGCTTTCTTCCATATTTATGTTTCCCACTTACGACAGCGAGAGGAAGTTGGCTAATACCTGCAGCCCGACCTTCTGGCTTTTCTCGGGATGGAACTGCACGGCGTAGAGGTTACCCTGCTGGATGGCGCTGGTGAAGCGCAGGCCGTAGTCGGTCTCGGCTGCAACTGCGTCTGCATCTCCTGCCGGCTCGCAGTAGTAGGAGTGGTTGAAGTAGGCGTAATCGCCGGCGGCGATCCCCCGCAGCAGTGGTTCGGGCTTGCGGGGGATCAACTGGTTCCATCCCGTGTGGGGGATCTTCAACCCGGGCTGCGCGGGGAAGGGCAGCACGCGGCCGGGGAGCAGCCCCAGGCCCGGGTGCCGGCCCATCTCCAGGCTGCACTCGAAAAGCGCCTGCATCCCGACGCAGATGCCCAGGAGCGGGACGCCGCCGCGCACGGCGCTGAGCACAGCCGGGGCCAGACGGCGCTCCTGCAGGCCGCGCATGAAATCGCCAAAGGCGCCCACCCCGGGGAGGACCAGCGGCTCGCCGGATGCCAGGGCCTCCGGGTCGGCAGTCTGGAGCACGCTGGCGCCCAGGCTCTGCAGGGCTTTGTTCACCGAGCGCAGGTTGCCCACGCCGGCGTCGATCAGGATCACATCAGGTCGGGTTGTCATCTTCTATCTATCTCCGCCGGTTCTCATGCCGTGAGGGTTCCTTTGGTGGAAGGAATGGCCAGCCCGCCAGCGGCAGAGCGGCGCGGATCCAGGCAGGACGCCTGGTCCAGGGCGCGGGCGAAGGCTTTGAACAGCGCTTCAGCCCGGTGGTGATCGTCGCGCCCGGCGAGCAGGCGGGCGTGCAGGTTGCAGCGCGCCGTAACGGCGAACGATTCAAAGAAATGGGCGAAAAGCGAGGTGGGGATTCCGCCCACGGCTGGCGTATCCCACTGTGCATCGATGACCGCGTAAGGCCGGCCGGAAAGATCGACCGCCGCGAAGGCGAGCGTCTCGTCCATGGGGGCACAGGCATGCGCCATACGGGTGATCCCGGACCGGTCGCCCAGCGCTTGATTGAAGGCCTGCCCGAGCGCCAGAGCGACATCTTCCACGGTGTGGTGCACGTCGATATGCAGATCCCCGCTGGCCTGCAGGTCCAGGTCGAAGAGCCCGTGCACGGCCACGTGGGTGAGCATATGATCAAGGAAGCCAACCCCGGTGGCGATGCGGTGGTGGCCGGTCCCGTCCAGGTTCAGTTCGATGCGGACCCGGGTTTCGCTGGTCTGGCGTTCCACCCGGGCGCTGCGGGGTGCGGAACCAGAGGTGTGGTGGGTTGAAGGGGCAGCGGCCTGTGCTTCAAGGGGACCCCGGGCGAGGCGGCGGCCGAGCTCGCGCGGTGATGGAAAGCGCAGCACTCTGTCCGCCTGTGGATCTGAGCCATTAACGAGAAGCAGAACTTCCTCCCCGGTCTGCGTTCCGGCCAGCCCCTGGTCCAGCATACCAGCCGAGACCAGCAGTAGCACACCGTCACCGCAGGCGGCTTTCATCGGGACGCCCTCCGCCGAGCGCAGCCAGGTCGTGAATTCCGAATCCTGAGCCCGGTGAGCGGCCGCATCCCCGCCCGGGACGAGCAGCAGGTCGTACGCCTGCAGAGACTGGCCGGTCTGGCCGGGGAGCACGCTCAGCCCGCCGGCGGCCGTGACCGGTGAAGTCAGCCCGCAGATCTCGATCTCGGCAGCGGGGACCTCCCGGAATACCGCATACAGGGCGGTGAAGTCAAAGGCGCTCATGTCATCATAGGCGATCAGGGCAGTTTTCATGCTCTCCTCCTTATTCCAGGGCCGCGAGCGCCTCAAGCAGGCTGTTGGTATCCTGCGGCCGGCCGGCGCTGATGCGGATATGGTCCCGCAGGCCGGGAGAATCGAAGTAGCGCACCAGGATCCCGTATTGGGCGGCCAGGGTCTCTTTCAGTTCGCGAGCGCTGCGGTCCGGCACCCGGCAGAGGACGAAGTTGGCGCAGGACGGGTAAGGCTGCAGGAACGACAGCCGGCCGAGCTCGCGCTGCAGGCGTTCGCGCTCCTGGCGCAGAGAGGCCGCGATCCCCGCCAGGTAATCCCGGTCTTCCAGGGAAGCCAGGGCGGCGGCGGAAGCGGCGACGTTGACATTATACGGCTGCTTGGCCCTCCACAGCGCCGGCAGCAGCCAGGCGGGAAAAGCGCCGTAGCCCACGCGCAGCCCGGCCAGGCCGGCCCATTTGCTGAACGTGCGCAGCACGACGAGGTTATCCCGCTGGGGTACAGCGCTGATGCGGCTGCCCTGCTCCCCCAGGGCTCCCAGGCCGCTGAACTCGATGTAGGCCTCGTCCAGCACCACCAGGACGGGCAGCTCAAGCAGCGCATGCAGCTCCTGGTCGGAGAGCAGTGAGCCGTCGGGGTTGTTGGGCGAGGCCAGGAGGAGCATTTTCGGCTGCAGGTCGTTCACTGCCTGCTGCAGGGCGGGCAGGTCCAGGGAGAAATTGGGACGGCGGGGGACTTCGACCAATTGACCACCGTTCAGGCGGGTGCCGAAGGCGTACATGCCGAAGGTGGGCGGGCAGGTGATCACCCTGTCGCCCGGCTCGAGCATCACGCGCAGCAGCAGGTCGATGAGCTCGTCCGCCCCGGCGCCGGAGAGCAGGAATTCAGCCGGAACACCCGTGAAATCAGACAGCGCCTGGCGCAGGGCACGGCTTTCGGGATCGGGATAGATATGTGCGAACTGCAGCTCCGCCAGAGCCTGCCGGGCGCGCGGCGAGGGGCCGTAGGGGTTTTCATTGGCGTCCAGCTTGACGATGTCCTGCGGGCGGCGGCCCAGGCGCACCGAGAGCACTTCGAAGGGTTCGATCGGCGTGTAGGGCGGCAGGTCCACCACCCACCGGGCAGGGTTCTGGTATATCATGCTGCTTCTCCCCCTTCCAGGCGCAGCCCGGCCGCATAGGCGTGCGCGTCCAGTCCTTCGGTGCGGGCGATGCGGGCAGCCTGGGGAGCAATGGCCGCCGCGGTGCCCGGGTCGAGCGCCACCAGGCTGACCAGGTGCACAAAGTCCCAGACGTTGAGCGGGGAGGCAAAGCGGGCGGATCCGCCTGTGGGCATCACATGGCTGGGGCCGGCAATGTAATCACCCAGCACTTCGAAGGAGTGCTCGCCCAGAAAGAGGCCGCCGGCCGCGGTGAGCTTACCGGCCAGAGCCCAGGGATCGCGCACGGCCAGGCAGAGGTGCTCGGGGGCGAAGCGGTTGGCCAGCTCGGCGGCCTGGTCCAGATCGCGGGTGATGACCGCCCCGCCGCGGTTCTCCAGCGAGACGGTGATAATCTCCGCCCGGGAACGCTCTTCCACCTGGCGGGAGATCTCAGCCTGGACGGCTTCCGCCAATTGGCGGGAAGGGGTGAGCAGCACGGCCGAGGCGAGCACATCGTGTTCGGCCTGGGCGAGCAGGTCTGCGGCAACCCAGGACGGCCGGGCCGTATCGTCGGCGATGATGACCGTTTCGGTGGGGCCGGCCAGCCCGTCGATGCCGACCACGCCAAAGACCTGCTGTTTGGCGAGGGTGACGAAGAGGCCGCCCGGGCCAAAGATCTTATCCACCGCCGGCACCGACTGTGTGCCGTACGCCAGCGCAGCGATCGCCTGCGCCCCGCCCAGGGCATACACCTCCTGAACGCCGGCGATGGCGCAGGCAGCCAGGACCGGGGCGGGTATCTGACCGCTGGAGCGTTCGGGCGGGGAGACCACCACGATCTCGGGGACACCGGCGACGCGCGCCGGCAGGGCCGACATCAGCACCGAGGACGGCAGCGGCGTGGCTCCACCGGGAACGTACAGGCCCACGCGGCGGATCGGGCGCACGACCTGGCCAAGCACGCCGCCCAGGTCGTGGGTGAACCAGGACGTGAGCGGCTGGCGGCGGTGGTAGGCTTCGATGCGCTCCGCCATCTGCTGCAGGGCGGTTCTCACCTCGGGTGGGATGGCCTGCAGCGCAGCCTGGATCTGGTCTTCCGGGACACGGAAACCAGCCGGGGCGGCGCCGTCCAGTTTGCAGGCCCATTCTTCCAGGGCAGCGTCGCCGCGCTGGCGCACATCCTGGAGGATGCGGCGCACGGCCTGATCGGGCGAGAGCGGCTCGCCGAAGAGGCCGGCAATGCGGGCCTGCAGGCTTTCAGGAATGGTAACTTCATCGGGCGGGCGGCGCTGTAAAATCGTCTGTGCGGCTGTCTGGGGATCGTAGATCTTGAACATGGGCTATCCTTTCACGGAGCTGCTTTCCGGGATCCTCTGCAGGGCAGCGAGCATGGCTTTGTAGCGCGGCGGTTCCTCTTCGAAGATATAGCTCACCGGCGCGACGACCACACCGCTGCCACCGATCTGGCGCAGCTCGGAGACGGCCTGGAAGAGCTGGTCGCGGCGCACGATGATGTGCACGGCGAACCAGTTGGGTGAACCCTCGCGGACGATCACCTGCGAGATGGTCGGTCCCTGCAGACCGCCCAGGGTGGGCATGGCGAAGATCTGCGCCGCGATGGCCTGGGGCGATTCCCCGCGGATATTGGCGAAGATGGCCAGGTTCTCGGCAGCGCGCAGGTGGGCTTCAAAGAACTCGAGCAGGTGGCGGGCCACCGCAAGGGCCTGGGGATTGCTTTCGAGGGCGCGGCGGTTAGCGATCAGTGCCGCCTGGGATCTCTGGATCGCCCCGCCGGCGAGCAGCTTGAGACGGTTGTCGCGCAGTGTCTGCCCGGAGGAGACCAGGTCGGCGATCAGGTCGGCATAGCCGATGGCCGGGGCGGTCTCCAGGGTGCCCTCCGCCGAGATCAGCGTGTGCGGGACGGCGTGCTGGTCGAGGAAGCGCCCGGTGAGGAAAGGAAATTTAGTTGCCACGCGCAGCGGGGCGGCAGAACGGGCGGCGAATGCCCTGAGGTCTGACATGTCGCTCACCGTTTCCCAGGATTCGGGGACCGCCAGGGCGAGTACGCACTGGCCAAAGCCCAGGGCGTCGTGCAGGATAAGCACTTCACCGGCGTTCCCCTTACGCTCTTCGATGACATCGATGCCGGTGATGCCGAAATCCACGCTGCCGTCGCGCACGCTGACCACAATATCCGCCGGGCGCTGGAAGAGGACCACCAGACCGGGAAGACTTGGGATGCGCGCTTCGTACTGGCGCGGGTTGGTTTTGTCCACCGCCAGGCCGCAGTCCGCCAGGAAGTTCAGGCAGCTCTCGGCCAGGCGGCCTTTGGAAGGAAGCGAGATACGGACGGAGTGGTTGTTCATCACCTTAACTCATAAAACAAAAAACCCCCGTGACCGGGGGTGGAAACGCATGGGTACGCGAAAAGGACCAGACCTCCGGTCAGGCGGGGGAATGGCGGATATGATGATGAGAAGCGGTAAGCGGCGTTTTCATCGTGGGGCGAGTTTATCACGCCCCTCTGGTTCTGTCAACGAAATTGACCGCAAAACTGTTTATAATGAAGACGTGTTTTCATAAGGAGGTTGGATGGTGCGAAGCAGGTTCAGCGGTTACATTTTACTGGTGATGATCTTCCTGGCCGGGTGTTCGGCTGCCGGCCCCCAGGTGGCTGCGCCCACCGAAAATGCGGCCCTTCCACATCAGGAGAATGCCGCGCAGCACGGCGCAGAGGATTCATCCGAAGGCGAACTGCTGGCCGGGCTGGCCGCGCCCGGGCAGGCCGCGAGCCGAGAGTTCAGCAAGCAGGCCGGGACGCCGGCTTACATCCCCAATATCGCCCGGCCGGAGGTCGGCTGTAACTGGACCGGCGTCGGCGGCCAGGTCTTTGACATGAGCGGGAAAGCGGTGGACAAAATCGTGGTGGAGGTCGAAGGGACTCTGGGCGGTAAGCCGGTCCTGGCAACCGGGATGACCGGCACGAACAAGAACCTGGGCCCGGGGGGATTTGATGTCACCCTGGCAGACCAGCCGCTGGCCTCCTCAGCGGGGGCCCTTACAGTGCAGCTCAAGGACCTCAACGGCAACCCAATCTCCGAAAAAGTTGCGTTTCAAACTTCCGCCGACTGCAGCAAAAACCTGGTGCTGATCAACTTCAAAGAGGTCCCTGTGGGAAAGGTGCACCTGCCGATGCTGGTGCGCTGATGAATTTACGGTCAGCCAGGGGGAATCCCGTGATCGACCATTTCAAGCTTGTGGCGCCCTGGTATGAGCGCATCATTCCGCCGCACGGGGACGCTCGCCTGCTGGAACTGCTGGACCTTCCCGCTTCTGGCCCGGTGGTGGATGTGGGCGGCGGGACGGGCCGCGTGGCGCAGCTGCTGAGGGCAGAAGGCCAGCCGGTCGTGGTGCTGGATGAGAACTGGAGCATGCTACAGCAGGCGCGCCAGAAGGACGAACTGGGCGTGCTGCGCGGGCAGAGCGAGAAGCTGCCCCTGGCGAGCCGCTCTGTCGAGCGCATCCTGATGGTGGATGCGCTGCACCATGTGGCTTCTCAGGAACATACGGCCCGGGAACTGTGGCGGGTGTTGAAACCGGGGGGAACGATTGTCATCGAAGAGCCTGACCTGAGGCGCCTGGTGGTGCGCCTGCTGGCCCTGGCGGAGAAGGCGGCCCTGATGCGCAGCCGCTTTCTGGAGCCGGAGGCGATTGCGGGCCTGTTCCCGGAGGCAGGGAGTCAGAAGCAGGTGGTTACGGAGGGGGTCATGGCGTATGTGGTGGTGAAGAAGCACGCCTGATGGAGGGCGGGCCGCTCTGGTCTCAGTATGCCGCTGCAAGTGCAAAGGATGTCGTCGATTGCCTGCAGGCGGTCTTCGACTGAGCATGCGAAGTATGCCGCTCATACTGCCTGCGGGCGTCCACGAGTTCCCACTAATAAATAACGCTCCCACGATCCTCTGTGGGAGCGTTATTTTCATGACTCTATGCTCAGGCCGTAATTTCTTCCAGGGTCTCGTCGTCCAGCGGCTGGTGAGTGGCCGCGCGGGCAGCCGGCGTGGAGAACCACAGCAGCAGCGTGATCACAACCGCCGACGAGATGCACCAGATGCAGGTGGCCCCGATGACGAACGGCTCCAGGAAGGTCAGGTAAATCGAGAAGAGCACCCCAAACAGCGCCTGGCCCCAGACCGCCAGGGCGGCGAAGCGGCGCAGGGACTGCGGGCCGTAGCGCTGGACCAGCCAGGTCCCCAGGATGGCAAAATATCCCAGCAGGCCGAAGAGCCCGACCGGGAACACGCCGAAGAGATACGCATACGGGCTCTGCTGGACGCTGTTGCAGTCACCCACAGGCCCGCAGATGGCCTCCGAGCGGGTGATCTCAATGATGGTCATGTATACCGCGATCCCCATCCCCACGACGGCGAGCACAGGGATTACTTTGCGGGCTTCGTGGAACTGCTCTTCGAACTCCGCATCGCGCAGAAAGCTGAACAGAACGACGATGACGGTGATGATCATCGCCACCAGCAGAATAACGGCGACGGAGTTTGCCAGCGGGTCGAGCATGAATGCCTGCAGCCAGCCGGGGCGCGGATCCTGCGCATACGGCGCCAGGATGGCTTCTGCCCGGGCAGGAACTGATGTAAGAAGAAGCAGTGCAGCGAGCGCGAGCACAGATCGTGGTTTCATCTGCTTGAGAGGTCGCAACGGTCTCCTCCTGATCACGGCCGAAATGGTGATTTCCCTTCTTTGAATGATGGAATTTTACAGGAAAACAGGCCGGAGAAACGGACTCTAATCAACCCCTAATCCTGGGCAGAGAAACTCCAGCAGCGTGCGGTTAAAGGTGCTGGCCTGATCGACAATCACGGCATGGCCGGCATTGGGGATCACGACCTGCCTGGCGGTGGGGATGGCAGCCGCCAGACGCCCCTGAACATGGGGAGATATGGTGTTGTCGTCTTCCCCGGTGACGACGAGAACCGGACGCTTGATTTCACCCAGGCGGTTATCCAGGTTGAACCTCGCCAGAGAGCGGACTGCGGCGCGGTAGCAGCGCGGGTCGGCCTGCAGGATCTCGCGCAGCAGTTCCTGGCGGAAGACTGCCTGCTCCGGGCGGGGGAACACACGGCGGGCAACCAGGCGCCCCTGCTGCGGCAGACCCAGGAAATGGAGCACGAGGAAACGGGCGGCGAAGTAGGCCCATTCACCCGGGTTTGCCGGCCGCAGCCGTGAAAAAGTGTTCACCAGGACCAGCCGGTCGACCCGCTGCGGGTAATCCAGGGCAAACTGCAGGGCCACCGTCCCGCCCATGGAAAGCCCGAGCACATGAGCTTTTTCGAGCCCCAGGGCTTTCATCAGGGCATCCACATCGCCGGCCATGCGGGCAATGGTCACTTCCCGGCCGGTGAATTTCGTCTGGCCAAAGCCGCGCAGGTCGGGGGCGATCACGCGCAGTCCGGCCTCCACCAGCGCAGGGAGCTGCAGTTCCCAGGAGGCCGAAGAAGCGCCCAGCGCATGAAGCAGCACCAGCGCCGGGGTTCCGTCCGGGTTCACATCCAGGTAGTGCAGGTTAAGGTCGGGGGTCAGCTGGACAAACGGCATGCCGGTTTCTCTATGTAAATGAAACAGGCTGCCCCCAAACGAGCGGCGGGCAGCCTGCGGTTCCTGAGTCCATATGAAGGATGATCAGCGTCCGGCGCCCCATACCAGATCACCCTGCTTTTGAAGGATAAACCGTGTTGGATTACAGATAAAGACAGAAAGAAGCCAGGGGAAAGGAGGTAAAGTTATTTTTCAGCAGCTTCGTCTTTATCTGCAGCCTTTTCGTCATCATCGCCCTGCAGCCCTTCGCGGAAGGCCCGGATGCCGGAACCCATCTCACCGGCGATTTTGCTGATCCGGCCTACTCCAAAGAGAACGATGACGATCACCAGAATGATGATCAGTTCAGTTGGGCCTAAATGTGGCATGGCAGTTTACTCCGTTTTTGCGTTTAAATTCCAGTTTCTGGTTCGATGCTTTGGAAACCGTTGACTGGATGAATTATACTATCGAATAGCCAGACGGATTACTGACGAAAGTCATATTCTCAGAGGGTCATTATCCAGATTGTAACACCTTCAACCTCGAGTAACCGTCGATGGGATGAAAAGATGGTTAAGAATACGGCCTGAACCCTGACGGGCAGAGAGAAATCGCGTAAAATCACACCTTTCGATGGAGTGTTCATGAAGGAATTAATGGTAATCGGAGGCGGGCTGGCAGGCAGTGAAGCCGCCTGGCAGGCTGCCGAAAGAGGCATCAAAGTGCGGCTGTACGAGATGCGGCCTCTGAAAACCACCGGAGCGCACACCGGCGCTTACCTGGCGGAGCTGGTATGTTCCAACTCGCTGGGGTCGAACCTGATCGACCGGGCGCCGGGGGTGTTGAAAGAAGAGCTGCGGCGGTTGGGCTCGCTGGTGCTGCGCTGTGCGGAAGAGACGGCGGTGCCGGCCGGCGGGGCGCTGGCCGTGGACCGGGAGGCGTTCGCCTGCCGGGTGACCGGGATGATTGAACAGCACCCGAACATCGAGATCATCCGTGAGGAGATGCAGCAGGTGCCCGATGCGCCGGCCATCATCGCTACAGGCCCCCTGACGTCGACGGCGCTCTCACAGTCGATCCTGGAACTGACCGGATCCGAGCACCTGTATTTCTACGACGCGATCGCCCCGATCGTCAACGTCGACTCGATCAACTTCGATATTGCTTACCGGGCCTCGCGCTACGACCGCGGCGAGCATGACGACGGCGATTACATCAACTGCCCATTCACGCGTGATGAATATGAAGCCTTCGTGGACGCCCTGCTGGAGGCCGAGCGCATCGAGCTGAAAGATTTTGAGAAGGATCTTGAATCAGGGGTGCGCGCCGGTGCGCATCACTTTTTTGAAGGCTGTCTGCCGGTGGAAATCCTGGCGCGCCGTGGGCGCGATGCGCTGGCCTTTGGCCCCATGCGCCCGGTGGGTTTGATCGACCCGCGCACCGGCCGCCGGCCGTACGCCGTGGTTCAGCTGCGGCAGGATAACCTGGCCGGCACGCTGTACAACATGGTTGGCTTCCAGACTAATTTGAAGTTCAGCGAACAGCGCCGGGTATTCCGGATGATCCCGGGGCTTGAGAACGCCGAATTTGAGCGCTACGGGCAGATGCACCGCAACACGTTCATCTTTTCCCCGGCCCACCTGAGGCCCACGCTGCAGTTCCGAGGGCGCGACGACCTGTTCTTTGCCGGGCAGATCACCGGCGTGGAAGGGTACGCCGGGAATATCGCCACCGGCCTGCTGGCCGGGTGGAACGCGGCACGCGTGCTGAAGGGAAAAGATGCGCTGGCGCTGCCTGAAACCACGATGCTGGGCGCGCTGTGTGCCTACATCACCCGGGCCGCGGAGGCCGATTTCCAGCCCATGAAAGCCAATTTCGGCATCCTGCCCCCGCTGGAAGGGGAGCGCATACGCGGCAAGCGCGAGCGCGGTGCCGCCTATTCCCGGAGGGCGCTGCACGACCTGGAGCGATTCCTTGAGGAGGTCAGCAAATGAGCGGGGTAAAGCGCTTTACACTGCTGGGTTTGATCGGCGTGCTGCTGGTCACATCGGCGGTATGGTTTTACAGTCAGGGCAGCGTCTTTCTCGACCCCATCTTTCGCAACCTGGCGCCCGAGGGCGACCCGCAGCCATTTGACGGCGAACGAGCGCTGGAGGATGTCGTCTTTCAGGTCGATCTGGGGCCGCGCACGGTAGGGAGTGAGGCGCACACCCGGGCGGTGGCGTGGATGGTGGAAGAAGCGGAGAAGGCCGGCTGGGATGTTGAAGTGCAGGAGACCAGCCGCATGAACCAGCCCATCCGCAATGTGATCGCCAGATGGGGGCGGGGAGAGCCGCTGGTGATCATCGGCGCGCACTACGATTCGCGCCTGGTGGCCGATGAAGATCCTGATCTGGCCAACCGGAACCAGCCCACACCTGGTGCAAACGACGGGGCCTCGGGGGTGGCTGTGCTGCTCGAACTGGCGCGCGTGCTGCCCTCGCATCTGGAGAACCGGGCCCCGGGAGAACGTCCGGGTGAGGTCTGGCTGGTGTTTTTCGACGCCGAAGACACCGGCCGACTGCCTGGCTGGGACTGGATCCTGGGCTCACGCGCATTTGTGGACGAACTGGAGCGCGATCCCCAGGCTGTTGTCATCGTGGACATGATCGGCGACGCCGACCTGAACATTTACCAGGAGCGCAACTCCGACCCCGATCTGACGCGTGAGATCTGGGAGACGGCCGCCGGCCTGGGGTATGAGGAGCAGTTTATCCCCACGCTGAAATACAGCATTCTGGACGACCACACCCCCTTCCTGGAAGCCGGAATCCCGGCTGTCGACCTGATCGATTTTGATTACCCGTACTGGCACACGCTGGGCGATACGCCCGATAAAGTATCGGCCGCAAGCCTGAAGGCGGTGGGCGATACCCTGATCGCCTGGCTGACGCGCTCAGGCCAACAAACTCGATAGGTGGACAGGCCGTTTGTTGGCAAATCCACTGCGCTGTCGTAAACTAAAATTATGCCCACTGCTGATTCACTGCGAAAAATTCAAACGATCTGGACGATGCGCATTTCCCACCGGCTGGCCCGGGGCGAGGGAGTGCGTGAGAGTTTTCAGCAGCAGTTAGGGCGCTTATTCGAACTGCTCATACAGGCGCTGGAGACCGGCAACCCGGAATGGCTGGACCCGCTCATCGCCTCATGGGCGGAGGCGCGCACCGAGACCGACCTGGGGGACGGCGAGCAGCCCCTGGTTATCATCCTGAACCTGATTCTGCAGATCTCCTGTGAGGTGGCGCGCGAAAACCTGCCCCCGGCAGAAGCCCTGGAACTGATCCAGGGGCTGCTGCCGGTCTACGCCCACGCGGTGAATTCCGCCTATCGTCTGGAAGTTGAACACAAGGCCCGGCGCATCTCGCGTGAGCTGGAGAAGACGAAGCAGGCGTTGAAGCGGCTCGAAGGGAACCGCTCTGACTTCATCTCGGTCGCGGCCCATGAGTTAAAGACTCCGCTGACCCTGATCGAAGGCTATCTGGCGATGCTGCGCGAGCAGATTCCGGATGCAGAGGGAGATCCCCAGACCCGGGTGCTGCTGCAGGGCGTACAGAAAGGGACCCGCCGGCTGCAGGAGATCATCGACGACATGATCGATGTGGCGATGATCGAAAACCGCCTGCTGGCGTTGAACTTCCAGCCGGTGTGGATCGACCGGCTGATCGAGATGGTGATCCACGAGATGAGCCCCGCCCTGCAGGAACGGCAGCAGACCCTGGAATTGATCCCGTTCGAGGGCATGCACGAAATGATCTTCGGGGACAGCGAGCGGCTGTACCAGGCCCTGCGCAATGTGGTATCAAACGCGATCAAATATACACCCGACGAGGGCAGGATTACTTTGAGCGGACGGTTGTTACCTGGCTTCATTGAGGTTACAATCCAGGATACAGGAATCGGGATCAATCCTGAGGACCACGCCTGGGTGTTTGAAAAGTTTGGCCGGCTGGGAGAGACCTCCCTGCATTCGAGCGGAAAGACGAAATTCAAAGGCGGCGGCCCCGGATTGGGATTACCGATTACCAAAGGCATTATCGAGGCGCACGGGGGAGCGATCTGGATCGAGTCGGAAGGACGCGACGAGATCCGCTGCCCCGGCACCACCTTCCATATCCTGCTGCCGCTGCGTAAAGACCCTCCGGATGAACGGGCTGCGCGGTTTGTGGGAACTGAATAAGAAAGGTTTGCATGTCGAAAAAACTGCCAGAACCGACAACACGGCCGCGTGAACGTGCATTTCTGATTGGTGTAGAAATTTACGGTCAAAACGGGCTGCTGCCCCTGGAAGATTCACTCAACGAGCTGGCGCTGCTGGCCGATACCGCCGGCCTGGACGTGGTCGGGCAGGCCACGCAGAAGCTCGAGCACCCCAACTCCCAGACCTTTATCGGCCCGGGTAAAGTAGAAGAAGTCAAAGCCCTGGCTGAAGAACTGCAGGCGGAGGTGTTGATCTTCGATGAAGAACTCTCGCCGCGGCAGCTGCGCGAACTGGAGAAGATCTTTCGCGACCGTGTGCGGATTATCGACCGCACGACGTTGATCCTGGATATCTTCGCCCAGCATGCCAACACCCGCGAGGGCGCCCTGCAGGTGGAACTGGCGCAGTACGAGTACCGCCTGCCGCGCCTGACTCGTGCCTGGACTCACCTGGCCCGCCAGGCAGGCGGCGGTGGTGGACGCACCGGCAGCGTGGGCGGCGTCGGCCTGCGCGGCCCGGGTGAAACGCAGCTGGAAGTGGACCGGCGAGATATCCGCCGCCGGATCGACCACCTGAAAGCCGAACTGGAGAAGGTGCGCACCCACCGCCTGCATCACCGCCTGCGGCGCAAGCGCTCGCGCATCCCGGTGGTGGCGCTGGTGGGCTACACCAATGCCGGGAAATCCACGCTGCTCAACCGCCTGACGAACGCGGATGTGTACGTCGCCGACCAGCTTTTCGCCACGCTGGACCCGACCACGCGCCGGGTGGAGCTGCCCGGCGGTCACCTGGCGCTGTTCACCGATACGGTAGGGTTTATTCAGAAACTGCCCACCGCACTGGTAGCTGCCTTCCGCGCCACGCTGGAGGAGATCACCGAGGCGGACCTGCTGCTGCACGTTGTGGACATCACTCACCCGAACGCCATCGCGCAGGCCAACGCCGTACACCAGACGCTGGCGGAGATCGAGGCCGGCCACATCCCGGTCCTGACCGTGCTGAACAAGATCGACCGGTTGAACGACCCGGATCGAGCCCGACAGACGGTGGAGTCTTTCCCCAACTCGGTGGCTATCTCCGCACTGACCGGCGACGGGATCAATGATCTGCTGACCGTGGTGGGCCGGGAACTGTATGAGCGCTACCAGCCAATTGCCGTTCGGCTGCCGTATAAGGAAGGCGGGCTGATCTCCACCTTCCATGAATTTGGGCAGGTGGAGCGCGTTGAGCACAGTCGCGGCGGCGTATTCATTCAGGGACGTCTGCCGGGCCGATTGATCGCCCGCTTCCAGCCATTCACCCGGCTGCCGGCGAGCGAGGAAGCGCCGGCCGGCGATGGTTATGAGCACGACGATCAGGAGTTGATTGAGCTGCCGGGCTACGGACCGGACGATGAGGATGAGACCCAGGAAGCATAAAGCATGCAGAAGTGGTTTAACGAGTCACTGGACCGGATATCGGATTTCCTGGCGCACCGCAAAGGGCTGCCGCTGCTGCTGGCGCTTTTCCTTGTGGTGTTGAACGGGGTGCTGCAGTTCATTCCGGCGGCCGGGTGGCTGCGGGAGAGCGACCTGCTGCTGCATCTGGGCGTGATCGTGGCTATTATCGGCGTGCTGCTGGCCTGGGCGCTGTGATGCGGTGAGAGCCGTGCTTTATTAAACCGTCTGGGATCAATACGTCAAAAAGCGCTGAAAGGATCCGCTGTTATTACAGCTCAGATCTTTCAGCGCTTTTTCGTTTCAGAGGGAAGTCAAATTCTCAGTGCCGCGGCATGCCTGCAGCGCTGTTTTATGGAGAATGCAGGTCAGATGCGCGGGCCGGCGCTGCGAACTTCTTCCGGGACGCTGTCCTGGAACTTCTTGAAATTATCGATAAAGCGCGCAGCCAGACTGCGGTAGCGCTTCATGTACGCTTCCGGGCTGGACCAGGATGATGCCGGGTCTAACACCGAATCGGGCACGTCCGGGCAGCGGCGGGGCACTTCGAAGCCGAAGACGGGGTCGGTGCAGTACTCCACATCGTCCAGCACGCCGTTCAGGGCAGCGTTGAGCAGGGCGCGCGTGTGGTGGATGCTGATGCGCTTGCCCACGCCGTATGGACCGCCCACCCAGCCGGTGTTGAGCAGCCAGCACTTGACGCCGTAGCGCAGGA
Source organism: Chloroflexota bacterium (assembly GCA_012516075.1). Taxonomy (GTDB): domain Bacteria; phylum Chloroflexota; class Anaerolineae; order Anaerolineales; family UBA4823; genus JAAYXE01. The sequence continues at coordinate 24,574 of JAAYXE010000121.1, read as the reverse complement.
TCTTGCGCTTGAGCAGGTCGGCATAATAGGCGGGGTGGTGGACCATGAACGGCCCGCCGAAGCAGGTGCTGAAGGTGATCTCAGGCTCCTCTCCCAGGCCAATCTCGGTGCCGCCGACCTTGGCCGTGTAGCCGGAAATAAAGTGGTAGAGCGCCTGGTCGGGCGACAGGCGGGCGATCGGCGGCATCACGCCGGAGGCGTCGCAGGTGAGCAGGACAATGTTCTTCGGGTGACCGCCGTGCTTCTCCGGCAGTGCGTTGTCGATGAACTCCAGCGGGTACGAGGCGCGCGTGTTCTCGGTGAAGCTGTCGTCGTTCAGGTCGATCAGGCGCGTGACCGGATCGTAGACCACGTTTTCCAGGATCGTGCCGAAGCGGCGCGTGGTGGCGTATATCTGCGGTTCGGCGGTTGGGGAAAGGGCAATCACCTTGGCGTAGCAGCCGCCTTCAAAGTTGAAGATGCCCGCATCGCTCCAGCCGTGCTCGTCGTCGCCGATCAGCTTGCGCTGCGGGTCGGCCGAGAGGGTGGTCTTCCCCGTCCCGGAGAGCCCGAAGAAAAGGGCGACGTCGCCATCCGGCCCCTGGTTGGCCGAGCAGTGCATGGTCATCACGCCCTGCAGGGGGAGCAGGTAGTTCATGATGGTGAAGACCGACTTCTTGATCTCCCCGGCGTAACCGGTGTTGCCGATGATGCACAGGCGCTGGTCGAAGTTGATCACGATCACCGTGTTGGAGTTGGTGCCGTCGATCTGGGGGAACGCCTTAAAGGAAGGTACGCAGATGACGGTAAACTCCGGGACGTGGTAGCGGTACGCCTCGCTGGTTTCTGGAAGCAGGAACATGTTGCGCGCGAAGTGGCTGTGCCAGGCGTACTCCGTGATGATGCGCACCGGCAGGCGGTAGTCCGGATCGGCGCCGGCGTAGCAGTCCTGCACGAAGACGTCTTTCCCCTGCAGGAAGCCCTGCACGCGGTTATACAGCTCGTTGAAACGGTCCGCGGGGTAAGGGCGGTTGTACTGCCCCCACCAGACGTTTTCTTCGGTGGAAGGCTCGCGCACGATGAATTTGTCATTCGCGGCGCGGGCGGTGTGTTTACCGGTATGCACCACAAAGGGGCCGTGGCGGGCCATCTTGCCTTCGTTTCTGAAGATGGCCTCCTCGTAGAGGGCTTCCACCGGCAGATTCCAGTATACCTGGCGCAGATTGAACAGGCCGTGGTTTTCCAACCCGTAATCGCTTTTCAGGGAGAGGGCCTGCGCTTCGGCAGGCGTCTTGATGTTCAATAAGTTGTTCATAGCCAGTCCCTCACCATTTTTCTGTCGCCGATATAGATTTCGTTGGGTGACGTGGGGTCAAGCGCCCATTTCATGCGCTCCACAGCCGTCTGGATGTCTTTGACGCTGCCGGCGTAGCTCAGGCGCAGGTGACCTTCCATGCCAAACTCCTTGCCCGGCACTGTTACCACCAGGGCTTTTTGGAGGAGCATGCGCGCCAGTGCGACGGAATCTTTCGAGTATGCGCTGAAGTCGGGCAGCACATAAAAGGCACCCTGCGGCTCGATCACCCTGACGCCGTTGAAGGCGCGCAGTTCCTGCATGATCACACGGCGGTTGTTGTCGAAGGTCATACGCAGCGATTCGACCACGTTCTGCAAACCGGTCAGCGCACCTTCTGCAGCCGCCTGAAGGATCAGCGCCGTGCAGGAGGTCGTTTGCGCCTGGACGTTGTTCATCACCGCCACCAGCTTACGGCTGGCGACCGTCCAGCCGATGCGGAAGCCGGTCATCCCGTAGAGCTTGGAGACGCCGTTGACGACGATCACCATGCTGGAATCGATATCTTTGCGTGTGTACCGGTAAGCCGGGACCGCGCAGGCACCGTCGTAGACCAGCTTATGGTAGATGTCATCCATGATCAGGTAAATGCCCCGGCGTTCGCAGAAGTCGACAATATCGGCGATGAAGGCCTCCGAGTAGACCACACCCGAGGGGTTGTTGGGGCTGTTGACGATGATGGCGCGGGTATACGGGCTGACGGCGGCCTCGATCTCCTGCATGCGGGGATGGAAACCACCGTCCTCGGGTGTGACGATCACCGGTACAGCGCGCACCATTTTGATCATCTCGGGATAGCTGACCCAGTAGGGGGCGAGCAGGATGACCTCATCCTGCGGGTTGAGCAGCGTGAAGAGGATGTTGAAGAGTGACTGCTTGGCGCCGGCGGATACGATCACATTCTCGGGAGCCGGAATGCGGCCGTAGTTTTCCTCGGTATAGCGGATGATGGCTTTTTTGAGGGAGGGAATGCCATCGACGGGGGTGTATTTGATGTCGCCGGCGGTCAGCTTGGCGGCGGAGGTGAGGATCGCGGCGATCGGCGCTTTGTTCTTTGGCTCTCCGATGCCCATATTGATGACGGGCTCGCCTTTCTCGCGCAGGCGCCTGGCTTCTTCATTCAGCGCGAGGGTAGGCGATTCGGCAATTGCTGCGGCAACCTGGCTGATAGTCATGATCTATGCGTCTCCTCGAGATGGATGCTGGAGGGTAAATGTCACCCGGCCGGTTCTGGGCCCAGAATGTTCGCCGCGGTGAAATGCGGCACCGGGCCGGATTTAATTTGCACGGAAGTGTAATGGCAAATTTCCCCTACGTCAATAAGGTTTTTGTGAAGAGATTCGCAAAATGCCTTAATGGTGTCCGCTTACCGGTGGGCCACTCCGGCAACGGCAACGGCATAACCGGGCGAGATGGTGCGCCGGCTGCGTTTCCCGGTGAAATACATGCGGTGCAGGTCGGCGGCACGGTAATCGACGAGCAGGCGGAAGCCGCGCGCCTGGAGGAATGCCTCCAGCCCGCCGTCCGGGATCGCATAGCGCAGCCGCTCGCCGGTGAAGCGGCCGTAGCGGTTGGTCGACCGTACTTCGCCCTGGGGAGAATCCAGGTGGGACTGCAGCGCATAGTCAAACACCAGCCGGCTTCCGGCGGGAAAATGGTTTGTGATGAACTGCAGGGTGGAATCGACGGCGTCGGGGTCGAGGTAATAGATCACCCCCTGCCAGATGAAGACGGTCTTCTCTTTGCGGCTGCAGCCGGCCGGGAGCAGGCTGCCGGCCAGTGACTGCTGGTTGAAGTCGATGGGGACGAAGGTGACGTTTGGGGGGATGGCAGGAAGGATGGCCTGCAGGCGGCGGCGCTTGTGTTCCTGTGTGGCCGGGTGGTCGACCTCGAAGACCGGCACGCTTTTCAGCTCGGGCATGCGGTAGGGACGGGTGTCGTACCCGGCGCCGAGCAGCACGACCTGGCAGGCCCCTTCCGCCAGTGCCTGGCGCAGGGTGTCGTCGATGATTCGTTCGCGAGCGGCCAGGAAACCGGTCACGCCCGGCCCGCGGCGCTCGCTGTATCCGCTGCGGACGAAGAAGCGCCCCGCCAGCCAGAGGATAGGCGATATGAAATGGCGCGCATAAGGGTCGTAAACCAGGCGTTCGTCCTCCGGACGGCTGCTTTCGATAGCGCGCATCAGGGCGATGCCGAGGGCGGTGAGGGAGGGGCGGTTTTTCATAATGGATGGATCCCGTATACCTTGCGGGTAACGGTTATATTGTAACGGTGCTGGGGCGGCTGCATACAGGCTGCTTTACGGATCGATGGTCCTGCTCTCAGAGATTTTCCTTTTTCACTCGGCAGGAGAAACAGCGCGTCGAGGGCTGCGGTCACAGGACCATGGCTAATTACCGGGAAAAACAGAGGCAGGTAATTAATCTCAATATATTTACCAGGCATCCAGAGCGGCGGTCAAAGAACGACCGCTCGATCGAAGGGCGCCTGGGTGGCGGGTATTTCGCCCGCAGGCACGCTGAGCGGAGGGGCGTAAGCCCCGCAGTCGAAGCGGCCTGCTGGCGAAACGATCGTGCTTCTGTTTCGGACATACCATCTGGCGCGGAGTGAATTATCTAATCCCTGCATAAAAAACCTGCCCTTGTGAGACCCTGACCCTCCCCCGCTTCGCTCGCTGCCGCTCGCTCACAGGGGAGGGGATTAAGGTCCATGTCCCTCGGAGTTTTCAGCGGCCGAGATGCGCAGCATCACCCGCGGCCCACAAACCGGCTGTGTTAGAATCGACTCGTGAAACTGAGCGAGGCATCCCCCATCCCGGATCTTGAGAACCAGTTAAAGAAAAACCTGAGCGGCGAGGTGCGCTGTGACCTGACCACGCGCATCCTGTACAGCACGGACGCCTCGATCTACCAGATCGAACCGCTGGGCGTGGTCTTCCCCCGCACGCTGGATGAGCTGTCCGCGACGGTGGAGATCTGCGCGGGGTACGGCGTGCCGGTGCTGGCGCGCGGCGCGGGGTCAAGCCTGGCCGGCCAGGCGATCGGACCGGCGATGATCCTGGACTGCTCACGGCATCTTAACCAGATCCTGGCGCTGGACCTGGAAGCGCAGACGGTCACGGTTGAGCCGGGGCTGGTGCTGCAGACGTTGAACCGCATCCTGAAGCACCAGGGATTCCAGATCGGCCCCGACCCGGCCTCCGCAGAACGGGCGACTCTGGGCGGAAGCATCGCAAACAACGCCACCGGCGCACACTCGATCCTGTACGGCATGATGGCCGACCACCTGGTTTCCGTGGAGACCGTCCTGGCGGACGGTTCGGTGGCCTCGTTCAGTGCCCTGAGCGAGGATGCTTTTACACAGCGCGCAGCCGCAGATGGAAACTCGCTGGAGAGCCGGATTTTCCGCTGTGCGCAGCGCATTCGCAGCGAGCTGGGCGAGGAAATCCGGGCTGCCTGGCCGCGGGTGTGGCGGCGGGCTTCGGGGTACAACCTGAACTACCTGCTGCCCTGGTCTCCGGGAGCGCCGCCGCGCTGGGCGGATTACGATCCCCGGCCGTACCCGCCAGTAGAGGCCGGGACGGTCAATCTGGCGCCGCTGCTGGCCGGCTCGGAGGGGACGCTGGGCGTGATCCGCAGGGCCACGCTGCGCATCGTCCCGATGCCGGCGCACCGCCTGCTGGCCGTGCTGGGTTATGAAGGGATCGGACAGGCGTGTGACGCCGTCCCTGCGCTGCTGGAATACGGCCCCACGGCAGTTGAGCTGATCCCGCGCCTGCTGATCGATCTGGCGCGCTCCGTGCCGGCGTATGCCGCCCAGGCGGCCTTCGTCGATTCGCTGGCTGCGGGAGATCGAGCACCGGAAGCCCTGCTGGTGCTGGAATTCGCCGGCAATTCGCCCGAGCGCCTGCGTGCCCAGGCCGGCCGTCTGGCAGCACAGGGCAGAGTTCTGCTGGCGGAAAGCCCGGCCGAACAGAGCCGTGTGTGGGGGCTGCGCAAGGTGGGGCTGGGAATCCTGCAGTCGCAGCCCGGCGATACGAAAGGGATCGGGTTTATCGAAGACCTGGCAGTGCCGGTGGAGAACCTGGGGACGTTCGCCGCCGAAATGGAGCGTTTGCTGGCGGAGCACGGCACAACCGCCGGGGTCTATGCCCACGCATCGGCGGGCTGCCTGCATATCCGCCCGCTGCTCAACCTGAAAAGCGTACAGGGACGGCAGGAACTGCGCCGCATCGCCCAGCAGGCCGTCGAGCTGACACTGCAGCTGGGCGGCGCCCCCAGCGGGGAGCACGGCGACGGCCTGGCGCGTTCGGAATGGCTGGAGAAAACCTTCGGGCCGCGGATTTACCAGGCTTTTCGCGATTTGAAAGCGGCAGCAGACCCGCACAACCTGCTGAACCCGGGGAAGATCGTGAACCTGGGGCCAGGGAGCGCGGTTCCGCCCATGGACGCCAGCCTGCGCTACGAGCCTGATTACAGCACCGCAGCCGTACGCCAGAGCTGGGTGCCGGTGCTGGATTTCAGCGCGCAGGCCGGGCTGGACGGGGCTGTAGAGCAGTGTAACGGTGCCGGCGTTTGCCGCAAAGCGGACGGGGTGATGTGCCCGTCCTTCCAGGCGACCCAGGAAGAGATGCACAGCACGCGCGGCCGGGCGAACCTGCTGCGGGCGCTGCTTTCGGGGCGCTTTCCGGCACAGGACCTGGCAGAGAAAAGCGTGTATGAAGCCCTGGACCTGTGCCTGGCGTGTAAGGGCTGCAAGGCGGAGTGCCCTTCGGCGGTGGATATGGCGAAGCTCAAGTACGAGTTCGAGCAGCGCTGGGCAGACCGGCACGGCCGCCGGGTGAGAGATTACCTCTTCGCCTACATCGACCGCCTGGCAGGTGCAGGCCACCACCTGGCTCCGCTGGCCAACCCAGTGCTGAGGACGGGACTGGCGCGCAGGCTTGCTGACCGCTGGCCGGGCATCGCGGGGCAGCGGTCACTGCCGCAGCTTGCCGGGCGCTCGCTGCACAGCCTTGTCCGGGGGCGGAAGCAGGCGCCTCAAGCGGCAGCCAGGGAGCATGTGCTCTTCCTGAGCGACGCGTTCACCGAGTACTTCCAGCCGCAGGTTGGCCTGGCGGCCATCGAGCTGCTGGAGCGCGCCGGCTGCCGGGTAACCCTGCTGCCGGTGACTGGCGCGGGACGAACGCTGATCTCGAAAGGATTCCTGCGGGAGGCAAAAGCGCATGCGGAGCGTGTTCTGAAAGCGATCGCGCAGGTCGATCCGCAGGGAGCGCTGGCCGTGGTGGGGGTGGAGACATCGGAGATCTACACGCTGCGGGATGAATACCTGGACTTCTTCCCGGGGGACGAGCAGGTACAGCGCCTGGTGGAGCGGGCTTACATGGTGGACGAGTTCCTGGTGCGGCCGGCAATGGACGGTACCCTGCGCATAGCCAATTTCATGGAGCGGGTGAAGGATGGCCGTGCGGGCCAGAAAGTGCTGCTGCACGGTCACTGCTACCAGAAGGCCCAGCCGCCGGCAACCGACGGTTACCCGACCGGCACTGCAGCATCGCAGGCCCTGCTGGAGGCAGCCGGTTATCAGGTCGAGGTGATCGACTCGGGATGCTGCGGCATGGCTGGAGCCTTCGGTTATGAAGCGGAACACTATGAACTGTCGATGAAAATCGGGGAGTTAAAGCTGCTGCCGGCGGTGCGCGCCGCGGGGGAGGACATGCTGATCGCGGCCAGCGGCGTCTCCTGCGAGGCGCAAATTAAAGACGGCACCGGGCGGAGCGCGCTCCACCCGGTGGAACTGGTCTTCAAATCACTGTAACCAGAATCAAATCAGGTGACTGACGATAGCCAGCAGCACCCCGCCGGCCATGACGCTGCCGAGCTGCCCGGCGGTGTTGGCACCCATGGCGTGCATGAGCAGGAAATTGTCCTGATCTTCGTTCTGGGCCATCTGGGCCACCAGGCGGCCGGCCATGGGGAAGGCGCTGATCCCGGCCGCGCCCACCAGAGGGTTGATCTTCCCGCGGGTGAGGAAGGCCAGCAGTTTCCCAAAGAGCAGCCCGGCGACGGTGTCCAGGGAGAAGGCCAGCAGCCCCAGTAGAAGGATGCCCAGCGTCTCCAGGTTGAGGAAGCTCGCTGCGTTCATGGTGGAGCCGATGGTCACGCCCAGGAAGAGCGTGGCGATGTTGGCGATCTCGTTCTGGGCCGATTTCGACAGGCGGTCGACCACGCCGCTCTCGCGCAGCAGGTTGCCGAGCATGAGCATGCTGATGAGCGGGGCAGCGGCGGGCACCAGCAGGCTGATGACCAGCGTGACGACGATGGGGAACAGCACCCGCGCCGTCTGGGATACCGGACGGGGAGCGTATTCCATACGGATGCGGCGCTCTTTGGGCGTGGTCAGCAGGCGCATCAGCGGGGGCTGGATGATGGGCACCAGGCTCATGTAAGAGTAGGCGGCCACGGCGATCGGGGCCAGCAGTTCCGGCGCGAGTTGGGAGGCCACAAAAATGGAGGTCGGACCGTCGATGGCGCCGATCACTCCGATCGAAGCCGCCTCGTTCAGCGGGAAGCCGAGCAGTGTGGCCAGGATCAGTGTGCCAAAGATGCCGAACTGCCCGGCTGCGCCCAAAAGGACCAGCTGTGGTTGGGCGAGCAGGGGGCTGAAGTCGATCATCGCCCCGACGCCGATAAAGATCAACAGCGGGAACAGCTCGGTGCTGATGCCCACGCGGTAGAGCAGGCTGAAGATGCCTTCGCCTTCCGTCATGCCGGTCAGGGGGATGTTCGCCAGGATGCAGCCGAAGCCGATGGGCAGCAGCAGGACCGGTTCGTATTCTTTGCGCACCGCCAGGGCGATGAGGGCAAAGCCGACCAGGATCATGACGGCGTTGCCAGGGGTGAAGCTGGCCAGGCCGGCGGTCAGTTGGGTGAACAGCTCATTGATGTCCATTGGGTGAGGCCTCGAATTCGACGAGCAGATCCTTATGGCGCACCGTCTGCCCGGGGGTGACGTGAACGGCAGCAATGACCCCGGAGCGAGATGCTCGGATGCGGTTCTTCATCTTCATGGCTTCAATGACGAGCAGGTCCTGCCCGTTCGTGACCTGATCACCGGGCTTGACGGCTACGGAGAGCACCACGCCTGGAATGGGCGAAACCACCTGGCGCGAGCTGCTTCCGGCCGTCTGGGTTCGCCGGCCCGCCGGTTTTTCCTTCTGCGGCGCAGGAGCGGCCGCAGCCGGCGGTTTGACGACAGGGCTGCGGCCGGCTTCGTCTTCCGGCCAGACTTCGATCTCTACGCCGTCCACCGTGGCGATCACCGGCCGGGCGTGAATGTCCTTGATTGTTACGTCGAAATAACGGTCACCAATTTTTACCCGGTAATGATTGTTTTGACTGCTCATCGAACAGAACCTCGCTTGTTGAATATATTGCTGCGCATAACTGCCTGCCAGGCGCTCACCAGGGCGGTGGGAGGCAGGGGGAACTCGTGAGGTTCACCCGGCTGCGCCTCGCGAGTAAGAGCTGCAGCGACCGCTGCCGCGGCGGCCTGCTGCTTCAACTCCATTTCCGTGTCGTCCGTAAACGACTCTGTGGGCACGGCCTGGGGCCGGTCGCGCTGGCCGCTGAGAGCCACCAGCAGGGCGATCACCCCCCAGAGCAGCAGGATCGCGCCCAGCACCAGGCCCATTCCGGCCAGACTGATCAGAAGAGCGGTTATCAGGGGTTCACTCATGGCTGTATCAAAGGCCTGTATGGGTGCTAAACGGGAATATTTCCATGCTTACGCGGCGGCGCCGATGAGAATTTATCGCGCAGTGCGGCCAGCGAAGCGATGATTTTGGGCCGCGTCTCACGCGGTTCGATGATGTCGTCCACATAGCCGGCACGCGCCGAGTGATAGGGATTGTTGAACTTGCGGCGGTATTCATCCACCAGCCGCTGGCGTTCTGCGGCCGGGTCGGCGGCAGCTTCAATCTGCTTTTTGAAGAGGATGTTGACCGCTCCCTCAGCGCCCATCACAGCGATCTCGGCGCTGGGCCAGGCGTAGTTCACATCGGTACCCAGGTACTTGCTGCTCATCACTACATAGGCGCCGCCGTAAGCTTTGCGGGTGATGACCGTGATCTTGGGGACGGTCGCCTCTGAGTAGGCGTACAGCAGCTTGGCGCCGTGGCGGATGATGCCGCCGTGCTCCTGATCGAGACCGGGAAGGAAGCCGGGAGAGTCGACGAAGGTGATCAGGGGGATGTTGAAGCAGTCGCACATGCGCACGAAGCGGGCCATTTTATCGGATGCGTTGATGTCGATCACCCCGGCCATTACCATCGGCTCCTGGCCGATCACACCGACCGAATGCCCGCCGATGCGCGCCAGCCCGACAATCGCGTTGCATGCCCAGTAAGGCTGAAGCTCGAGGAAGGACCCCTGGTCGACCACGCGCTCGATAATGTCGTGCATGCTGTAGGGTTCGAGCGGGTCCAGGGGGACGATGCTGTTCAGCTCGAGATCCATGCGCAGGGGGTCATCGACCGGGGTCTGGTAGGGCGGGTTTTCGACATTATTGGAGGGGAAGTAGCTCAACACCCTGCGGGTCAGCTCGAGGGCCTCTTTTTCAGAGGCGGCGGAGAGATGCGCCGTGCCGGTGATGGTCATGTGCGTCTCGGCGCCGCCCAGGCTTTCGGGGTCCACGATCTCACCAGTGACGGTCTTGATCACATCCGGGCCGGTGATGAACATGTAGGAATGCTTTTCGACCATGATGATCAGGTCGGTAAGGGCCGGGGAATAGGCCGCTCCGCCGGCGCAGGGGCCGAGCATTACGCTGATCTGGGGAATTACGCCCGAATACAGGGCGTTGCGGCGGAAGATCTCGGCGTAACCGCCCAGGCTCTTGACGCCTTCCTGAATGCGCGCCCCACCGGAGGCGATCAGGCCTATAATTGGGGAACCGTTGCGCAGAGCCAGATCCATGACCCGGCAGATCTTATGGCTCTGCATCTCGCTCATCGTGCCGCCGTATATGGTAAAGTCCTGAGCGTAGACGTAAACGGTGCGGCCTTCGATCTGGCCGTAGCCGGTGACCACGCCGTCGCCCAGGTACCCATCGGTGGTCATGCCCATCTCATCGCCCTGGCTGGTGATGAACGGCTCCAGTTCATTGAACGTACCGGGATCGAGAAGAATGTCCAGGCGCTCGCGGGCGGTCAGCTTGCCTTTGGCGTGCTGGCGCTCAATGCGCTCAGGACCCCCACCCTGGGTCGCACGTTCGCGCATCTGGCGCAGTTCCAGGATGCGCGGATCTTCTTCCGGGTGGGTGGTGCTTTCGGTTGAATCGAGAGTCATGCTTTCTCTCCGTTTGAAATCGTAACGGGATCCTGCAGGAGGAGATGCAGGCCCGGTCTAAATGAATAAACATTGCAGACACTCTGGAAATCCGAATGAATATTATCTTATTCTTTCCAGCCGGGTATAGTGACAAACATCCTCAAACAGCCCGCCAGTTTACGTTATTTTGGCAGGTTATAAAAGAGAAATGCAGTACAATATGGCCGAAATCTTAGGTGGCTGACTAAGACCATGAAATTTGAAAACAAGACAGCACTTATCACTGGCGGTTCCAGCGGAATCGGGCTGGAGACCGCTCGATTATTGTCTCGCCAGGGCGCACATGTATGGCTGGCCGCACGGCGCCCGGAGCCCCTCGAAGCTGCGCTTGACATTGTGCAGAGTGAAAAGAGGCATGACGGGCAGTGCTTTGGCAGCCTGCAGGTGGATATCACCCAACCGGAGCAGGTCAGTAAGGCTGTTGAAGAAATGACTCGTCAGGTGGGCACACCAGATCTGCTGTTCAATACTGCCGGAGCAGCCCATCCTGGGGTTTTCGAGGAACTCGACCTGGATATTTTTTACTGGATGATGAATGTGAATTACTACGGGTCGTTATACATGACCCGCGCCGTGCTGCCGGGGATGGTGAAGCGCGGCTCCGGCCACATTGTCATGTTTTCATCGCTCGTCAGCATGATCAGCATATATGGTTACACGGCATATGCGGCTTCGAAATTTGCGCTGCGCGGGTTCACGGACGCGCTGCGCATGGAGTTAAAGCCCCAGGGAATCGATGTTTCCATTGTTTTTCCACCCGATACCGACACGCCGCAGCTTGCGTACGAAAACCGCTACAAGCCAGCGTTGACAAAGGAAATCGCCGGGATGGGGGGCTCGATGAAAGCCGATGAGGTGGCGAAAGAAGTTTTAAACGGCGTCGCCCGCAACCGCTACCTCATCCTCCCGGGCAGAGAGGCAAAGTTCTGGTACTGGATATCCAACCTGGCCGGTCCGCTCCAGTATCCGATCCTGGATTTTATAATGGCCCGCGCCATGAAACGCATTGCCCAGAGAAAGCCAAAGCAATAACTGCATTTATGGAGGTCTGATTATGGATATTTTTGCGAAATGTTTTGAATATACGGAAGCAAAAGAAGCTATTGCCGGCGGTTATTATCCCTACTTTATTCCTCTTTCTGAAAGCGAAGGTACCGAGGCGGTATATCAGGGCAAGCGGATGATCATGTGCGGCTCGAACAACTACCTGGGGCTGACCACGCACCCGAAGGTAAAGCAGGCAGCCAAAGAGGCCATTGAGCGCTTTGGTACGAGCTGTACCGGTTCGCGATTTTTGAACGGAACCCTGGAACTGCACGAACAGCTGGAGAAGGAACTGGCGGAATGGGTAGGTAAACCGGCGGCTCTGGTTTTCTCCACCGGCATGCAGACCAACCTGGGGACGATCAGTGCGCTGGTGGGGCGCGGCGATGTGGTCATCCTGGACAAGGACGATCACGCCAGCATTGTGGACGGAGCGCGCCTGAGCTGGGGCGAGACTCGCCGTTTCCGCCACAACGATATGGAGCACCTGGAGCAGGTGTTGAAGAGCATCCCGGATGATAAGGGGAAACTCGTGGTGGTGGACGGCCTGTTCAGCATGGAGGGCGACATCGCACCGCTGCCCGAACTGGTGCCGCTGTGCAAGAAGTACGGCGCACGCCTGATGGTCGATGATGCCCATGCCGTCGGTGTGCTGGGCGGCGGCCGGGGCACGGCGGCCCACTTCGGCATGACGGAAGAAGTCGATCTGATCATGTCCACCTTCAGCAAGTCGTTTGCCTCACTGGGCGGGTTTATCGCCGGCGACGAGGATGTCATCCATTACATCAAGCACCACGCTCGCTCGTTGATCTTCAGCGCCAGCATTCCGGCGGCCAACGCAGCCGCAGCCCTCGCGGCTCTTGAAGTGATGCGCAGTGAGCCGGAGCGCATCGAACGCCTGAACTACATCGCCAAGTGTATGCGGGACTCTTATCAGAAGCTGGGCTTCAACACGGGCAACTCCGAAACGCCGGTGATCCCAATCATTATCGGGAACGACCTGCAGACCTTCGCCGCCTGGAAGCTGCTGTTTGAAAATGGGGTGTTCGTCAACCCGGTGATCTCCCCGGCCGTTGCCCCCGGCCGCCAGCTGCTGCGTACGAGCTACATGGCGACGCACACCGACGAGCAGATGGCGCGCGTGCTGGAGACTTTCGAGATGGTGGGTAAGCAGATCGGTTTGATCTAGCGCATTAACCGGGTAATGACACACAGCCTGTGCAGGACGATGCACAGGCTGTGTTGCTTCTGCCTCTATCTCATGTGAAAACCCCCCTTTTTACGACCACTGCAATCTGCCAGAGGGTCAGACTGTTGCTGTACTACTGCAATCAAATGGAATCGCTGTATTCTATATAATTTATAGTTAACTGGTACATAAAACAGCGCTGTGTTCTGTCAACTCCAAACACCTCTGAGCCTCTTCGCTCAATCATCTCCGGTACCTGGGGCATGTTTGAACCACTGAAGCGCTGAAAGGACGGAAACACTGACGCAGCGTTCCTTTCAGCGCTTTGTTCACTTTAGTGTTTCAGCGGTTCAAAGGTCTCCGCTGGCGGCGGCTTTTGGAAGGTGGTTTTTCATACTGGGTCGTTTGCGCAACCTCTTTGCTGGGCCCTTTTTGGAGCACTGTTTTCCAGAGTCCACGCTGTAGAAACGGCGTGCCATTCAAGGAACAGGCCGGCCAGGGTCATTCGTATGAAAACCCGGCAGGCCGTTGAATACCCCGCATTCATATGAAAAAGGAGAATGGACCCCATGGCTGCAGCGAATGACCGCATAATCGTGGTGACCGGAGCCACCGGCCTGCAGGGGTCTGCAGTGACCAGGCATCTCCTCTCGAGCGGGTGGAAGGTGCGAGCGTTAACCCGCCGTCCGGGCAGCGAGAGGGCGCAGGAATTATCCACGCTGGGCGCCGAGGTCGTTCAGGGAGATATGGCTGACCCGGATTCGCTTGCGCCCATTTTCGAGGGGGCCTATGGTGTTTTCAGTGTGCAAAACCCGATCATTAGCGGCATTGATGGCGAAATCAGGCAGGGCAAAACCGTAGCGGATGCAGCGATGCGGGCAGGCGCCCGCCATCTGGTATACGGTTCTGCCGGCGCCGGGATGCGAGGGACTGGCGTCCCTTCCTGGGAGTCAAAACTGGTGGTCGAGGATTATATGAAGTCACTCGGGGTTTCGCTCACCATCCTGCGCCCCACGGCTTTTATGGAGCTTATGATGGAGAAAAAATTCTTCCCCGCGGTTTCCACCTGGCATGTCATGCCAGCGCTGATGGGCAGTTCAACCAAAGTGGGCTGGCTTGCCGTCGATGACCTGGGTTATATCGCTGCCAGAGCATTTGCGGAGCCCGACCGGTTCACCGGCAGGGAACTGCCGCTCACGAATGATGTGCGCTCCATTGACGAGTGCCGGGCGCTCTACCGGGAGGTGATGGGGAAAATGCCTCCGCGCTTCCCAATGCCCGTGTGGTTGTTCGAGCGGTTTGGATTTACCGGCAGGGATTTGAGCATCATGTGGCTCTGGCTGCGTAAAAACGATTTCTCTTTCGACACCAGCCTGACCCGTTCGATCCATCCCGGTGCGCTGGATGTGCGGGCCTGGCTGCAGCAGCAGAGCGGACCGCGGTCAGGGTAATCTTATTCTGAGTGTAGCAGGCGCAGGCAGTCGCGGGCGATGACGAGCTCCTCGTCCGTCGGCACGACGAGCACGTGAATCGGGGATTCCGGTTTGTTGATGGCTTCGGTTTCCCCTCCGGAAGCGGAGCGGTTTGCGTCCTCGTCCAGTACAATCCCCAGGGGCTCCAGGCCGCGGCAGGCGGCCTCACGGATTTGCCAGCAGCGCTGCCCGATATCGTCGGTGAATACCAGGGCGTCGCAGCCGCCCAGCACAGCAAGGAAAGCGCCGATGTAGCGTTTGAGGCGGTGGACGTACATATCCACCGCCAGCCGCGCCGGCTGGCTGCCGGCCTCCGCACGGGCCACGATCTCGAACAGGTCGCTGGAGAAGCCCGAGATTCCAACCAGCCCGCTCTCTTTGTTCAACAGACGGCCGACCTCCTGCGGGGTATATCCGAACTTATCGACCAGGGTGAGCGGGATAGTGGGGTCCAGGTCGCCGCAGCGGGTGCTCATGATCAGGCCAGCCAGCGGCGAACTGCCCATGGAATTGTCGACGCTGTGCCCACCGTTGATGGCCGCTGCGCTGGAGCCGCCGGTGCCCAGGTGGCAGGCGATCAGGCGCAGCTTTTCTACGGGAATGTCCAGATAGCGGGCCGTTTCTGCGGTCACGTACTGGTATGACAGACCGTGAAAGCCGTACTTACGCATCTCGGGCAGCTCTCGTAGTTCGCCGGGAAGGGCGTAGCGGCTGGCAAAACCGGGCATGCGGGCATGGAAGGCGGGGTCGAAGGCGGCGAACAGGGGGATCTCCCCCAGACGCTGGCGGCAGATGTGAATCACAGCGAGGGCAGCCGGATTGTGCAGCGGGGCCAGGGGGGCACAGGCCTCCAGCAGGGGCAGGTTATCGGACGTGATGCGGGTGGTCTCGTGAAGGCTGGTCCCCCCGTGGACGAAGCGGTGACCGGACGCGTCCACGCGAACCCGGGAGGAATCCAGCCAGTCGAGGATCGCCCCTGCTGCGGCGGCATGGTCCGGAAGAGGAGCGTCCAGGCGGGTAGTGTTTCCGTCATAATGGAAATCAATATAGGGAGCTTCCTGGCTCTGCACGCCCACATGGTGGGCCTTCGCCTGCACGATGGGCGCGAGCTCGCCAGAAGGCAGCGCATGGAACACTTTGCAGTTCAGCGAAGAACTGCCGCAGTTAAAGACCAGAATATTCATATGTTTGTTTGCCTGGTTGTTGAGAGCTGGTGTGGTATTGAAAGTCAGGTGATCAGCCGGTAGCCCACACTGCGGACAGTGATGATGTACTGGGGCTGCTGGGGGTTGGGCTCTAGTGCTTTGCGCAGTTCGTGGATGCGCCAGCGCGCCATCTCGCGCGCTTCGGCAATGGAGGACTGGTAGCCCTGGGATTCGAGCACCAGGACGTCGTAGGGCACAGGGTTGGGTGAATGCCGCAGCAGTGTGACCAGGTAGTCGAAAGCGGTGGGCGAGAGGCAGAGGCGTTTCCCGGCGAGCGTGGCATAGCGGGCGTGCAGATCAATTGTAAAGGCCCCCCGCTGCAGAAAGCGAGCGGGGTCCAGTGTAAAATCGGTCTCCTGTTTATGGGAGCAGTTGGTGGTGATCTGCTTCCACTCGTCGAGCAGGCCCTGGATTTCGCTCAGGATGACGCGCTGGCGGCGGGCCGGCTCGTTTTCCGCCAGGATCTCCTCAACCCGGGCGAGAAGCTGGGGCGGGTCGAAGGGCTTGAGCAGATAGTCGCGGGCGCCACAGCGCACAGCTTCGATGGCCGAATCCAGCGTGGCATGGGCGGTGAGAATCAATACCGGCATCTGGGGGAAGCGGTCGCGCAACTCGCGCAGGAGTACCAGCCCGCCCGTACCGGGCATCCTCAGGTCCAAGAAGACCAGGTCAAAGGGACCGGCCTGCAGGTGCTGGCGCGCTTCATCGACGCTTTCGGCCGTGCTCACACAGTAACCGGCGCGCCCCAGGATGAGAGCCAGCGTATGACGGAGATTCTCCTCGTCGTCCACCAGTAAAATGGTGGCACCGGTCGCTGCGGCTGCCATGCGCACCTCCTGAACAGGCTGAGCGAGACAGAGCGAAATTATCCTTCCAGCAGAAGGGTTTCCGGATCTTCGATCAGTTCCTTGACTTTCACCAGGAATTGTACCGCTTCTCGCCCGTCTACGATACGGTGATCGTAGCTCAGCGCCATGTACATCATGGGGCGAATGACGATTTCTTTATTGATGACCACCGGCCTGTCTTCGATGCGGTGCAGACCAAGAATGCCCACCTGCGGCGGATTCAGGATCGGGGTGCTGAGCAGGGAGCCAAACACACCGCCATTGGTTATGGTGAAGGTGCCGCCGCGCAGGTCTTCCAGTGACAGGGTGCCGTTCCTGACCTTATCGATGTAATTCAGAATCGCTTTTTCTATTTCCGCAAAGCTCATGCGGTCGGCGTCGTGCAGCACAGGGACGACCAGGCCTTCTTCGGCTCCGACCGCGATACCGATGTCGTAGTACTGCTTCAGGACGATCTCGTCGCCCTGGATTTCGGCGTTCAGGCGCGGGAAGGCCTTCAGGGCGCCGATGACGGCTTTGACGAAGAAAGACATCAGGCCCAGCTTCACGCCGTATTTCTCCTGGAACGAATCTTTTCTGCGCCGGCGAATCTCCATCACCGCGGTCATATCAACATCGTTGAAGGTGGTGAGCATGGCTGCCGTCTGCTGGGCTTCGACCAGGCGTGCGGCGATGGTGCGCCGGCGGCGGGACATGCGCTCGCGGATCTCGCGCCGGCCGGTTACCGCCTGACCGTCCGTACCCGGTGGGGCGGCAGGCAGTGCTGGAGCCGGCCGCTCTCCGGCGGCGGGGCGGGCCTGTTCTACTACCTGCGGCTGAGGAGCGGGCTGACCCTGCTGCAGGAAGCGTTCCACGTCCTGGCGGGTGACGCGCTCACCGGGCCGGGCTGTGCTGATCTGCTCCAGGTTGATGCCCTGCTGTTCGGCCATACGGCGGGCGACCGGGGTGACACGCGGTCGTTCCACCTTTGCTGCGCCCTGCCCGGCGTTCCCCTGTGCCGGGCCCGACGGTGCGGCTGCTGGTGCTGTCTCCCTGGACGGAGCCTGAGCCGGTGCTTCTGCTCCTGCAGGGGACGGTTGTTCCGGAGCAGGTTCGCCAGAGGGTTCGATCCTGCCCAGAACCTGGCCGACCTGCACGTCAGCGCCTTCCGGGTGCAGGATCTGCGTAAGGACGCCGGACTGCGTTGCGCTGACTTCCAGGTCTACCTTATCGGTCTCCAGTTCGACAACCGCCTCGCCAGCGCGCACGGGCTCCCCCTCTTTTTTCAGCCAGCGGGCAACGGTTGCTTCGACAACCGATTCTCCCAGTTCGGGTACAACGATATCCATCAGGATCTCCTTTCCGGTACTGGCAATTTTCCGCCAGTGTGCGGTGATGCCGTGTCCTGTGCAAACAAACGACGGTGCAGACTGTGTTTCTCCAGCAGCCTTACTCCAGGGCCTGGCGGATGATTTCCGCCTGCCGGGCTGCGTGCCGGGTGGTTGAGCCTTCCGCCGGGCTGGCGTTGCGCGGGCGGCTGATGCACCGCAGCGGAAGCCGGTTATCCAGCTGAGCCATAATTCGCGGGGCGATGTACTCCCAGGCCCCCATGTTCTGGGGCTCTTCCTGCACCCAGACGACCTCGTTCAGGCGCGGGTAGCTGGCGAGTATCTCTCCCAGCTCGTCCTGCGGGTAAGGATAGAGCTGCTCGACTCGTACGAGGGCGGTGTGTGTGGAGGCCGAACGGAGGTCCGAGGTCACCATGTCGACATAGATCTTTCCGCTGCACAGCACCAGTTTGGTGATGCGCTCCGGGTTCTCGCGCGCCTGCAGATCGTCGATAACTGCCTGCCAGCGGCTTTCGGCAAATTCTCGCGGTGGGGAGAACACCATTGGATGGCGCAGCAGGCTCTTCGGCGTGAGCACAACGAGCGGCAGCGGGTCGCTCTCCACCAGGGCGGCCTGGCGGCGCAGCAGATGGAAGTACTGCGCGGCGGTGGTGCAGTTGGCCACGCGCATGTTGATATCCGCACAGAGCTGCAGGAAGCGTTCGGGCCTGCCGCTGGAGTGGTCGGGGCCCTGGCCTTCATATCCATGCGGCAGCAGCAGCACCATCGACGGGGTGTACTCCCATTTGGCGCGCGCAGAAACCAGGTATTCGTCGATCATGGCCTGGGCGGCGTTGATGAAATCCCCGTACTGGGCCTCCCAGATGACGAGCTGTTTGAGGGTGAGGAAATCAAAGCCCAGTTCAAAGCCGATGGCCGCATTCTCTGAGAGCGGGCTGTTGATGATCTCAAAAGCGGCCTTCACCTGGGGGATCGACTGCAGCGGGACGTAGGTCTCTCCGGTTTCGACATCGTGCAGCACAGCATGGCGCTGGCTGAAGGTGCCGCGCTGCGAATCTTCGCCGGAAAAGCGGATCGGAACCCCGTCCGCCAGGATGGTCGCCAGCGCCAGTTCTTCAGCTGTCGACCAGTCGATCACAGGCTGGTCAGGGTCGTCGAACAGGTTCTGCCGGCGCTGGCGCTGGCGGGCGATCTTGCGGTGCAGATTGAACCCCGGGGGTACTTCCAGAAGCGCGGCGTTGATCTCGCGCAGGACTTCCAGCGGGACAGCGGTCTCGACGTTGCGGGCCAGCCCGCGCGGCGCCGGTTCGAGTTCGGGCTCGCGGATGGCCTGTTCGGGCTCCAGGCGGTCAAGGATGCCCTGCAGCTCATCCATGCGCTGCTGGACCCACGCATCGGGTTCGTGCGGCTCGACCGCGCCTTCTTCCACCAGCCGGTCCGCCCAGAGCCTGCGCACGGAGGGGTGCTTTTCGATAACGGCGTACATCTTCGGCTGCGTGTATTCTGGCTCGTCACCTTCGTTGTGACCGTAGCGCCGGTAGCCGATAATATCGACCAGGAAATCTTTGTGGAACTTCTGCCGGTAGGCAAAAGCGGTGCGGATCGCCTCCAGGCAGCCCACCGGGTCGTCCGCGTTGACGTGGATGATCGGGATCTGAAAACCTTTCGCCAGGTCGCTGGCATACATGGTGCTGCGGCCTTCTTCGGGCGAGGTGGTGAAACCGAGCTGGTTGTTGGCGATGAGGTGGATGGAGCCGCCCACCGAATAGCCGTCCAGGCGGGACATGTTCAACGTTTCGGCGACCACGCCCTGGCCCGGGAAAGACGCGTCTCCATGGATCAGGACCGGCAGGGTAACCGAGGGGAAGAACTGCGGCGGGCCGGGCTGGTCCGTTTTGCTGGCCGCAGCGCGGGCCATTCCCAGCAGGACCGGGTCGACGTGCTCCAGGTGGCTGGGGTTCGGCGGCATATCGATGACGAGATCGACGCTTTCGCCCTCTTCGATTTCTCGCCGCGCGCCCTTGTGGTACTTCACGTCGCCGGTCCAGCCCATCTGGTCGCGGGTCGGGAAGCTGGCCAGCGGGTCTTTGAATTCGGCCAGGATCTGGTCGTACGAGCGCCCGAGGATGTGAGCCAGGACGTTGAGCCGTCCACGGTGAGCCATGCCGATCTGGATCATGCGTATGCCCTCTTCCGCGGCGGCCGCAATCAGTTCGTCCAGCATGGGGATCATCATGTCCAGGCCTTCGATCGAGAAGCGCGTCTTCCCCGGGAAGGTGCGCTGCAGGAACTGCTCGAAGACTTCAACCTGGGTTAAGCGCTGCAGGAGCTGGCGAGAGTCGACCGGCGCCTGCGGTGGGCGGAACACGCCGCATTCAGCGGAATGGCGCAGCCAGTCTCGCTCTTCGGGGATGCGGATATGGCCGTACTCGTAACCGATGGTGGTGGTGTAAACCTGGCGCAGGGCCTCTATCGCATCGTACGCTGACGGAGCGTCTTCGGCGAGTGGGCCGCCGACCACACCGGCGGGAATCTGCCGCAGGTCATCCTCCGTAAGGCCGTGGAACTCGAGCGTGAGTTCCGGATCGCCGCGCGGCGGGGTGCCCAACGGGTCGAGTGTGGCGGAGAGGTGGCCGTAGGAGCGGATCGCGCTGGCCAGTTTGACGACTGCCGCGACTTTTTCAGGGCTGATGGCTACCAGGGCCGGTCCAGTGGTAGTGCTTACGGGCTCACGCGTGCCGTTACCGTCCGGCGTCCAGCGCTCGAAGACCGCGCGGGTGAATGCATCGACGGACGAGGGGTCCTGCCTGTACTTTTCGTACAGGTCCAGCACGTATCCGGCGTTGGGGCCATGAAATTCTTTCAATAGATCCATGTTTACCTTCTCCAGAAATGCCCCCTGGTAATCATCCGGTTCGCCCCGCACTGCCAGACCCGCCGGCTGCAGCAGGGCCAGTGCACGCGAGCGAACTCGAAGATGATAATATGTTATCATACCCTGTGAAGAAGTTGGGATCAATGGAGCTCGAACGAGGGATATGAAACTTTACAATACCCTTTCCCGCAGTGTCGAACCTTTTGAGCCAGGGGGAGACAGCGTCAAAATCTACGTCTGTGGAATCACACCCTACGATACGACGCATGTCGGCCATGCGTTCACCTATGCCTCCGTGGACGCGCTGGTGCGCTACCTGGAGCTGCGCGGCATGAGTGTTCAATACGTGCAGAACGTGACGGATATCGACGACGATATCCTGCGGCGGGCGCGCGCCGTGGGGGAGGACTGGAAGCAGCTGGGCAACCAGTGGACGACCCACTACATCCGCGACATGCAGGCGCTCAACATCCGGCCGCCCGATCACTTTCCACGGGCAACGGACGTAATCGACGATATTATCGACCAGGTCCGGAAGCTGCTCAAGCGCGGGGTGGCATACCAGGCCAATGGCAATGTTTACTATTCCGTCTCGAGCTGGCCAGAGTTCGGCAAGTTGAGCCAGATCCCACGCAGCGAGATGCTCCCCATCGCCAACGAACGCGGCAATTATCCCAACGATCCGCACAAACGGGACCCGCTGGACTTTGTGCTGTGGCAGGCGGAGATGCCCGGCGAGCCATCCTGGGAGAGCCCGTGGGGCAAGGGGCGGCCGGGGTGGCATATCGAGTGCTCCACGCTGGCGCAAAAATACCTGGGAGACCGGGTGGATATTCATGGCGGCGGAGCCGACCTGTGTTTCCCCCATCACGAGTGCGAGATTGCACAGGTGGAACCGCTGCGCGAGCGCAGGCCCTTCGTGAGGGTCTGGATGCACACTGCGATGGTGGAGTATAAGGGGGAGAAGATGAGCAAATCGCTGGGGAACCTGGTGATGATCAGCGATTTGCTGCCTAAATATACCGCCAACGCTGTCCGCGTTTACCTGGCAAGTCACCATTACCGCAAGCCGTGGTCCTTTGACGAGGGGGACTTGAAGAAAGCTGCCAGGCTGGCCGAGAAGTTTGAAAAGGCGGTCAGCGCACCGGCCGGCACGGGGACCCCGCTGGAGTCGGAGGCTGCCTGGGCCGCATTTACCGCCAGCATGGACAACGACCTGGACACCCCGGGAGCACTGAAGGTGATGGAAGGGCTGGCCGAGGCGATCGAGGACGCCTCGATGGCGCGGCGCAATGTCGTGGAAGCACAGTCGGCGTTGAAGACCTTCGGCAGCGTTTTCGGACTGCGGCTGGGCTCACCCGGCGGTGATGAACCCGTCCCGGACGGGTGGAACGCCCTCCTGCCGCGCTTCGCCTGATCCAGTACACGAACGTTCCATTTCTTTCTAAGGGAAATACCTACTGCAGGGTAGGGGATTTCCCGCATTGAGTCTTTCCTTTTCCCCACTTACACTGTTAACCAGATGATGACGACCGGCAGCCCCGCTTCGGGGGCCGTTTGATTTCTCAACCGGGCAGCGATCCTGCCGGCCGGGTCGCCAGCCGCTTCAGGGGGTAACGATGCGATGTATTCCAGCTGAGAACGTGAGGCTAAATGATCAGATCGCGTATGCCTGCGTCCGGAGTGCATTTTTGATTTCCCAAAATAATGAAAATAGGAGACCTGCATGACCGAGATCGGATATGCGCTGTCGAGCGAAGAATTTGGACCCCGGGAGCTGGTGCGCAACGCCCGCCGGGCGGAAGAAGCCGGTTTTACTTTTGCACTGATCTCTGATCATTATCATCCGTGGATCAGCCGGCAGGGGCACAGCCCATTCGTCTGGAATGTTATCGGCGGGATCGCGGAGGCGACATCAAGGCTGCGGCTGGGAACAGGGGTCACCTGCCCGACCTTTCGGATACACCCGGCGATCATCGCACAGGCGGCGGCAACTTCGGCAGCCATGATGGAAACCGATGAAGGAGAAGGCCGGTTTTTTCTGGGAATTGGCAGCGGGGAGGCGCTCAACGAGCATATCCTCGGCGATCAATGGCCGCCGGCAGAAGTGCGGCTGGAAATGCTGAGGGAAGCTGTTGAGATCATCCGCCTGTTGTGGGGCGGCGAGGAAGAAAGCTTCTGGGGGGACTACTACACGGTTGAAAACGCCCAGATTTTTACGCGTCCGTCTTCACCCCCGCCGGTCTACATGGCCGCGGTAGGGCCCATGGCCATCGAGCTGGCCGGCGAGATTGCCGACGGGCTGATCAGCACAGCACCGCAGGGAGATATCGTCTCCCAGTACCGGCAAAGCGGCGGGCGAGGGAAGCCCTGCTACGGGCAGATCAAGGTGTGCTGGGCCCGGGATGAAGCGCAGGCGCGCAAAACCGTGTACGAGATCTGGCCGAACGGGGCCGTGCCGGGCAGTTTGCATGCCGATCTGCCCACTCCGGATCACTTCGAGGCCGCCGTTAAGCTCGTGAGAGAAGAAGATGCGGTGAAAGATACGGTGTTAGGCCCCGATAAACGCAAACACCTGGAGGGCATCCAGAAGATGATCGATGCGGGCTACGACCACGTGTATGTGCACCAGATTGGCCCGGATCAGGAAGGCTTTTTTGATTTTTATGAGCGGGAAATACTGCCGGAGTTTCTTTAGAAAGACCTGGCTGCTCCCCTCGTGGGGACGGTTTCAAAGGAGGTAGCCATGAAGCATAATCTGCGCATGATATTGGTCTCAACGCTTATATTCGTTACCCTGATGCTGATCATCAGTGCCAGCGGGATCCTGATGCAGGCGGCGCGCGCCCAGGCGACCGGATCCGGCCTGCAGCAGGGGGGCGGAACATCGATCCAGCAGGCCGGGGACCTGAACCGCACCATTGCGGTGGTGGGGACGGGAGCGGTGAACATCGAGCCCGACTTCGCGCTGATCCGGGTCGGAGTGGTCACCACGGCCGAGACGGCCAGCGAGGCGATCACGGAGAACAGCACACAGATGGAAGCACTGCTTCAGGCACTGGAGGATGCCGGCTTGGGGGAGGATGATATCCAGACCCAGAGCCTGCTGCTGTTCCCGACGTATGCCAACCAGCCGCAGGGTCAGGTCACGACCCCGGAGATCAGCGGATATGAAGCCCGCAACATTGTCCAGGTGCGGGTGGAAGACCTGGATGAGGTAGGGAATATCATTGACACTGCAGTACAGGCGGGGGGCAACGCGATCGAATCCATCGACTTCCAGATCAACCAGACCGGCGATGCTTTTGAACAGGCCCGTAAGGCTGCCCTGGAAGATGCGCGCCAGAAGGCTGAGCAGCTCGCCAGCCTGGCCGGCGTCGAACTGGGACCCGTGCATTCGATCGAGGAACTTGGCCAGACCGGGATCCCATTAGGGTCAGGGAGCGGCGGCGCGGACATCGCCCGCCAGGCCGCACCGGTAGAGCCCGGTTCGCTGCGCGCAGCGGTAACGGTCCTGGTGAGGTGGAGCCTGGTTGGCGGCGGGGCAGTCCCCGCGGCTGCGGCGACGGCGACATCGCCGGGTTCGAATTAGAAGCTTTCATAAGGAAAACAGCCCGGCGGTCATCGACCGCCGGGCTGTGATTGATTAAATAAAAAAGTCTTTTGGCATTGACCTGCTCTCCCAGGGGGTCGCCCCCCCAGTACCCTCGGCGCTGACGGGCTTAACGACCGGGTTCGGGATGGGACCGTGTGTACCACCGTCGCTCCAAACACCAAAAGACTTTTTTTCTGGACGATCTGTCACCTGACGAATACGACTGCGCTGACACAACTACGAAGAATTCCGAGTTCTCCCCATCACGGCATAAGCCCTCGGCCATTAGTACGGCT
>JAAYXE010000120.1 GCA_012516075.1 Chloroflexota bacterium | reverse complement strand
GGCTGGAGCGCCTCGCGCACGGCGGGTACCGGGTGCTCGTAAGCGGTCCATTCGGCCAGGTAATTGGCCAGGGTAATGATACTTCGGGCAAAGCGGCCGGAGTTGGGCAGGTCTCTGGCGATGACGTCGGGACGGGCCAGGAACTGGCGCAAAAAGCGGGGGTTGGCCGTGGTGAAGGTCTCGTAGATGGCCTGGTTGGGGTCGCCGACGCGCACCCAGTTGACCTCCTGGGGCGGCAGGTCGCCGTCGCCGCTGAGCAGCCTGAGAATCTGTTCCTGCAGCAGGCTGCTGTCCTGAGCTTCGTCCTCGAGGATATACGGCCAGCGGCAGCGCAGGCGGTCGAGAAAAGCCGGGTCGGTCTCGAGGGCGCGCAGGGCAAGGACGATGAGATCATCGAAGTCGACGGCGCCGCGATACTCCAGGCTGCGCTGGTAGGCCGTGTAAAGCTGGCAGCCCATTTCAGCCAGGGGCAGGCCGGGAGCGCCCGCCAGGCGGCGCTGCAGGTCTGCCGGGGTGAGACGCAGGTTTTTGGCCGAACGGATGAAAGCCAGGGCGATGTCCTGCACCAGGGCGGGGAAGTCTTTGCGGGCGACGCTGGTGCGCTTGTATTCGTCCAGGTCGTCGCGCAGATAGGCTGCGAGGACATGACTGTTACCGGCCAGCCAGGCGCGAGCGACCTCCTGCCGGATGAGGGCTGCCTCACGGTCATCGAGGATTTGAAAATTCTCGGAGAGGCCGAGGCGGGAACAGCTTTCGCGGACGATGTCGGTCGCCAGGCCATGCAGCGTACGCACGCGGTAGCCGAAACCCGGGAACCACTGCTGCCCCTTGAGCTGAGCGCTTAACTGGTTGTAGAAGTTCTCCACGGCGGAGTTGGTGAGGGTGACGATGAGGACTTCCTGGTCATCTTCCAGGCCGCCATCCACGATTAATTTCGCCGCCAGACGCGAGAGGGTAAAGGTCTTCCCGCTGCCCGGCACGGCAGAGACGCCCATCCTGCCGCCGCGATATTTCAGGATTTCGCGCTGTTTCGGTCGTAATGAATCCATCAGGCGTACCGTTTTACCAGCCGCTGAAAGGTGTGGAGCAGGCGGCCGTGCTCTTCACGGCCCTGCTCATTCAATTCGCTCCAGCCCAGGTAAAGCTGCTCCCGGCAGCGAGCGAGCAGGCCCAGAGTCAGGGTGCGCAGCGTGGTCTCGCGCACGTATTCCTCATCCCGGTCGGTCCACAGGCGGTCGGGGGGCCAGCGGCGGTTGAAAATGTAAGGGTTGGTGAGCGGCTGGTAGAGGCGTTCGTACCAGGCCGGGCTGTTCAGATTGAGCCAGAACTGGACTCGCACGGAGCGAGCGCTCATTAGGAAGGTATGCGCGGGGGCCAGCAAGACGGCGTCTTCGTCAGGCGGCTCCCAACTGCGCAGGTATTGGGCGGCGATGACGCCCTCGCGGACCATGTTGACATACTCCAGGCCCACACAGCCGCCCCCGGCTTCAACCGGCCCCGCGACCTGGCGGAATTTGCGCGCCGATTCGATCAGGTTTGCTGTGATCTCGCCGGCCTGCAGGTTTTCGTGGAAGCCGTAGCCTTTCTGGGAAAGCAGCTCGCCGAAAAGGCGCTGCCAGAAATGATCCAGCCCTTCGCCTGGGCCAGGCGAGTACGCTTCGAGCCACTGGCGCAGCCCTTCGTAGCGCAGCAGATAACGGTCGGTAATGCGGGCGGCTTCATCTACATTTCGGGCAGGGAATGGAAGCAGGTGGGGCGGGGAGCCGTCCCGGGG
>JAAYXE010000119.1 GCA_012516075.1 Chloroflexota bacterium | reverse complement strand
TGCGCCGGCCCGATGAAGCCCGTGCCAACCACGGCCGCACCGCTGATCTGGTTCCGGGAGACGGTCGATTCCAGTGACGACTGAGTTTGAGGTTGTTCGCTCTGGGAGTTCACGCTGCTGGTCCTCTCTTTTCCCCTTAGATTTGTACCGCAGATGTGTGTTTGATTTTAGCATAAAGGGCTGTCCAGCAGAAGCGCTGCAGGTGGGTAAGGGATCGGGGCGCGGGAGCGGTGAGTGTTTTCGTTTTTTGCAGCGCCGGCTGCGGACTGGTGAAATGCAAAAGGCCGCAGTACGTCTCGCTCGTACATGCGGCCTCCTCCGTTGCTTCTCTTTGACCCTCACGATAGGTACCTTTCTAGTACTCTGGCCGCCGGCTGGTCAGCGGCGGGGGCAGAATATCATTTCTGCTGCCGTTTGCGCCGGTACTGAGCGAAGTCCTGCGCCTCCTTTCGGGTCATCTTCACCATCACTGCGGGTTCTTCCTGGTGCATCACGGGCCGGGGCATCTTCGCCTCATCCTGCGGGCCCTTCCGCTGGACCGCCGCCCCGAGGCTGTATGCAGATGCAGCGACCATGACAGTGAGCAGGATAAACCATGTCCAGGGATTCTCCAGCACGGCAGCCATGTCAGGGGGGATCCCCAGCTGAATGGGCAGGTGGGAATTATTCATCTCCTGCAGCATTTCGATCTCCGCTGCGGCGATCTCGTGGTGGCCCGCATCCACTGGAACGAGGATTACCTGGTGGAAATTATCCGGCGCAGACTGTTCTTTGCCAGTGATGGACGCATTGAAAGCCTGGATGCCATCAGCGAGCCGGGCCTGAACGATGTGGACTGCGCACTGGCCTCCCTGGCCAACGGCAACCCGCGCAGTGTGGTGCGCCTGGCCGGGCAGCTTCTGGAGGAACACTACCGGCGCTCGAACGGGAAGGGTAAGCTCAACCAGGGCGATCTGGACGCAACCCGGGAGTGGTTGAAGCAGCACCCGGAGATCAGCGCGTTTTCCTGATCCTGACTCAGGGATGGATCGAGGCGAGGCGCTGCTGTATTGAGCCCGCCTTATAGCCGCTGGCAGGTGTGCTGTTGGGGCGGGTCGGAGACCCGCCCCTTAATATATACGCGGTTGAACCTGCGTATCTCAATAGCGGTTACCGCCAAATCCAGTAAAACCTTCGAGGTCTGAACAGGTTCTGCCGCTGCTGCGCCCCGATCCTCACCGCGATGCGGTCGGGTTGGAACCGCTGGAGACCTTGAAGGTTTTATTTTTGCTGGCGCCCGGGCATGGGAACCATACCGGCCTCCGCGGGAGCCGTTAATCTCTCGCACTGCGAGGCACGCTGGTGATCCAGCTGCCGGGATGTCTTCGCGCCTGCCTGGCCTGCCCAGCAGAAGAATTCTGGCACCGCTCTGCAGGGCAGCGAGAATTACCTCCCGAAGTGTCACCCATCCTGCGGCACACCGCCACAAAATCTCGCTCTTGACAGCAGCTGCATTATCCTGTATTTAACATACAGGTTAATTAACCGAAAGGTTAAATAAGAGATGTCCGAAGATACCCTCAGCACCATTTTTGCCGCACTTGCCGACCCCACCCGCCGCAAGATCCTCGCCTTGCTGGCCAGCGGGGAGAAGTCGGTCAGTGAACTGGCTGAGCCCTTCGACATCAGCCTGCCGGCGATATCCCGGCACCTCAGAGTGCTGGAGCGCGCCGGTCTGATCGAGCGCCGGCGTGAAGCGCAGTGGCGCATCCTGCGGCTCGATGCAGGCCCTCTCAAAGAAGCTTCCGATTACATCGCCGCATACCGCCGCTTCTGGGAGGCCAGCTTCGACCGCCTGGATGAATACCTGCGCGAATTACAGGAAAGGGAGGATAAACATGAAAGCGGATGAAACAGAAGCTGGTGGAAAGAACAGCAGCGCAGCAACACAGATGCCGGACAGGGTGGGAGAGACGATCTTCTACCTGCCGTCCGATCTCGAGGTGGTGATGAAGCGCATTTTCGATGCGCCCCGCGAGCTGGTATTTAAGGTCTACACCGACCCGCAGCACATCCCGAACTGGTGGGGGCCGCGCAGCCTCACCACCCGGGTGGACCGCATGGACGTGCGGCCGGGCGGCGCCTGGCGCTATGTGCAGTCCGGAGAAGACGGTACATACGGCTTCCACGGGGAGTTTCTGGAGGTGGTGCCGCCTGAAAAGCTGGTGTACACCTTCGAGTTTGAGGGTATGCCCGGTCATGTGGTGACCGAAACCGTCACCCTGGAAGACCTGGACGGGAAGACCCTGGTGACCGTCGTGTCCCGCTTCGACACGAAGGAAGAGCGCGACGGGATGCTCTCGACCGGAATGGAGTCGGGCGCCCGCGAATCCTGGGACCGGTTTGAAGAGGTCCTGCAGAAGGTACGGGAGGGACTTTCATGAGCGAAGCGAACGAACTGCAGAATGTCTATTCGCCGGCCCTCGAGCCGGATCCGGAGTTGAAAAAGCTGGACCGGCTGGTCGGCACCTGGAAGATCGATGGGGAAGCCCAGGGGCAGATCCGTTTTGAATGGATGGAAGGAGGCTTCTTTCTCATCCAGCATGTCGACCTGACCCTGTACGGGCAAACGAACCGCGGCATGGAAGTGATCGGCCGCGAGAAGGTCTTCGGCGCCGAAGCGCCCAGCGCGGAGATCAAATCGCGCTTCTACAGCACCCGGGGCGATACCCTGGATTACATCTATGAACTGGACGGCGATACCCTGACCATCTGGGGCGGGTATGTCGGCTCGCCAGCTTACTTTCGGGGCCAGTTCAGCCCCGATGGGGAGACCCTCTCTGGCTCGTGGGTCTGGCCGGGCGGCGGTTACTCGATCACCGGAAGGCGTGTATCTGCGGATTGAGATTGCCTGGATGACTGCAGTGAAGACCCTGGAGGGCACGAGCGCCTCCAGGGTCTTCGATTTTTGGGACGCGGACAGGAGCAGAAAACGCAGACCAGATGCAGATGTTTTTTTATCTCGCTCCTGAGCATGGGAACCATGCCGCTCCTGCCTGGGAGCGAAAAACAGGGCGCGGAGCGCCCTGTTATCCTCGCCTGAATGGCGACAACCGCAGGCGAGAACCCCAGCGGGGGGCCAGGTTTCATAGAGCAATGCTGTTACTGCAGGGATCAGGAAATTCCTTCCGGTGGTCAGCCCGAAAGCGCAGCAGCACGATCGCTTCGCATGCCCGGTTGAAGCAGCCAGCGGGCAGTAAAACCCGAAAACAGGCACCTTATCTGCTGTGCCCTCATCCTCACAGCGCTTCTCCCGGGGATCATCCTCGCCGGAGACCCTGAAAGTTCTTTCTCATAGGTGAAGCGCAACTGTCCCGTTTCGAATAGATCGCCTCTGTTATAATAACGACAACGATTGATATTTGCTGCCCGGGGGAGAGACGGATGCATTTTCCAGACTGAAAGGCTGAGCAGACCACTGCCCGGCCTTTCTGTTTAACCCGCCTCACAGCAGTGCGCGAATACCTGCCTCAAGCACAGCCCACCAGAGTCTATCCTGAAGAAAGGAGAGAATGCAGTGACAGAAAACCAGCCATCTCATCCAGCGGAACTGGACTGGCTGACGGCGGTTGCTATTGCCGCCATCGCCATCAGCCTGAACGTTGCTTTTCACGAAGGCGTGCACGCCGCCACCTGCCTGCTGGCCGGAGGCGATCTTCTCGAGTTCTCCGCCCTGCATGTGGACTGCAGGGCCACCGCTGACTGGCAGAGCAGAGTGGTGGCCGGCAGTGCTTCGATCGCCAACCTGCTGCTGGGCACACTCATCTGGCGGCTGCTTTCGCGCCTGCGGAACCGGGTCGACACTTCCCGTCTCTTCTTCCTGTGGCTGTTCATGCTGATGAACTGGCTGTACGGCGCCGGGTACTGGATGTTGAGCGGCGCGGCCAACCTGGGCGATTGGGCGGTGGTGATCGCCGGATGGGAGCCGCACCTGTTGTGGCGGGGCCGGCTCTTCGTGGCCGGAGCGCTGCTCTTCGTCTATTTCGTCTGGCTGGCGCTGCACGAGCTGGGTCAGTTCCTGGGGGGCAGCGCTCCCGAACAGCTCAGCCGGGCCGCGAAGCTGGGCATCCTGACTTACATCACTTCGGCTCTGGTCATCCTGGCCGCCGGCTGGTTCAACCCCTACGGGATTCTGGGGCTGCCGTCCGTGGCCGGCGCCGCAGCCGTGCTCGGCGCGCTGTCGCCTCTGCTGTGGATGATGCAGTGGCTCAAGGCCCGCAGCTTCCCCAAGCCGGCTGGCCCTCCCCTGACGATCCCTCGCAGCTGGAGCCTGGTTGGGCTCGGCGGCCTGGCGGTGATCCTGTATGCGGTCGTGTTAGGGAGGACGCTGTATTTTTAAATAACCAGAGCAGGCGGGCAGCAGCACCTGATCCCTGCGCGTTCCACTCCTTCTGCGGTAGAATTGCGATAATTATTGTCTATATAAGCGGGCGGCTCGATATGGGGGGAGAAGCATATGGTGCAATCTCCAACGGCTTATGATGCCATCATCATCGGGGCCGGGCAGGCGGGGGGGCCGCTGGCCCACAACCTGGCCGACCGGGGCTGGAAGGTGGCTCTGATCGAACGCCAGCACCTGGGCGGATCGTGCATCAACTACGGCTGCACGCCGACCAAAAAGATGATCGCCTCGGCCCGTACGGCGGAGACTGCCCGCAGGGCCGGGCAGTACGGCGTGCACACCGGCCCGGTGCAGGTCGACCTGGCGGCCGTTGTGGCCATGAAGGATGAGCTGGTCGCCAGTTTTCGCGCCGGGCAGGAAGAGCGCGTGCGCAGCCGGCCCAACATCACCCTGTACCGCGGCGAGGGCAGCTTCGTAGGCCCCCATCAGGTGCGTGTGCACGGCCGTGATTTTGAGGAAGACCTGACGGCCGGGCATATCTTTATCAACACCGGATCCGGTCCGAAGGTCCCGGATATCCCCGGCCTGCAGAGCGTCCCTTACCTGACCAACCACACCATTCTGGACCTGACCGAGCTGCCCCGTCACCTGCTGATCCTCGGCGGCAGCTACATCGGCCTGGAGTTCGGGCAGATGTTCCGCCGCTTCGGCAGCCAGGTGACCATCATCGAGAAGCACAGGCAGTTGATGCGTAAAGAGGACCCGGACGTCAGCGAAGCCCTTCGTCAGGTGCTGGAAGCAGAGGGGATCCGGGTGCTGCTGGACACGGGCGTGGAGTCGGTCAGGTCAGATGACGGCGCAGTGCGCATAGCCATTCGTTCGCATCACTCGAAGCAGACGGACGGCTCTCAGCGCCAGGAACTGGAAGGTTCACACCTGCTCGTCGCTGCCGGCCGGCAGCCCAACACCCATTCCCTCAACCTGGAAGCCGCCGGGGTGCACACGGGGAAAGGCGGCTGGATCACCGTTAACGAATACCTGGAGACCAGCACACCCGGCATCTATGCCCTGGGCGACGTGAAGGGCGGCCCAGCCTTCACCCACATCTCGTATAACGATTTCCAGATCGTTTATCACAACCTGTTCCACGACGAGAAAAAGAGCACCCGCGAGCGCATTATCCCCTACGCGCTGTACACCGACCCCGAGCTGGGGCGAGTGGGGCTGACCGAGAAACAGGCCCTGCAGCAGGGATACCGCATCCGCGTGGGCAAGATCCCCATGAGCCATGTGGCCAGGGCGATTGAAAACAACCGCACGCAGGGTCTCATGAAGGTCGTGGTCGACGCCGACAGCGAGTGCCTGCTGGGAGCCGCCGTGCTGAGTGAGAACGGCGGGGAACTGGTGCACTCCCTGATGACGTTAATGATGGCGCGCGCACCGTGGACCCTTTATCACGGGGCGGTGTTCATCCACCCGACATTGAGCGAAGGGTTTTTCTCGCTGATGGACCAGGTTGCGCGCGCAGAGGTCATCTCCGGCCCGCCGCAGGCGGATACCGGGTAGCGGCCGGAAAACATCCTTCTACATTTGCCAGTTGATCAAAAAACCGGCCCTCTGATTTCAGAGCAGCCGGCTGGCAACTTTAATATTATCGATGGTGTGGTTCAGGCCTGGAATGGCATCTTCACCGAATAACAGCGCCTCCCTGGGCTCCAGGCGCTGGTGCGGGTAAGATCGTTCAGGCAGCTGTACCCAGGTGCTGGACTCCACCTGAGTTTTCCAGGTGTCGTCCCGGCGTCCCAGCAGCCAGGCGGCCAGCACCAGCAGTGCCAGCAGGCTGATCAGGGACAGCATAACGTCTTTCATTCATCTCTCCTTTCAGTTTGCAGAAAGCGGCCCCCCCACCACTTCAGAAGGTTCACCGGCCGCGGCCCTGCGCACCGGTTCGACCGGCTCCAGCGCGTCCGGCCGCAGCAGCAGCCACAGGGCGAAGAGGATAAAACCTGCCATCCCCACGATGCCGACCGGCAGCGGGCCGACCAGGGGGTTGGGCTCGCCCTGCGTAAAGAGCACGGCAGTCCCGGCGATGCCGTTGAGCACCGCATGGGCGATCACCGCCGGCCAGACGCTCCCGCCCCGCAGCGTCACCCAGGAGATGAGCGCGCCTCCTGCAGTGGTGAACACGCACATCATCAGGATGCCGCTCCAGGGAAAGCCCGGGTACTCCAGGCCGTAGTTGTGGCCCATGGCAATCACCGGCGCGTGCCACAGCCCCCAGATGACCCCCGAAACCAGCACGGCGTTTCGGGCGCCCAGCGGCAGCAGTTTGGGCAGCAGGTAGGCCCGCCAGCCGAACTCCTCACCGAACGTGAACAGGCTGTTGATGACGGCGGCGATCAGCATGGCCTGCACGATCTGCACGGCCACGAGCAGCCACAGATTGATCTCCAGTCCGGGGGGCAGCATGCTGCGCAGCAGGGTCAGCTCGGGGTCGAAGTACTGCGGCTGCAGCAGGAAAAATACCGCCGCGCCCACCAGGGTGAGCACGGCCGGAAGCAGCCAGGCGGCGAACCAGTAGGGCCAGCCGCGGCGGAAGTTGGGGCGCAGCAGCGTGTCTCGCCAGCCCTCGCGAGTGATCACGCGCGTGAGGATGTGCGCCAGCGCTGGCGACCACATGTAGCCCAGAGCGATCAGCACTGTGGCCAGGGTAATGTTCAGCCCGGGGACGATCACCGGGCTGTCCACCATGCCTCCCGTCAGGTACACGATCAGGCCGAAGAGCCAGGCGATACCGAAGGCAAAGGCGAGGTAGATGACGACACGGCGGGTTTGCAGGGTTTCCATACT
The DNA here is from genome assembly GCA_012516075.1 of Chloroflexota bacterium. Lineage (GTDB taxonomy): Bacteria > Chloroflexota > Anaerolineae > Anaerolineales > UBA4823 > JAAYXE01. The sequence continues at coordinate 2,927 of JAAYXE010000119.1, read as the reverse complement.
TTAATTATATAGGAAGTCTGTTATAAAGCTATAAGATTGCATGGCTGTTGGGATCACGCCCCGGGCCTTTCCGGGTGCGATGAATATGGCGGCACGAGTCGTTCTGTTCGCCCTCTGAATGGGCGGTGTTAGCCCCCTGAACCCTTCACGAAGCGTTTGTGTCTCGACGACCGGTGGCAGGCTAATCAGCCTCAGCGCCGGTCTTTCGGCCCGACATAGCGCAGATCGACGTCGTCTTCGCGCAGCTCGACATCCTCACGCAGGTAGAGCTGCTTGCGGCCCTGCTGGAAGACCAGCTTGTAGTGTTCCTGCAGGTAGGGGATTAGAGGGCCATTGTATTTAAAACGCCCCACCAGCACCTGTTCCGGCCTGTATTTCTCGATCACGGCGATGATTTCGTCCTCGCTCAGTTCGCCGGTCTTATAGCGTTTGGAGGTGATCACGGCCAGTTCGGGAGGTGAGGCCTTGCCGGTGAAGAAAGCATAGGAGGGCAGATCCGTCACCACCCATTTCGTCACGTCGGCATAGCGCTGCATGGTGGTCATAATCCCCTGGACGGGCTGGAAAGTGCGTAAATCTCTGTCCACGCGTTCAAACTGCTCTGAAACCAGGGGCAGGCGCACGGCGAGCGTGAGGGCAGCCAGCCCCAGCGCGGCAGCGACGAAGAGCGCCCCGGCCCAGCGGCGGCGCAGCGCGCTCAACAGCGCCGGCACAGCGCCCAGCGCTTCCCCCACGGCTGCGCCGGCCAGCACGGCGGCGGGCACGGTCACCAGCAGGCTGTGGTGGTACCAGACCGGATCATGGAAGGTCAGCAGCAGGTACGCCCCTGCCATCCACGCCGCGGGGTACAGCCCGGCCCAGCGCCGGGTGCGCAGCGTGGCGATCAGGCCCAGAACGGCCAGCAGCAGCACGAGCAGCGCCGGCTTCAGATAATCGTTGATCGAATAGGTAATGATCTCTTCGACGGGCTGGTCGCCCAGAAAGGCGGGCAGGTCGGCCTCCAGATGCGGGGCGATAAGCTGGTACAGGTTGGCCGGCCCGATCATGATCAGCAGGGCTGTCAGCAGCACAACCCCCAGCACCAGGCTCCACAGCAGCGCAGGACGCAGGCCTGCTTTCCACGTCGAGCGCAGGGCCTGCAGCGGGTGGTCTCTCCCGCGCAGGCGCATGGCCTCGCCGGTCAGAATCCCCACGAGAAAGACCGGCGTCAGGAAGGCCGTGAAGAGCTTGGTCATCAGGGAGAGCGCCAGCAGCAGGGCCGACAGGGCCAGGAACCCGGGATGCTGCGTGCGGTGCCAGGCGCCCAGGGCAGACATGGCCAGTGCTGCCAGCGCGATGGCCGGCAGGCCGATCATGGTCGAGACGCTCAGGTTGAGGTAATCGGGCACCAGCACGAGCAGAATCACCCCGGCGGCCGCATGCGGCAGCCCCCAGGTTTTGTGCAGGAAGCGGAACACCGCCCAGACCAGCGCGCCGGAGAAGAGCAGCACCAGAAAGCGGCCGACGTTCGCGCCCGGATCCAGGATCCGGTAGGCGGTGGCCAGCAGGTAGGTGAACAGCGGGGGCTGGTCGCTCCATACCGAGTCGTACAGCGGGTAGCCCTTCAACAGCAGCAGGCTCTTCATGGCGTTGACCCCCTCATCCGGGTCCAGTTCGAACGCGGCGCGGAAGGGGAAGTACAGCGCCATCACAGTGACGAAGAGCAGCGGCGGGACCAGCGAAATCAGCAGGTCCCAGGGAATGCGCTGTGCCCGTGTGTTTTCCAGAGGGTTTGTTTGGGATAAATTCATAGGATCTGCTTTACCAGACCGGGCAGGAGTACCCGGGCGCCGGCGTGCAGATATGTATCATATTCGATTCGCCCGCAGTGGTCAAGGAAAAATGGAGATGCGGGTGGTGCTTCACATCCCGGACACGGTAAACGGGGAGAGGGCGGAGAAGCTAAGAATCACCAGGGCGGGACTGTGCGGGCGAGGCAATCTGGTCTCCGGGTATGGTTCCCGTGCCGGTCCTCTGCGGGCACCCACCCGGCCCTGCTCTGCACCGCCTCCGGATGGATTCAGGCGCCAGGGACATTCACGCGCGGCCGCAGAGCGTGAGAAGGAGAATACAGAGGGCAGGTCTCAGACCTGCCCCTTTGACCTGCCCCTACGTCCCTCCATCATTCACGGTACCAGGGCCTTCTCCTCGCGCAGACGCAGCTCGATCTGCCCGTTCAGCACGCGCACGTCGTAAGACGGTACGGCGTACGTGCTCGGCCCGTGCACCACGGTGCCGTCCTCCAGGTTGAACACCGAATGGTGCCAGGGGCACACCACGCAGTGCCCGTCGAACTCCCCTTCGTCCAGCGGACCGCCCTCGTGCGGGCAGACCGCCCCGATGGCGTAAATGCGGTCCCCCTGGCGGTAGAGCAGCACCGGGTTGCCTTCCACCTCCACGCGCACCGGCTGCTGGGCCATGAGCTTATCTTCACCCAGCACGGTGGTCCAGTTCTTCGGCCCTTTGGGCCACACGGTCTTATTGACGCCCACGCCGTAGCGGAAGGACATCTCGCCGCCCAGCCAGGCTGAGATCAGCATGATGAACAGGCCCAGGGCAGCGAACAGCACGCCCCCCGGCCGGTTGCCGCTGCGCCGGCTGCGCACGGAGAGCAGGTAGAGCACCAGCGCCAGGGTGTTGGCCAGCCCGTGCGTCGCGCCGGTGCTGACCACCCGGCGGGGGATGGTGGTGTAATCGGCGATGCCGGCCAGGGCGGTGGGGATGGCGCTGGCGGTGCCGATTTCGATCAGCGTGTCGGCGGCCTTTTCCATGCGCCGCCCGCCCCCGTTCAGGCTCAGCAGGTCCAGCAGGGTGCCAAAAGATAATGCCCCAATGGTCACATCCGTCAGCACCGGGTGCAGGGGATGCCCCAGCCAGGTGCCGTGCAG
>JAAYXE010000118.1 GCA_012516075.1 Chloroflexota bacterium | reverse complement strand
GGAAACCACCGAAGGCGCCCAGGCCGCCCACCCAGCCCGAAACGCCCCCCACGGCCCGGGGGACAGCCTGCGGCACCAGCTTGAAGACGGCTGCGTTGCCGACGCCCATCCCCAGCGCCAGCAGAAGTTCGGCGCTCAGGGACATCCCCAGGGTCTGCGAAAAGCTCATCAGGGCGGCCCCGGCGATGATCACCAGCAGGGCTGCTGCGGTTGTCGTTTCGCCTCCCAGCCGGTCCGCCAGCCCGCCTCCCATAACCCGGAAAACGGAGGTGGCGATGGAATACAGCCCGGTAAACGCGCCGGCCGCGAGCACGCTGGTGTTCAAGTAGGCCGAATAGTAGGTGGGCAGCCAGGCAGTCAGGGCCACAAAGCCTCCGAAGGTGGTGAAGTAAATCCCAACCAGCGCCCACGTTCTCCACCCCCGGGCGGAGAAGAACAGGCTGTCTTTCAGGCTGCTGGCCGGGAAGATCTCCTGCCCTGCCCGGCGTGCCAGCTCATAAGCCTGTGCAGGCGGATGGCCCTGCTCGCGATACTGGAAATACCAGGAATTGCGGCCCAACCTGTAATAAAGGAAGGTGCCGGTAACGAGCAGCAGGAACCAGGCCATGTACGACCCCTCCAGCCCCAGTGTGCTCAGGGCGAGGGGCAGCAGCAGCGTGAAAATGCCCGGGGCCAGGTTGCCCAGGCCGGCATAGATACCCAGTGCGCTGCCCTGGCGGCGCTGCGGGTGCCAGTAGGAAACCTGGCTGGCGCCTACCGAGAAGGTGGCGATCCCGCAGCCGCTCAACGCGCCCAGAACAAGCATCCAGGGGTACAGGCTGCTGCTCAGGCGGTCGGGGTAGCTCCACAGAATCAGCCCTGTCAGGCCGCCCATGCCGGCGATCGAAAGACCCAGCAGCACCAGAAAGGGTTTCCGCCCTCCGGTGATGTCAACCCAGGCCGAAAAAGGGATGCGCAGCAGCGAGCCGGATAGGGAAGGCACTGCAACCAGAAAGGCGACCATCAGCGGAGTGAGTTCCAGGCTGTCCTTGATCCGCTGGGCGGTCGGGCCGAATAATGCCACCGCGGCGAATCCGATGAAAAAGCCGATCGTCGCGCCGGTCAGGCCCTGTTTTGGATTTCCTTGAATGCTATTCACGGGATCCCCCTGTATACAGTACACCGGCCGGCTCTCGCCGTCCCTTCCGGGCGCGCAGCACAATCTGCCAGGGCCGGAAGAGATAGCCCAGCGGGTAGGTAATGATGTGCACCAGCCGGCTGAATGGGAAAATGATCAACAGCAGGAAGAAGTTGAACACGTGCAGCTTGATCACAAAGGGCAGCGGCGCAATCAGAGAGACCTGAGGCTGCAGGATCAACAGCGATCTCAGATACGGCGTAAAAATGCCGGTGAACCAGTAAGAGCCAAAGCGGTAACCGGCTGCCGTCCAGATCCCGGTGATGACGGATACGAGCAGCAGCGCGAGGACAACCCCGTCCATAGGCGTGGTGACCACCTGCACGCGCCGGTCGCTCAGCCGCCGCCAGATCAGGATCAGCAGCCCGCCCAGCGTCCAGATGGCAAGTGCCAGACCGCTCAGCTCGAGCAGGTACAGCCGCACAGGAACGGAGTTCCAGGCGACCAGTGTACTGGGAAACAACAACGCTGCCAGGTGCCCGAGCAGTATGATGATGATCCCCCAGTGGAAGGAGATCGACCCCCAGTACAGCTTCTTGCGCTCCAGAAGCTGGGATGACAGGCTCGAAAACGTGAACGGCCGGTAGATCGCCCGGTAAATCGTCACCACCACGGCGGTGATCAGGGCGATGTAAGGGAATATCAGGAAAAGCAGATTGTTCCAGTCCATCTTTCTGTCTCCATTGGATCGCGCGGTCCGCTACCTGCTCGCAGGCCCTGCCAGATGCTGTTCGAGGCCGGCCATTCCGTTCAGCAGGTGCAGGTATGGATTCCCTGCATCGCGCTTGCGTAAAGCTGCGGCCATCTTCTCCACTGCCTGACCGAACACTTCTACCAGATCGGGCAGCGGTTGGGCGGCGGCATCCAGGTAAGCGAGCACAGGGGCCAGGTGATCGGGCAGTTCACCGGCGGGGTCGATCCCGGTCCGGCGGTATTCCGCCTGCAGGCGGGCCATGAAACTGCCTCGCCGGTAGTCTTCTCCCCAGATCTGAAAACCGATGTAGGGCGGGGTCAGGGGGTTGAGGTCCCAGGTGCGGGTGTACAGTTCCTCCCATTCACCCAGCCCGAGATCCCGAATCCCTTCCAGGAAGCGCTGCAGGGCGCGTTTTTCCTTTCCGTCAGGCACAGCCAGGAGCATCTGTTCCAGCCGCTCCAGCTTTCCAGGCGCCGGATAACGAAAAGCTTCTGCCAGAACTGCAAGGGCTGTCATGTTTACCTCACTCTCCTCGCAGCGGTGCCTGCAGGTAACCTAACCCTGTCTCTCCCTTATGGGCCAGCGGGTCGCGCAGCGCCTCGATGGACACCTCCCGGTGATAGGGCGGCAGCACAAAACGCTCGTCCAGGGTGGGCTGGGTTGTCAGGTGGTAGATGGCTTCAACCTGCTCCTCATCTAATCCGGCTTCGGCGACCATCTGCAGGGCGGCGGCATCGATCTCGCCCTCCACACTCTTGCGGCGCATATAAGCGCGCACCGCCAGCAGCTTGCGCAGCACTGTGCGGATCGGGGCTTCGTCGCCAGCGCTGAACAGGTTGGCCAGGTACTGCACCGGCAGGCGGGCCGTGTCCAGGCGGTGAAACAGTTCGAAATCGTGGGCTTCTGCGGGGAGGTCCAGGCGGTAGAGGTCCTCCTCCACCACGCTGACCACGGGCGAAAGGGGCGGGATGTAAAACATCATTGCCATGGTGCGGTACTCGGGGTGCAGCGGCAGGGCCAGCTCCCACTCTTTGACAAAGCGGTACACCGGCGATTTCTGGGCGGCCTCGATCCAGCCGGTGTCGATACCGTTTTCCTGTGCCGCGGCGATGACCTGGGGATCGAATGGGTCCAGGATGGCCGCGCGCTGCGCAGCCACGAGATCATGGTCAGAGACCATCGCTGCGGAGGGGATCATGTCGGCATCATAAAGCAGCACGCCCATATAGCGGATGCGCCCGACACATGAGTGGGCGCAGGCCGGAGCCTGGCCTGTCTCCAGGCGGGGAAAACACAAAATGCATTTCTCTGACTTGCCGGTCGACCAGTTGTAATACACCTTCTTATACGGACAGGCCGCCACGCACATCCGCCAGGCGCGGCATTTGTTTTCGTTGACCAGCACAACTCCATCCTCCTCGCGCTTGTAAATGGCTCCCGAAGGACAGGCGGCCACACAGGATGGGTTCAGACAGTGGTTGCAAATGCGCGGCAGGTAGTTGAACACCACCCGCTCCAGCTCGTTGAGCTGTTCGCGTACCCCGGCCGGCAGACCTTCCAGGCTGAGGTCGTTGCGGGCATAAATATCCGATCCGCCCAGGTCGTCGTCCCAGTTCGGGCCGGACTTGATCTCCATAGGCTCGCCGGTGATCATCGAGATCGGGATGGCAGTGGGCTGGTCGTCGCCGGCGGGGGCGTCGAACAGGTCGCTGTATTTGAAAGTGAAAGGCTCGTAGTAGTCCTCCAGGCTGGGCAGGCGCGGATTGAAGAACAGCTTCATCAACCCGCCGGCTTTAGAGTGCAGCCGCAGCTTGAGCTGCCCATCCTTGAGCACCCAGCCGCCCTGGAAGTGCTCCTGGTTTTCCCACTGCGTGGGGTATCCGGTCCCCGGGCGGGTCTCGACGTTGTTCCACCACATGTACTCTGCCCCTTTGCGGTCGGTCCACAGGTTCTTACAGGCCACCGAACAGGTATGGCAGCCGATGCACTTGTCGAGGTGGAAGAGCATACTCATGTGCGCACGTACGTTCATTACTGGCTCCTTAATCAATAGGTGCAGGCGAAAACAGGTAGTTTTGTGCGCCGGTGAAGGTCAAAATTCAGGGTTCTCCACTTTGCGGACAAAGACAAAAGTGTCGCGGTTCACCCCGGTCGGCCCCCAGTAGTTGAAGGCATAGCTGAACTGGGCGTAGCCGCCGGCCATCAGCACCGGCTTGAGCCGGGCGCGGGTCAGTGAGTTGTTCATCCCTGCCCGCCTGCCGCGCGACGGTGATTTGGGGATGCCTACCGTGCGTTCGGTTGCGTGGTAGACAAAGACATTCCCTCTGGGGATGCGGGCAGAGACGTTGGCGCGCTGGACGAAGACGCCGTTGTCGTTGTACAGCTCGACCCAGTCATTATCGGCGATGCCCAGTTCGGCCGCATCTTTGTCGTTGAGCCACACCGGGTAGGCCCCTCGCGAGAGGGTCATCATGCGGTGGTTCTCCGAGTATGTGGAGTGGATGCTCCACTTTCCATGTGGGGTGATGTAGTTGAACGGCCGGCCTTTTTCATCGAGCTGGGTCTGGTCCGTGTCGTTGAGCATGGTGTGGTCCGGCTTGGGTTTGAAAACGGGCAGGTTCTCACCCCAATCCAGATAGATTTCATGGTCCAGGTAGAAATGCTGCCGGCCGGTTAGAGTGCGCCAGGGGACCAGGCGTTCCACATTCAGGGTAAAGGGAGAATACGGCCGGCCCTTCGTCACCAGGCCCGACCAGGTGGGTGTGGTGAGGATGCGCCGCGGCTGGGAGACCAGATCGGAAAAGGTGTAGCGGATATCTCTCAGGCCGTTGGCCAGGTCGGTTAGCTCCAGACCCGTCTTGTGTTCTTCGGCCTGAAATGCGCGGTAGGCCAGCTCGCCGTTGGAAGCCGGGTCCAGCCGCAGGATGGCTTCCGCCACCTGGCGCGCCTCCTCCAGCGAAGGGTAGACATCATGCTCGCTGCCGTTCCGGGCGGCAGGTCCGCTGCTGGCGCTGCCGTTTCCTGATACAGCGCCGCTGCTCGCCTGAAACGATGCTCCGAAGCGGCGCTTCTGCTGCTGGAGCAGCCGCTGGTATTCATCTGCCACCGGGATGCTGAGGCCGTGCGCAGCGACGCCGTTCCGCTCAACGCCCCGGCCCAGACTGACCATGCGCTCGTACAGGCCGGCATAATCGCGCTCGACGACCCTGAACTTCGGCATGTTTACCCCAGGGGCCGGTTCGACTTCTCCGGTTACCCAGTCCTTCACCTCGGGCTGGGACAGCTCGTCGGGGGTGTCGTGCTGCAGCGGCAGCATCACAATGTCCTTCACTGGCTCGGGCAGGTGCACCTGGGCCAGCTCGCTGACCTTTTTCGCCAGCGCCTTGTAGATGTCCCAGTCACTCCTGGATTCCCAGGCCGGCGGGACCACTGCCTGCATGGGGTTGATAAAGGAATGCAGGTCGGTGGTGTTGAGGTCATCCTTTTCGTACCAGGTGGCGGCCGGCAGCACCAGGTCGGAGTACAGGGCGGAGGTGTCCATGCGGAAATTCAGATCCACCACCAGATCCATCTTGCCGACCGGCGCCTCTGGCCGGTAGGTGACTTCCGATGTGCATCCCTGGGCCAGCTCACGGGCAATGGCGTTGCTGTGCGTGCCCAGATAGTGCTTCATGAAATATTCGTGTCCTTTGGCGCTGGTGCCAATGGCGTTGCCGCACCAGATGAACCACACCCGCGGCCAGTTCTCCGGTGCGTCGGGATCCTCAACCGCAAATTTCAGCCGTCCCTGCCGCAGCTGCGCGACGGTGTAATCGATGATTTCCTGGTCGGTAGCTGCGCCGTGCTGCTGTGCCTCGCGCACCACGTCCAGCGGATTGCGGTTGAACTGAGGGAAGAAAGGCAGCCAGCCGCGCCGCACCGCCCGTATCTGGTGATCGATGGTATGGCCTTCTGCCGGGTTCGCTCCACCGGGCAGCCGGTCGTAGACCGCAAACCCGCGTTCGTAGCGCCATTGATCGGAGTGCACATAATGGAAGGAAGGCGTGTTCTGCTGGCGGGGAGCCATTCCCCAGTCGCTCGCAAAGGCGATGGCGCCCCAGGATGCCTGGTTGACCAGTTTTTCCTGGCCGACATAGTGGGCAAGGCCGCCGCCGTTCACGCCAACGCTGCCGGTCAGCATCAGGGCTACTATTGCAGAGCGGTAAATCAGGTTGTTGTGGTACCAGTGGTTGGCGCCGGCACCGATAATCACCAGGTTCTTCCCCCGGGTTTTTTCGGCGTTGTGCCCCCATTCGCGAGCAAAGCGCAGTACAGTCTCGCGATGGATGCCGGTCAGTCTCTCCTGCCAGGCCGGTGTGTACGCGCCCACCTCGTCATAGCTCTGCGGGTATTCGCCCGGCAGGCCGCGCGAGACGCCGAAACGGGCCACCACCAGGTCGAAAACGGTGGTCACGGCTGCCGGCCCTTCCGTCGTCTGTACATAGCGAACCGGAACCCCGCGCCGCAGCACCTGTCCACTTTCGAAATCATTGAACTCCAGCTCGATGACCTCCTGGTGGGATTCCAGGAAGCTCAGCTCGGGGTCCAGGGGTTCGTTCGTAAGGGCATCTTCGAGCTGCAGGTTCCATTTTCCGGGATCTTTCTTCGCCCAGCGGAACCCGATGGTCCCTTTGGGCATCCGCGGACCATCGCTGTTTCGGTCCCAGACCAGCAGCTTCCAGTCGCCGTGCTCCTGGTCCTGGTAGCTCTGCAGCCGGTTCGCGCGCAGGTATTTCCCCGGACGGCTGCCGTCGATCTGCACCAGGAAAGGCATATCGGTGTAGCGCTGCAGATACTCGCTGAAGTAAGGCACCCGGCGCTCGACGTAAAACTCCTTCAACAGCACATGGTTGACGGCCATCCAGAAGGCCGCGTCCTGGCCGGCATGCACCGGGATCCAGTAATCGGCATACTTGGCGACCTGCGAAAAATCGGGTGAAAAAACGGTCAGCTTGGCCCCCGCATGGCGCACCTCAGAAATAAAGTGCGTGTCGGGTGTGCGGGTCATGTTCAGGTTCGAGCCCATCACGGCGATAAAGCGGGCGTTGAACCAGTCGGCCGACTCGTGCACATCGGTCTGCTCGCCCCAGATCTCCGGGCTGGCAGGGGGCAGGTCGCAGTACCAGTCGTAGAAGCTCATCGGGACGCCGCCCAGCAGAGAGAGGAAGCGGCTGCCTGCGGCGTAGCTGATCTGCGACATGGCCGGAATCGGGGAAAAGCCGATCACCCGGTCGGGTCCGTGCAGCTTGACGGTATAGACCACGGAGGCAGCGATGATCTCCAGTGCTTCATCCCATGTGATGCGCCGGAAACCGCCCTTGCCGCGCGCCGTCTGGTAGGCGCGCCGCCGTTCAGCATCGGAGACCAGCACCGCCCAGGCGGCCACCGGGTCGCTGTACTTTTTGCGCAGCTCGCGCCAGTGGTCCAGCAGCACGCCGCGGGCGTATGGGTATTTCACCCGGATCGGGCTGTACAGATACCAGGAAAAGCTGATGCCGCGCTGGCAGCCGCGCGGCTCATAAGGCGGCAGCCCTTCCTCGAGCTGGGGGTAATCGGTGGCCTGCAGCTCCCAGGTCACGATGCCGTCTTTGACGAACACCTCCCAGGAGCAGCTCCCGGTGCAGTTCACACCGTGGGTGGTGCGCACACGGCGGTCGTGTTGAAAGCGGTTGCGGTAGAACTCTTCCCACTTGCGCTCTGCGGGCGCATCTTCATCCAGAATCCAGTCTCCCATCGTCTTGTCCTCCTAATGGGCAGGGCTGCCCAGGTGAGCATCAGTCTTTGTCTTATCCTGGTTCGAGCTTTTCCGCAGACGAGATGACAGGCTTTCTCGCTGCAGAGGCCAGAAAATGGCCATCATTCCGAACAGGATCAGGGCGCCGCCGGCACCCAATCCGAACATCAGGCTTGTGCGGCTGGATGCGGGCGTGGAGGCCTGCGTATCGCTCCACTGGAAGTATGCGATCAGGTCGGCCTGCTCCTGAGCGGTCAGCGGACGGTTCTGGAACGAGCCCACCATGGGCGGGAAGTTGATTTGATCGAGATTGCTCGCCAGGCCGGCCTCTCCGTAGCGCTGGATTACATGCGTTAAATCCGGACCCAGGCTCCCACCCTGCAGGAACCCGGCCCCGGGTGCGGTATGGCAGGCGATGCAGGCCGGCCCACCGTTCATCAGGCGGGTTTCTCCAGTAAACAGCTTCTGGCCGGCCAGGGCACTCCCCTGCGGCAGGTTTACCTCCACCGGGGCTGTGACCTGGCCTGTGCTGCTCTGGGCCTCCAGGAAGGCCAGCACGGCGTTTACCTGCTGCTCTGTCAGCCCCAGGTTGGGCATGACGATGTTGTTGTATTCCTCCAGAAGCTGCTGGGCTTCGGGGTCACCGGAGGCAAATAATGCGCCTGGATCGCTGATCAGCCTCTGCAGCCAGGAGTAGTCGCGCCGCTCCGTCACGCCCTGCAGGTCGGGGCCTACAAGCTTCCCGCCGCCGATGGTGTGGCAGGAGGCGCACTTCTGGCGGAAGATGATCTCGCCCTCCCCGGCGCTCTGCGCCAGCGAAGTGGCTTGTACAGTGGTGAGCGCTGGGGCAGCGAGCAGGCTCCAGAAGAGCAGCGCTCCACCGAGCAAACAGACGATTGAAATGAAATGTTTCATCCCTTAATCCCTCGCTCTATTCAGCGCCTGCCCGCTTGAGCGGCAGGTGTTGAATCAGGTCGATCAATTCTGCGCTGCGCGCCGGCACAAGCTGGGAGTTGAAAATCTGCATATGCGAGCGCTCCAGGGTAACTCGAAAAACTGGCAGATCCGGGTAGTGGTCCAGGATTTGAGCCGTCAGGTTGAAGAGCAGATCCTCAACGGAGGAGTCATCGATGAAGATGACGCAGTCGGGCAGGCCGGCGGCAAGGCGTTCCATCACCAGATCATCCAGCGGCCAGTGTCCGGAAATTTCCAAACCCTCCACCTGGCTGAGGGTCTGCTCAACGCTTTCCCCAAACAGTCTCTGGGTGCTGAAAAGAAGAACACGCCTTGTGATCATTCCTGGCCTCCGCCCAATTCACTTCCTCCATCAACCGGTCTAATACTCTTAGCACGGCTGCTTCCACCCGGCGGCTGTGCGCTATTTCTGCAGCTCGCGGACCCAGGCGACGATATCGGCGATTTCCTGCTCGCTCAGCCGGTCCGCGAATCCGGCCATCAGGGTGCCCGGGCGGCCTTCCTGGATCAGAGTCACCAGTTCTGCCGTGGACTGACTCTGGATAAAGTTACTTGCCTGCAGCGCTTTACCGATGCCTCCTTCTCCCTGCGGTCCATGGCAGGACGCACATTGAACGGCATAAATCTGTGCGCCGGCCTGAGGGTCGCCCGGGGGCCAGTTCTCTTTCAGCGCTGCCAGAGACTGCACTGCGCCAGGCGCATCGCCCGATGTGATCTGAGCCTGGATCTCGCGCAGCAGTTCGGCCTGGCGGCCGGTGCTGGCTTCCAGCGCTCTTGAAAGGCGCAGCAGAGCGCTTTCGTTGTCGTTCTCCGATAATGCAAACAGGGCCTGGTCCAGCAGATCAGCCATGGAATAGGCCGGTTGGATCTCCCGTCCGTCTCTCCAGGCGGACAGCAGGGCCACCAGATCGTCGATCTGGGCCGGTGACAGTACGGTTCCCCAGGTTGGCATGCCGCGCGCCGGCCGCCCATTGGCGATCACGCTGCGGTACCAGTCGTCATCGAATTTTTCCAGCCGCTCAGGGGCATTCAGCGCGGGCACACCGGGGCTGCCTCCGGAACCATTTTCGCCGTGACAGAGCGCACAGGTGCTTGCGAAGAGCAGGGTGCCCTGGGCCGGGTCGGGCTGGCGCTGCTGAGGCAGGATTTCTGGCGCCGTCGCTTCCCAGGACCGCAGCAGTGCGACCAGGTCTTGAATGTCTTCATCGGTCAGCGGGCCGCCGAAATCCACACTCCAGGAAGGCATCTGTGTGTTGGGCACGCCGGAGCGGATCACAGAGAAGAAGATCTCGTCAGGCGTGTTTTTCAACACGGTGCGGTTCTTCAAGGCAGGTCCCAATCCGCCTTCGCCCTCCAGGCCGTGACAGGAAGCGCACTGGCTGGCGTACAGCGCATCACCGCGCTCGATGCGCTCCTGGCTTAACGACGCCGCGGCCGCCTGCAGGCGAGGCGGGTCACCGATCCAGTAAACTGCCAGCGCGATCAGCATGAGCAAGGCCAGCCCCAGCCCTACGGCAAGCAGGGACGAATAATCTTCTCGCTTTTCCCCGGAGTCGAGTTTAAAGCCGTTCGTGCTCATACCTTCACCGCCTGATCGGGCTCATAGCGGCTGCGTGTCAGCGGCCGGCCGGTGTCGACCCACACTTCGCCGTTGGTGATTTCAACCGGAAAGATATCCAGCGGCCGGGGCGCCGGGCCGCCGGTCACCTCCCCGCTGGGGGTGAACAGGGACCCGTGGCAGGGGCAGTGGAACTGTCCCTCCGCCTCCGACCAGGGGACCGAACATCCCAGGTGGGTGCACTTCTGATAGATGGCCAGCAGCCCATCCGGGGTGTGAGAGATGTAAAACCGGCCGGCCAGGATGCGGTTGACGCTGCCGGGGGGGAACTCTTCCACCCGACCGGCGTACACACGTCCCCCAAATCCCTGTTTTTGGGGCGGGCGCAGAAAGCGGAACAATGCGCCCAGCCAGCCGCCGGCCAGGGCAGCCAGGCTGCCGGCAAAGGCCAGGCTGAGGAAGTTCCGCCGGTCCAGAGGGGAACGAGAGCGGTGGAGCAGCGGCGGGTTGGTTCGTGCAGGAGCTGTCATCACTTCCCTCCTATAGATTGTCCAGCGGACTGTAACCGTCCGGCATATCCCAGGGCCAGTACAGTTCGAAGCCGGGTCCCCGGAAGAAGAAACCAACCAGGGTAAAGACCACGGCTGAAACAAACAGCATGGTGAACAGAGCCAGCATCACTTCGCGGCTGTCGGGTTGAAAGCGGCGAAGGACGGCCACGGGGATCATCACGATCACCGCCATTAACAGAGCGGGGATCAGGAATTGAAGCACCCAATCGGGCGCCAGGCCGCGCAGCAGCTCGCGGGCAGGGAACGCATTATCCAGCACGATATAAGCCGGCATGACGACCAGTGCATATACGGCGGTGTACAGGGTGATCTTTTTGCCGCGTTCCGAAGTGAACCAGCGTCCGGAGCCCTTGCTGCTGTTGTCCAGATAGGGGATGGCCAGCACAAATAAAACCATGATCGTCGGCAGGATGACGGCCATCAGAGTCGGGTGGCCGTGTTCGAGCATTTCCTGCAGGCCCATGAAGTACCAGGGGGCCTTGGCAGGATCGGTGGTGACGTTGGGGTTGGCGAACTCCTCCAGAGGGGCATTACGCGCAAGCGACATGAGGAGCAGCACCGCTCCCAGCCCCAGCGCCAGCACGATTTCCAGCAGGGCAACCACCGGAAAAGCAAACACGGTATCGTCGGGGCCTTTTTCCACCATCGTCTGGGGTGCACCCCGCACCAGTTCAACCAGTGTGTAGGTCTTGGAACTGCTTTTTGGAAAGGAAGTTTTTTCTGGAATGCGCATCATGGTGCTTATCCTTTTCGCTCTTTTTCGCGTTCTGCATCCTGAACAGCCAGGCCGCCGTCTTTGCGCACGCGCCACAGGTGTACGCTGGTCAGCAGGGCAATCCCCAGCGGGATGAAAAACACGTGCAGGGCATAAAAGCGCGTCAGGGCCGGCTGCCCGATTTCGGTGCCTCCGAGCAGGAACTGCCGGGCGATATCGCCGCCGATGGGTGCGTAGCCTGCCACGCTGGTTCCGACGGTAATCGCCCAGTAGGCGAGCTGGTCCCAGGGAAGCAGGTACCCGGTAAAGCTGGCGCCAAAGGTGAGCAGGAGCAGGAACACGCCGATCACCCAGTTGAACTGGCGCGGCGGCTTATACGCCCCGGTGTAGAAAACGCGCGCCAGGTGCAGCACGACCAGGATGACCATCAGGTGCGCGCCCCAGCGGTGCATGTTGCGCAGAAGCTGGCCAAAGGGCGTTTCCGTCTGCAGCTGGACGATGTCGCCATAAGCGTGCTCAACGGCCGGTGTGTAGTAGAACATCAGCAGCATGCCGGTGATGGTCAGCGACACAAAAGCCAGCAGAGACAGCACGCCCAGCCCCAGCGAATATCCTGCTCGCAGGCTTTTGCGGCTGACTTTTACCGGGTGCAGGTGGAAGAAGATGTGGCTGGTCATCACGAGTGATCGATCCAGAGGGTTATCGGGCCAGCCGTGGCGAAATATGGAGCGCCAGACTCGTGAGCGGGTGACGAAAGCGGTCATCGAGCTCAGGTTCCATTTGTTTTCAATCTGCATATTCCAGCCTCTCCTGGAAGCGGAAGGCTTCCATCGTAATTGCGCCTGTTGGACAGCGCTGCGCGCAGAGCCCGCAGCGCGTGCAAATCGAATCGTCTTTGATCATGGCGGCGAGGGGGATTTCCTCAGTGTCGGGGTTGTCTCCATCCAGGGCTGCGGCCAGAACGCCCTCCAGCACTTCATCACCGCTCAGGCTGGCGGCCGGCACAATTTTCAGGCAGTCCCACGGACAGACATCCACACAGCCGTTGCAGAGAATGCATTTTGTCCCATCGAAGACGGTGTTGATCCCGCATTCCAGGCAGCGCAGCGCCTGGTAGCGGGCGGACTCTTCGTCATAACCCAGCTCTACCTGCGAGATCCCGGTGCGGCGGTCGACTGGCAGCGACGGGACACGCGTGCGAACATAATTCAGCCAGTTCTCGGGCATCTTGTGGTTGGGGATTTCCGTCCAGGTGGTGGTCAGCGAGGTTTTCAGCGCGCGCCCCTGAATGAACTCCTCGATTCCCAGGGCTGCGAGATGTCCGTCGCGGACGGCATGGATGATCAGGCGCGGCCCGTGGGCCAGGTCGCCCCCGGCGAATACGTTAGCCACTGACGTTTGTCCGGTTTCCGGGTCGATGGCCACCAGTCCACGCGGCGTAACCTGGATATCTTCAGCACCTTCAAGCATCCCCAGGTCGGCTGCCTGGCCGATCGCCAGGATGACCTGGTCGCACTCCCAGATGCGCTCTGTGCCGGGAACGAAGCGGGGGTTGAAGCGGCCTGTCTCGTCAAAGACACTGGCGACGTCGATGACCTCCAGGCCGCACACCCGGCCGTCGCGTCCCAGGATGCGGGTGGGCCCGTGACGGGGGGAAATCTGGATCCCCTCTTCCAGGGCTTCTTCCAGCTCCATTCGTGAGGCGGGCAGTTCCTCCCACGATTCCAGGGCGATGATGCGCACATCGGCAACGCCAAGGCGCAGGGCCGTGCGCGCCACGTCGAGCGCGGTCTGCACCGCTTCGTCCTGTGCTTCCGGATCTGGCGGCGAGGCGGAATCCTGTCCCTGGTTCGCCGCACCCGCCAGACCCAGCCGTAAGGCGGTGCGGGCGGCATCCATTGCCACATCGCCGCCCCCGATCACCACCACGCGCTGGCCCAGCTCCACGTGGTATCCCAGGTTGTAGTTCAAGAGCAGATCTACCGCCGGGATTACGCCGTCCAGATCAGACCCTTCAATGGACAGCCGCCGGCCGCTCATCAGGCCGGTACCCAGGTAAACGGCGTCGAAGTCCTGCCGCAGCCTTCTGAGCGGGATATCCACGCCGATGCGCGTGTTGTAGCAAAATTTCACCCCCAGTGCCTCGATCGCCTCCACCTCCAGGTCAAGGGCTTCCCAATCCACGCGGTAGACCGGCACTCCATAGCGCATCATGCCGCCCGATTTCGGCCCGGCTTCAAAAATCGGGACCGCATGCCCCAGCAGCGCCAGGTCATGGGCGGCTGTCAAACCCGAGGGGCCGGCGCCCACCACAGCGACTTTTCCTTTACGCCGGCCCGGGGCCTTCGCCAGAGCGGCCAGGTTCTCGCGCGACCAGCGCGCCGGGGAGAAATCAACCCCTGCCCGACCCGGCCCACGTCCGACCTGGCTGCCAGCACGCAAAAAGCGGGACGTTACCCTCCCGCCGGGGAGTCTGCGAGCGGCCTCCGGCCCGTACCGCTCAGTCAGGACGCGCTTCAGCGGCCGGATCGCCACCGGTTTGCGTTCCGGGCCGATATCGCCGCGCCGGCAGGCTGCTTCACAGGGGGCGCCGCAGATCATCCCGCATGCGGTGGAGAGGGGGTTGGGGTCGTGGGCGATTTGATAACCGAGCTCATAATCTCCCCTGGCAAGCGCCTGGATGTACCCGCGCGCATCGGTTAAAACCGGGCATGCGGCCTGGCACTTGACCAGCCCGCGATAATATCCGGCATCTGGAACGGTTACTCTGTATTTCTGCTCTTCCACAATCCCTCCCTGGTACATTTCCGCAGACCTCTGCCACAGGCTTCGAGAACAGGATAGCAAAACGTGCCTGCCCGGGGAATCCGTCTTGCGGTCATCCAGGAATGAAAAAAGAGCGATCTGGTGATCGCTCTCGCAGAAAAGAATTAGTTCTTTAACCGGGGGAGCTTACAGCAGCCCTTTGAAACGTGCAGCGTGGGCTGCCTGACGGCGGTTGCTGACCTGCAGCTTGGTCAGAATGTTGCGCATATGGGTTTTAACGGTATGGACGCTGAGGGACAGCTCGGCGGCAATTTCCTTGTCACTTAACCCCGCAGCCGCCATTCCCAGCACACTCTGCTCCCGACTGGTCAGTGTGATCTCTTCCGTCTGCATCTTCTCCGGCACCAGCCGGCTTAACCGGCGGAATTCTTCCAGCATATGCACTGCGACGGATGGCGCCAGCGGAGCCTCACCGTGAGCCACCCCGCGCAGCAGGGTGATCATCTCTTTTGAACTCATACTTTTCAGCAGGTAGCCGCGCGCGCCGCTTTTGATCGCCTGGAACAGGCGCTCGGGCTCCTCACGCACCGTGAGGATGACGATGGCGATCGAGGGCTGCTGCTGGGTGATCTGGCGGGTCGCTTCAATGCCATCCATGCCGGGCATCTGGATATCCATCAGGATTAAATCTGGCAGCAGTTCAGCAGCCTTGACCACCGCTTCCAGACCATCTCCCGCCTGTCCCACCACCTCGAAATCTGGCTGCGAAGCGATAATCCCGGCCAGACCCTCCCGGAAGAGAGCGTGATCGTCGGAGAGCAGGATACGCGTACGACTCATAAAAGCTCCTTTTGTTTGACACTCACTGGGACGGGGAGTTTTCTCAGCGGCCAGGTGAGGCTGATGCGGGTTCCCTTCCCCGGCGCGCTGTCGATCGTCAGCTCGCCGCCCAGATGAGCGGCGCGGGCTGCCAGGATCTGCAGCCCGAAATGCGGGCGGCCGTCTGCGGGGGATGCGGCCGGATCAAATCCACAGCCATCGTCCGTGATGTTCAGCCAGCCCTGCGCCTCCCGCTGCTCCAGCTCCAGCGTAATTTTTCGGGCTCCCGCGTGACGGCGGGTGTTGACCAGCGCTTCCTGTACAATCCCCAGGATCTGGCAGGCGTCTTCAGATGGCAGGAAAAGGGCCCCCTCCATCTCGACCTGCCAGTCGATTGCCGGACCGGCCTCCATGACCTGCTGCTGGATCAGCTCACGAAGCTGTTCCTGCAGCGAGCGGGGCTGCAGCGGCTCTTCCTGCAGGCTGGCGATCGTCCGCCGGACCTCGCCGGACGCCTGCCTGAGGTCCCGGCGTGCGCTGTTCAAAATCTCGCCGGCCTGATCGCAGGCACCGTTCTCCAGCCGGTCGCTGGCCTGTTCCAGCAGCAGCCCCAGGGCATCCAAGGACTGCGCCAGGCCATCGTGCATGCTGGCGGCGATCCGCTGGCGTTCTTCCAGGGCGGCCAGGTGTTCGGCCTGTTCATAGAGGCGGGCGTTCTCGATGGCAACCGCTGCCGCGCTCGCCAGGCGGGCCAGCAGGGCAGGCGCGTCGGCTGAAAAAGCAGCTTTCCGGCGGTCGCCGACACACAGGGCTCCGATCACTCGCTCGCCCACGACGAGAGGCGAGGCCAGATGGCTGGCCCGGTAGCGCTCATCCATGATCCCACAGGTACCCGCGCACCCGCTGGCGCTGCAGGATATACCGGACGGCTGCTGTATGACGATTTTGACGAACGGGTTATTCACCGGTGAAGAGAGACATTTCACGGTGTCATCCGGCCCGCTGGCAGCCTGCAGCTTCAGTTTATCCCCCTGCTCGTTCAACATGCAGATAAATGCGACCTCCGCCTGGAGCAGCTCGCTGGCCCTGGTGGTAACGGAGTTAAGCACTTCCCGGCGGTCCAGCCGGGCCAGGATTTCCTGGCTGACTCCGTACAGCGCATCCAGCTCCCGGGTGCGCTTTTTGACCTCTTCCTCCAGCGTTTGCGCCCAGCGGGCAAGCTGCTGGTGAGAGATTTCCAGTTCGGAGCGCATGCTTTCAAAGCTGCGCGCGAGCTGGGAAATCTCAGCAGGTCCGATGTCCTCTACGGGGGTCTGCAGGTTGCCGCGGCGGATGCGGTCGGCCGACGCCTCCAGCTGCTTCAGCGGTATCAGGATGCCTTTCTGCACCAGCAGGCTGCCGGCCCCGAGCAGAACCAGGGCGGCAATGAAAAAGCTGACCTGGACGAGGCGGATGCGCTGGATGCGCAGCCTGGAGGCATCCTGAAGCAGCCGCACTGTCTGGTCAGCTTCATTCACCAGTTCAGGAGCGCGCAGCCGGATGGCCGATAAGGATGCACTGGCTTCGGCGGCTGTTGTGTCCACCGAAAGCAGCACTTCCAGTTCGGATGCGTAAACATTCCAGAGACGTTCGACCTGCCGGAGCTGCTGCTGGACCTCGGGCTGCGGAACAGGCCGCAGCTTAAGATATGTATCTCCGGGATATTGGACCGGCCCTCCCCCGATCAGCGCCTGCAGGGTGGCATCAAAAGCGGCAGCGGCTTCAGCCAGCGCTGCTGCGGCGTTGGGATCTGAAGGGGTTTCGGAGGCAAGACGAGTCATTAACTGCACCAGCATGCGCTGGCGCCCGGCCAGGTTAATGAGCAGCGCATCACCCGCCTGTGCCTGCAGACTCCAGAACGTCGCTCCCACCGATATCGTGATCAGCAGGAAGAACAGAATAAACAGGAGTCCCAGGCGGGTGCGAATGCTGTTCATGCTGCCTCAACCGGCTGAGATGATCGCGGCTGTGTCTCCACTTTTCCCTCCCGGTTGGATAGTCCCTCCTTATGTTCATTATCGCGCCAGATTCGTAAAAGTATATAAATCAAAGCCAGGGAAGGTCCGCCGGCGAACAGTGCGGCCGCCCATAGACGCCAGGATCCGCCTAACGCAGCCGGCCACAGGCCGGTGAGCGGCAGCAGCGAGCCCAGCAGCACAAAGGCGCTCCAGCCCAGCCAGCGCATCTGCCTCTGGATTGACGCATACCACTGCTGCAGGCCGGCGGTCACCAGCGCCAGGGTGACCGATCCCAGGAGCAGGATGTGCAGGTAAAGGATGCGCAGCCCGGCGGCTTCTCCCCAGCTCGCCAGCGCCGGCAGGGTGATTGCTGCATCCAGGCCGGCTTTTACAGCCAGCAGGGCCAGCGGCGCCCCCCAGCCTGCCCAGAATTCACCTTTATAAACAGGCCACAATACCCGCAGGTGCAGGAAAAGCCCGGCTGCGGCCAGCAGGCCGCCGGCGCTGGCCAGGGTGCGTAAATCTGCCGGCACCAGATGGACCGGGCCCGCCAGTAAAAAGCTCAGCGGCAGCCCCAGGAGCAGAAGCGGGTCTTCCCAGCCTGACTGCCTGCGCACCAGTTCCGGTTTTGCAGCATAGGCTAACCCCAGCAGGCCGAGCACCGCCCATCCGTTGGAAAACAGGTCCAGAAAGATGTGGACGGCGGCCGCAGCCAGGAAAGGATCATTAATTTTGAAGGCAGACAGCACAGCGCGCGCCCAGGCCCCCAGCGACGCCGCCATGAGAAACAGCAGGGCTGCGTTCCACAGTTTCAGCGGCCGGCTGGGGCGGGCTGCCTTTACCGCCCGCCGGTAGAACAGGGCGAATGCATACCAGGCCAGCAGGTTGAGCGTGGAGATTGCAATGGAGAAGGGCAGGCGCAGGCCGCCGATTACAGCCAGCTCATATCCCCACAGAAAGAAGGGCGGAAAAGAGAGCATACCGAACACTAAGGTGATCCCCACCGACCAGCGCATCCCCGCCGGCAGTGAGCGTCCTGTCAGGGCCGGCAGGCGAGTCGCGATCAGGGCCATTAAAGCGGGGGTGACCCAGGCGAAGAACATCAGGTGCGAGTGGGCGTGGCGAACATTGACATACTGAATGCCGGATGGGAAACCGCCCGCCATCCACAGGCGCAGCAGTGCGCCGCTCGCCCCTGCCGCCAGCAGGGCAAGCAGGGACCAGATCCACCTCCGCCGCGGCCAGGCGGGGTTCTCCGGCGGCTGTTCAGTGCTGCCGCGCTCTGTGGAATGAGCGGGTACGTCCTTTGCTCCGGAGCGCAGCCCGCTGAAAATCGATCGTGCTGTGAGTATCAGAAAGATCAGAATGGTGATGCCGTTTAACAGCCCGCCCCACATGCGCAGCGCCAGGGAGAGATGCAGCAGGATCAGGGGCAGGTAAGAAAGGGGGGAATACTGCACCGGGATGTTGAGAATGGCGGGGAAAATGATGGGCGCGTGGGCGAAGATCATGGCGAACACAAAGCCCAGGAAGATCGAGTGCAGGAAGGCGTCATAAATGAAGCCAGCTGGCACAGCCCCGTAGCGCAGTCCGATAACGCTGCCTGCCAGCAGCCAGGCATACCCGGAGAGCAGACAGATAGCTGCAAAGCGCGGCAGCCCGGTCTGGCGGATGGTTTTGCGGGCAATATCATACCGCAGCAGCCAGATGGCCAAACCGGCCAGGCCTGCCGCCGCCAGGCGGGTGCCCGTTTGCGATGCGAATAAAGAGATCACCAGCCCGGCACAGAACAGGCCGGTGACGATCATGAACAGGTTATTGACCAAACGCGGCAGGCGCACCAGCCGGCCCAGCTCCAGGCGCTCACCGGCGATGGTCAGGATCAGGAAGGCTGCCCACCAGAGCACCACCCGGTAAACCGGCCAGCCAGCAGTCCAGAGCAGGTTGGCTGCAAACAGCGCCAGTGCTCCCAGGGCCATGACGACGGTATAGCCGGTGTGGTGCATGCGCAGGATCGCCGCGAACACCAGCACCAGCCAGAAACTACCCGCCGTCAGCAGCAGGGCAGGCAGCGGCCCCCCGGCGCCGGTCAGGATCAGGATGCCTCCCACTCCGGACAGCAGCGGTCCCACATACGGCCAGCGCTGGCGAAGGGCGACGGCGCGCTCGATGCTGATCAGGGTGCTGAAGAACCCGGAGACCATCAGCGGGCCGTGAGCGCCAACCATCGAGGGCTGTATGGCCGGCCAGGGCCAGCCCATGCGGATCCAGCCCGCCCAGATGGCCCCCAGCAGGGTCAGGATGGCGGCGGCCAGCAGGGGAACACGCCACATGCGCCCTGGCGCCTGGATGGGATTGAGTGCAGTGCGCTGGTGGTTTTGCCCCTCCTGCGGTTGCTTCGATGCCGGTAATTTCATGCTGGAACTACTCCGAATCTTTAGATTGAGCCCGGGTCTGGGTTGTGCCTGTTCTGGATCCCCACAGAAAACCAGGCCCGCCATTCATCGACTTAATGCCTGTCTATTGATTATGCCTGCTGGGGGATAGAAATTCTTTGATCCAGCGCAAAGAATTAGCGTAATTGGCCTGGAATTGTCGCCATTGCGATAAAAAAGCGCCCGCCATCTGGCGGGCGCGGGAACTTCGAACCAGGTCGTTCCTAGCGGTAGGCAATAATGCGGCCGTTCAGGTCGATCACATGCGTCTCGTCAATAGAGACCTGTGCGGAGCGCAGACGGCGCTGCAGTTCCTGCAACTCCAGCACGACTTCGTTGTAGTCAAGATCGCCCTGGCGGTAGCGGCGCTTGAGCTGGTTGTGTTCTTTGTCGACATCGTTTAGCAGCAGGCGAATCTCTTCGCCGGTGACGGGGTTGTCGCGGTACGCGTACCACTGGTTCTGCCAGAGCTGCGCCATCTCTTCGAGCTGGGCCTCCATCTCGTGCACCTGCTGCTGTTCACTGGCGGCCCGCTCGGCAGACTGGAAGGCTTTCTCCGCCAGCGCATAGTAACGAGCGGACAGGTTGCTCAACTGGCCCACCAGATGAATCGCCTTGGCGGGCTGGCTGCGCAGCGCTTCCCACTGCTCTTCAATGTTCGCCAGTTCCTGCTGCTCGGACTCGAGGCTGACCGAGGAAGGCGGCCAGTGGCGCAGGCCGCGCATCCAGGCAGCGATCTCGGCCATTTTCTCTTTAGCGTACTGGCGGTTATCGCGCGCTTCCCTGTGCGTGTCGATCACCGGCCGGGCGACATCCTCCAGCGCCTGCATGGCGCCGACGGATTTCTGCCAGTAATCGCTGCGGCGCTTGAGCTCCAGGATCTGGTCTTCCAGTCCCATTTTTGGCTTCAGGCCCAATCCGGTTTTCGAAAAGGTTTGCCCGGAACCCAATATCCGCTGGGCTTCAGCAACGGCAGGCTCATCCAGGTGGGCGATGGCCTCCAGCTCGGCAAGCTGCGAGCCCAGTGCTTTTATCTGGGCGTCGATCTCCTTACCAAAGCGGTCCAGCCAGGAGTTGAGCGCCTGTTCGACACGGCCTGCCAGTGCGCCTACAGCGCGCGCCTTGCCCTCGATGGGACCATGGGCGCGGTCCTTAAGGCTTGCACTGGCTTCTTCCAGGCCGCCTTGCAGACGGCTCAATTCCTGTCCGGCCAGCTCGGTCAGAAAGGGGTTGCTGCGTACCAGCAGGCCAACCTGGTTCAAGGCGGCCCGCAGGCTGTCGAGCTGCTCCTGGGCGAACTTTTCCGAATGCTGCACCTCCTCCAGGCGTTCGCGCACTTTCTCCGTGCGGCTCTGCAGGTTCTGCTGCAGCTTTGTGAGCTGGCGGACGTTTTCTAGATATTTCTCCAGATCCTGCTCCGGAATGGGTTCGCCCGGGCCGGCGGCTTTCACCTGGCGGTAGCCCTCTGAAAACTTTTTCAAATCATCGATCAGCGTGCCGAGCGAATCCACCCGCGCCCAGTTTTCGGGGTCGTATTCGCGCAGGCGGGTCACCAGCCGGCGGTTCGTCTGCAGCCATTCATCCGCCTGGCTCCACTCGGGGCTGTTCAGCAGTTGGAGCAGTTCGCCGTGCTGGTGGGCGATCGCCTGGCAGTGCCTGGACAGTTCCTGCTGCCGGGCTGCAATCTCCCGCGCACTGGCCAGGTCCGCCTCAACCTGCTCAGGCGTGCGCGCCTTCTTGCTGGGGCCCAGCGCTGCAGACTGGCGGCTCAGGCTGGTCAGGACATCACGGCTTTTGTCCCACAGGATGGGGTGCGTTGCATGGGTGCCCAGATCGGAAAACTGTGCGGAGAGCTGGCGCAGGTTCTCGGATAGATCGGACAGCAAACGCTCCAGTTCACTGTGCTCCTGCTTTGCCCGGCGCAGCAGTCCTTCCATATCCTGGGCGGTTTTTCTGACCCGTCCGGCCTCCTCTGCAACTTTGGGGGCGCTTTCAATTTCCAGGCGGTTCATGGTGGCGTGCAGGGTTTCAGCAATGATCTGGAGCTGGTCGTACTGGCTGCGGATGTCGGTGAGGTTCAGCCCGGCGGGCATGCTGTCCATCGTCTGCTCCAGGCGCAGAAGTACCTGCCGCATCACCGATACGCGGTCTGATGCCGCTCTGTACTGCCGCTCCCAGTCTTCGGCCTGCGCAAGCAGCTCGCTGAACACCGGACCGGTCTGGCTGACGACCTCATAGGCGCGCACCACGCTTTCCTGGTCGGTCCGCTCCAGCACGTCTTTTTCATCCCCTTCTATGAATACGGCCGGAATCTGCCGGAAGAGGCGGCGGTTTTGTTCCAGTTTGCGCGCGGCTTCATCCATCGCCGGCCCGCTCACACTGCGGGAGCGCAGTGTGTCGAGCAGATCGCTGGTGCGCTGCTGAGCGTCGAAAGCTTTGCGGCTCTGCACGGCCACCTCCCAGGCGATCTTCTGGGTCTTTTCAATTGACCGGGCAGTGGCTTCCAGAGCGGTTTCAACTTCGGCGCGCTGCTCCCAGAGTGCACCAATATCCTTCTGCAGCAGATAATAGAAATATGGGGCGGCAATATTGGCCTGTATGCGCGTTGACTGCAGGTTGTGCGCATGTTCCTGCACGGCTACGTGCTGGCGTTCAATTTCTTCCAGACGTTGGGTAATATCCGCCAGACGTGCGTGCAGCTCGGCCGCCTGCGATGCATAAGGCTCCGGGTCATCCTCAGAAAACTCCTGGGCGAGCAGCATCAGTTCTTTGCGGCGGTTCTGCAGGCGGCGCAGTTCACTGCGCATCTGTTTCAAATTCTGCTGGGTTTTATCGCGCCAGTAGCGCACAAGGAGAAACAGCCCTCCCAGAATTGCAATTAACAGGAGAGGTATCAGCCAGACCCCCGAATTCAAAAGGTTTAATTCGCCAGTACCCATAAGAAAAGCTTGCTTTCTAGTTGCGGATAGCTTTCCTTTTAATTATACTCAATAAGAGAACAAATGTTTAAAAGAACCGCCGGCAGGACTTTTTACTGCCGGCGGCTGAGATCACGATTTGAGCGCTGCCTCCATCAATTTTTGAATGCGGGAGATCATGCTCGCCGGGTCGGGATGCAGTCCCTCGATCAGCAGCGCATCCTCAAAAATCTGCTCGATAACCACACTGCTCAACGGGTCGTCCGCCGCCAGCGCATTCAATTTAACGATGATCGGGTGCTTCGGGTTAATCTCGAGCACCTTTTTCGGGACTTCGAAATCCCGGTCGAGCATCCGGTAGACACGCTGCATCTCCTGGTTCATCGCGCCCTCCGGGTCGATCAGGCGCGCTGGCGAATCGGACAGGCGGTCGGTCATGCGCACATCGCTGATCCGCTCGCCGAGCTGCTGTTTAAAGCGTTCGATCAGGCCTTTGCTCTCTTCCTCAGGAACAGAAGGCGATTCTGCCTCCGCTTCAGCCTTTTCTTCTTTTGGAAAATCGGGTTTTGCCGTCGCGACGTTCTCGAGGGGGTAATCCTTATATTTGTTGAGGCGCACGAGCATGAAAGAGTCGACCGGGTCGGTCAGCATCAGGACTTCGACGTTGTGCTTGCGGAACAGGTCCAGATGCGGGCTGTACTGAACGGACTGCGCGTCATCGCCCAGAATGTAGTAGATGGATTTCTGCCATTCGGGCATGCGCTCCACCCCCTGGTCCAGGGACGACCATTCATCCGGATGGGTGGTGGTGCGGAAGCGCAGCAGCGGATAGAGCGCCTCTGGCTCGTTCAATTCTACTGCGACCCCGTGCTTGATGAAGCGGTCATACGCCTTCCAGAACTTGTTGTACTTTTCCACATCGTCTGTGGCAAGCTTCTTCAGCGTGTCCAGGACTTTGCCTGTGACCAGCTTGCGAAGCTGCTGCATCACCCGGGTGGACTGTACGGCTTCACGCGACACGTTGAGCGGCAGGTCTTCGGAGTCCACCACGCCCTGGACGAACTGCAAATACTCGGGCAGCAGGTCTTTGTTATATTCCTGGATGAGAACCTTGCGCGCGTAGAGCTTTAACCCTTCCTCCCTGCGGATGGACAGCAGCCCGCGCTCCGGGTTGGAGGGGATGTACAGCAGGGCGTACATCTGCACCGGCGCGTCCACGGCCATGTGGGCGTGAGCCAGCGGCGGCTCAAAGTCCAGGGTCATCTGCTGGTAGAACTCATCATAGTCTTTCTGCTCGACCTCGCGCGGCGACTGGCGCCACAGTGCGGTCTGCCGGTTGACCTGTTCCTTCTGATCGCCGATATAGATGGGGAAGGGGACGAAGTCGGAATGTTTGCGGATTACCTCGCGCAGGCGGTATTCCTTTAAAAACTCCTGTGCATCGTCGGTCAGCTTGATGATCACGTCCGAACCGCGCCTTTCTTTTTCGGCCGGTTCGACCGTGTAGGTATCGCTGCCGGTGGAGTACCAGGAAGCGGCCTGCGCATCTGGCCGGTACGAGCGCGAGACCACGCGGATCCACTCCGCCACCATGAACGCCGAGTAAAAGCCCACACCAAACTGGCCGATCAGGTCGTTGACCTGTTTGCCGCTCTGCTGGGCGGCGGCCAGGAACTCGCGTGCTCCCGAGTGGGCGATCGTCCCCAAATTTTCTTCCATCTCTTCGGCCGTCATGCCGATGCCCGTATCGCGGATGGTCAGGGTTTTCTCGGCTTCGTTGGGGATGATCCAGATGCCCAGCTCCGCATCCGGGTCGAGCACTTCCCGGTTGGTCAGAATCTCAAAATTCATGCGTGTCAGAGCATCGGAGGCATTGGAGATCAGCTCGCGCAGAAAGATCTCGCGTTCAGTATATAAAGAATGGATCAGGATATTCAGAAGCTGGCGAGTTTCTGCTTTGAACGCAATCTGTTGAGACTTCTGAGGTGCAGTATCCATATCGCTCATGGTCAACCCTTCTGATTATTACAGTATGTAGAACCAAATTAAAACCGATCAGTGTAAGAATTGTATAAAAAACTGCGGGGCGGATTACCTTGAGCGCTGCTGGAAGATTTTTTCGGATCAATCGACAGCGTCCCAGGGGGTGGTGGCGCTGCCCTGTGCCAGCAGGGAGGTGCGGATTTCTGCTCCCAGCTCGGGGAGCAGGTCGGCGCAGGCTGCCAGCAGACCGAAGCATCCGGCGATCATCATGTCACCAAAGGGCACGGCGAAATAAGGCCGCAGCGATGAGCCGCGCATCATACTGCGCCTTGGTCCGGTGATCACAACGCCGAAGCTGTCCTCCTGCAGGGAGAGCGGCTCTTGATCATAAACCAGCGCGCCGTGACCGTGATCGTCAAACACATCTGCATGTGTGAGCGTTCCCTGCGCCAGATCCTGCAGCAGCTTTTCCAGACGGGGTAGATCGACCAGCCCGGTGTGGTGTTCGAAGACGCCTTCGATGCCCCGCGTGCCCAGCCGGAAGGCCAGGGTGTGGAAATTGCCGATATTGGCAACCAGCTTGCGCTCCCGGCGGGCCACAACCGGGTCAAAGGTCGCCCCGAGGACAGCCGCCGGCGCGCTGTCCATCACGACCAGGGGAATGTCGTCGGGCAGCGGGTGACTCCCGCTGCGCGCGCTGCGGGCCACGGCCTGCAGGCGGGTCATGATGGCGGGGATCTTGTCCTCGCGATAGGCAAAGGCGCTCAACCGGTTCTCCTGGCGGATGCGTTCATCCAGATAGTCGAAGCGGAACTGGCGGTCGGAGACATCGGGCGGCGCGTTCCCGTGATCGAACACGGCGACGGCCACAGCGGCCAGGTTAGTGAGCTGCACCCCAAATTGTGCCAGGGCATGGCTGATGGCGGCAAAGTCAAAATCGCGCAGTTCGATGCGGCACACTTCTCCAGAAAGGCGGGCAGCTTCATCGTCGGAGATGACCCGAATGCCAGAAGCACGCACGGCGTCCAGGTCGTCATTAAAAGAGCGTGCGGCTTCGGGTGTGGCGTACACAGGCAGCCCGGCGCGGGCATGCTCCTCTGCCGCCCAACCGCTCGGCCCGCCCCCCATGATCACCCCGGTCAGCAGCACGGGCTCTCTGCGGCGGGTGGCGGCTTTGATTTTGCGGTGGACGATCATGGTGGGCGAGGGGACAACCAGCTTAAATCCATTCTCCAGGTCCAGGCGCGAATCGTACAGGAAGATGTCCTGCGTGCCCGTACCAACGTCAACCGTTAAGATCTGCATCGTACCTTTCCTGAATATATGGCGAGTGGAATCATCCGGCCTGCGGTTTTGTTAAATGCTACCATACTCCTGTACAGGGTGCGGACGGGAGATTGATCACCGTCATTGCAGTACGAAATTCTCTTATTCCCTCAGAATTCATAAGGTATACTGGTAAAAAATCCCTGAAGGGAGCATGCCCATGAGCCTCGAATCTGAAAAAGAACGCTGGGAAGAAACCAAACTCAAGCCCACGCTCAAGCGCTTTCCGGAACGCAAAGCAAGCTTTCATACTTCGTCCGGTATCCCCCTGCCTGTCGTCAATCTGCCCACCGATCCCGATCCCGATTACATGGAAAAGCTGGGATTCCCCGGCGAATATCCCTTCACGCGCGGCGTCCAGCCGACCATGTACCGCGGCCGCCTGTGGACCATGCGGCAGTATGCCGGCTATGCCACAGCCGAAGAATCAAACCGGCGCTACCGCTACCTGCTTTCTCAGGGGCAGACCGGCCTTTCCGTGGCATTCGACCTGCCCACCCAGATCGGGTATGACGCAGACGACCCGATCGCAGCAGGCGAGGTGGGGAAGGTGGGGGTCTCCATCTCATCACTCGAGGACATGGCTGCGCTGTTTGACGGGATTCCCCTGGACAGGGTTTCAACCAGCATGACGATCAATGCCCCAGCCTCCATCCTGCTGGCGATGTATATTGCCGTGGCAAAGCGCCAGGGTGTGGAGCCGCACCAGCTGCGGGGAACGATCCAGAACGATATCTTGAAAGAGTATATTGCGCGCGGCACGTATATTTTCCCCCCGTCGCCATCCATGCGCCTGATTACCGACGTGTTCAGCTTCTGCCAGAAGGAAGTGCCGCACTGGAACACGATCAGCATTTCCGGTTACCATATCCGGGAAGCCGGCTCCACCGCTGCCCAGGAGGTGGCCTTTACGCTGGCCGATGGTATCGCCTATGTTCAGGCGGCCATAGACGCCGGGTTGGATGTGGACGGCTTCGCCGACCAGCTTTCGTTCTTCTTTAATGCCCACAACAACTTCCTCGAAGAAGTAGCCAAGTTCCGGGCTGCCCGGCGTATGTGGGCGCGCATCATGCGCGAGCGCTTCAAGGCTCAAAATCCGCGCTCCTGGATGCTGCGTTTTCACACGCAGACGGCAGGCTCGACACTCACCGCACAGCAGCCGGAAAATAATATTGTGCGCGTCACCCTGCAGGCCCTGGCGGCCGTGCTGGGGGGCACACAATCGCTGCACACCAACAGCATGGATGAGGCACTCTGGCTGCCGACCGAACAGGCGGTCCGTGTGGCACTGCGCACCCAGCAGATCATTGCCCACGAGTCAGGCGTGGCCGACACGATCGACCCTCTGGCCGGCTCATACACGGTGGAATACCTCACCGATGAGATCGAGCGCTGTGCCAGTGAATACATCCAGAAGATCGACGACATGGGCGGCGCACTGGCAGCCATCGAACAGGGTTATATCCAGAGCGAGATCCAGAACGCAGCCTACAACTACCAGCAGGCCGTTGAACGCGGCGAGGAGATTGTCGTCGGGGTCAATGCCTTTCAGGTCGAAGAGAAACTGGAACTGGAACGCCTGAAGGTTGACCCGGCCATCGAGCAGGCTCAGCGTGCGAAGCTGGCGGAACTGCGCAGCCGGCGAGATAACGCGCGCGTACAGGAGATTCTAGGCCATCTGGACGCGGCGGCCCGCTCTTCAGAAAACCTGATGCCCGTCTTCATCACGGCAGTGGAAAATGATGTCACCCTGGGTGAGATCTGCGGCGTGCTGCGCAGCGTGTGGGGCGAGTACAGCCCTCCCACCTGGTTGTAATCGATCTGATAAAGGAACCTCAGAAAATGCCCACCATCAAACGTATCGATCACATCGCTATCCTGGTTGATGACCTCGATGGCACCCTGGATTTCTGGCGCGATGCCCTCGGCCTGCCGCTGGCTCATACGGAAGAAAACCCGGCTGAGCAGGCGAAGATCGCTTTTCTGCCTGCCGGTGACAGCGAGATAGAGCTGGTGAAGCCCACCACGGACGACTCTGGCCTGGCGCGCTATCTGGAGAAGCGCGGCCCCGGCATGCACCACATCTGTCTGGAGGTGGATGACCTGGAAGGTATGCTGGCTCAATTAAAGGAAAAGGGAATCCAGTTGATCAACGAGGAGCCCCGGCTGGGTTCGGGAGGAAAGAAATATGCCTTTATCCACCCGAAGAGTGCTCACGGGGTGATGGTCGAACTTTACGAACTGCCCGGGTAATACCGGCAGGCTGGTACAATTTGCGGTGAGTCTGGACCCGGTTCTGTGGTCCGTATGTAATGCGGACAGGGCCAGATTCACCGCTTCATTTTAAAATTGACAAGGACTCAGGGGGAATATCACGACACAGCCGTTCACTGCAACCTGGATAACTGAGCTGCCAGAGGAGGGACGTTCGCATGCAAGAGGTATCTACCCGACAGCAGGTTTTGCCGCTGCACGGCTGGATCGGCCTGGGGCTGATCGCTGTTTTCTGGACTCTGAACTGGACGCTGACCGGGCTGCGAACACACTGGGGCTTCTTTCCCCTGTGGCTCGGGTACTGCCTGCTGGTCGACTCGCTGGTGTACGTTCGCCGGGGCACCTCGCTCCTGACCCGCAGCTGGAAGCAGTATATTGGACTGTTCCTGGTCTCCGTGCCTGTCTGGTGGCTGTTTGAAGGACTCAACTGGCGGCTGCAGAACTGGACCTATGTAGGCGCAGAAGCTTTCTCTCCGTTCACCTTCTGGCTCTGGGCCACATTAAACTTTTCAACCGTCGTGCCGGCTGTGTTCGGGACAGCAGAATTGATCGGCAGCTTCGACTTCGTCCGCAAGCTGGGGCGCGGGCCGGTTATCCGGCCCGATCGAAGGGTTACGAGCGCGTTTTTTATCGCTGGGGTGCTGATGCTGGTTATGATGTGGATCTGGCCGCAGCTTTTCTTCCCCTTTGCTTGGATTTCGATTTACTTCATCTGCGAGCCGCTCAATGTCTGGCTGAAGAATCGCTCCCTGGCGGACGACCTGGCGCACGGCGACTGGCGGCGGGTGATCGCATTATGGCTGGGAGTACTCCTGACCGGTTTTTTCTGGGAGATGTGGAATTACTTTTCTTATCCGAAGTGGGTATATTCAATCCCCTGGGCGGACTGCTGTCATGTCTTTGAGATGCCGGCGCTCGGGTATGGGGGCTATCTACCCTTTGCCCTGGAGCTTTATGCGCTGTATCATCTGGCCATCGGGTTTGTAAAGGGGAATAAGGACCGGCAGCCGGAATACGTTCAGATTATCCCCGGAGCGTGACCGGGGAATGTTATGGCCTGGTGGTTAATCGTTCAAGGCGCGAAACCGCTGGCCGGCAGCTATTCCTCGCTCGCTTCCACTGCATCGACAAACTTGCCCCCCTGAATTTTTCGATCGATCAGGCTGCGTTTTGAGTCGAAGCGCAGCTCAACTTCAATGCGCTGGAAGCAAAGCTGGTCGCCGACCAAGATTTTGCGGCTGAAGTAGGTCGTTTCTCCATCCCCTTCGTCACCATAATCGATGCTCAGGTCGTTACGCGTGTCCAGACGTCCCTGGATTATTTCGCCGCAGCGGCTGCACTGCACTGCAAAACGGTAAAAATAATCCTCACGCTCCGGGGATGAGGACGAGAAAAGGCTGGTGATACGTTTGAAAAAGCCCATACGGTTTCCTTTTCGTGCTTTCAGGTGCTGAATCGTCTAAATTATAGACGGAAACCCCGCTCCTGTGCACACTCAGGGACCTCCACACAAGGGCAGGTTGTTATGGCAGGCATGGAGATCTCGCTGCAGCAATCCCGTTTGGAATTGAAAACCTGCTCTTGAAGAATGGTAAAGCACTCTGGCTGTTAGCGAGGCGCTGCATTTCATTTATAGTATGCTTATCTTCAGCCGGGGGCGGATCTGGACCGGTGTTGGTATAATTAACTTTTGCCTGGTTGCAGGGAGCATCACCGGTTTCTTAAAAATTTATGTTTTTAACCAGGCCGCTGTTTTATTTATGAAACACCTGTGCTATAATTTTCTGTTGACTTGCAGCGCAGTTGACGGGATTTGGAAGGTTCTGAATGACCCAAAATGTTATTCGCGTCGTTGGGGCGCGTGAACACAATTTGAAAAATATCACTGTTGAGATCCCGCGCGACAAATTCGTCGTGATCACCGGCCTGTCCGGTTCGGGAAAGTCTTCACTGGCTTTCGATACGATATTTGCCGAAGGCCAGCGTCGTTATGTGGAATCGCTCTCCTCCTACGCGCGTCAGTTTCTGGGGCAGATGGACAAACCGGATGTCGACTCCATCGAGGGCCTCTCTCCGGCGGTGTCGATCGACCAGAAAGGCTCATCCCACAACCCGCGTTCTACAGTCGGCACGGTAACAGAGATCTACGATTACCTGCGCCTGCTGTATGCCCGCATCGGTATACCACACTGTCCGATCTGCGGCCGGGAGGTTTCCAAACAGTCGGCACAGGAAATTGTCGAATCGATCGAAAAACTGCCCGATGGATCGCGCCTGGTCATCCTCTCGCCGCTGGTGCGGGGCCGCAAAGGAACCCACCAGGCCGTGCTGGAAGAGATCCGCAAAGCGGGATTTGTGCGCGCCCGGGTGGACGGTCAGATCTACGAGCTGGACGACGACATTGAAATGGATCGCTACAAGATCCATAACATCGAAGCCGTGGTCGACCGTGTGGTGGTGCGCCAGACAGAGTCAGAAGAAGATGCCCAGGCTGCTCGTTCCCGCCTGACCGATTCCGTCGAAACCGCGCTCAAATTCGGTGAAGGATACCTGATCATCCAGGATGTCACCAACCCGGATGAGCCGCGCGATCTGCATTTCTCTGAGCATCTGGCCTGCCCTGTCCACGGCGTCAGCCTGCCTGAGATCGAGCCGCGCACATTCTCATTCAATACCCCGCACGGTGCCTGTCCCGAGTGCCAGGGGCTGGGCGGAAAGCTGGAAATCGACCCCGAACTGTTGATCCCTGACCGGAGCCTTTCACTGAGCGAGGGCGCCATTCAGATCAACGGCTGGCAGAACCCGCGCGATGAAGGCGGTTACTACTGGCAAACGCTGGAGGCCGCAGCGCGTGAATATCGTATTAACCTGGACGCTCCGGTTGAAACGCTGACGAAAGAGCAGCTCGATATCGTCCTTTACGGCACGCGCGGCCGGGAGGTCACCGTCCACTACCGCAACCGCCACGGCCGTCAGGCGACCTTCCGCACGCCTTTTGAAGGCGTGATCGGTAACCTGATGCGCCGCTACAATGAAACCAGCTCCGAATATATCCGCGAAAAGCTCATGGAGTACATGAGCGAGCGGGTTTGCTCCACCTGTGGGGGGGCTCGCCTGCGCAAAGAAGCGCTGGCCGTCACCGTCGACGGGGTGAACATCATCGAAGTCACCCGCTGGCCGGTGAACCGCACCCTGGAGTGGATCGAGCGCCTTGCGGGGCCCGACACACCCCTCACGGCCCGCCAGCAGGCCATAGCCGGACGCATCCTGAAAGAAATTCGCTCGCGGCTGGGCTTCCTGGTGGATGTCGGTCTGGATTATCTCACCCTGCAGCGTTCGGCCGCTTCGTTATCCGGCGGTGAGGCGCAGCGCATCCGGCTGGCGACCCAGATTGGCTCGCGCCTGATGGGCGTGCTGTATGTGCTGGACGAGCCATCGATCGGCCTGCATCCCCGTGACAACGCCAAACTGCTGCGCACGCTGAAGGAGCTGCGCGATCTGGGGAATACCGTGCTGGTTGTCGAGCACGATGCCGAAACGATTATGGAGGCCGACTGGATCGTGGACCTGGGTCCCGGCGCCGGTGAGCACGGCGGGCGCATCGTTGGCGAAGGCACGGTTGAAGATATTTTAAAGAGCCCCGAATCGCTCACAGGCGCTTACCTCTCCGGACGGCTGGAGGTTCCAGTGCCTGAGAAGCGCCGCCCCGGCAACGGAAAAGCACTGCGGGTGGTCGGCGCACGCGAGAACAACTTGAAGAACATCGATGTCAGGATCCCCCTGGGACAGCTGGTATGCATCACCGGGGTTTCCGGATCGGGGAAATCCACCCTGATGATCGAAATTTTATATAAAGCCCTGGCGCGTGATCTCAACCGGGCGCACACCATCCCCGGCGCCCACGACCGCATTGAAGGCGTGGAGTACCTGGACAAGATCATCAACATCGACCAGTCGCCGATCGGAAGGACGCCGCGCTCGAACCCGGCCACGTACACGGGCCTGTTCGACCATATCCGCAACCTGTTCGCAGAGCTGCCTGAGAGCAAAGTGCGGGGTTATAAACCGGGCCGCTTTTCGTTCAATGTGCACGGCGGGCGCTGTGAAGCCTGCCAGGGCCAGGGTCAACTGCGCATCGAAATGCAGTTCCTGCCCGATATTTACGTCCCGTGTGACGTCTGCCATGGGGCGCGCTTCAACCGCGAGACCCTGCAGGTGCGCTTCAAGGACCTCAACATCGCCGATGTGCTCGACCTGACCGTGGATGATGCGCTGGAAATATTTTCCGCTTTCAGCCCGATGGCCTCCCGCCTGCAAACACTGCAGGATGTCGGCCTGGGCTACATTCGCCTGGGCCAGCCGGCAACCACGCTTTCGGGCGGCGAGGCGCAGCGCGTGAAGCTGGCGCGCGAACTTTCCCGCCGGGCGACGGGCCGCACGGTTTATGTGCTTGACGAGCCTTCTGTGGGGCTGCACGCCGCTGATGTGCACAAACTGATCGAAGTGCTGCAGCGCCTGGTGGATTCCGGTAACAGTGTGATCATCATTGAGCACAACCTGGATATCATCAAGGTCGCAGATTACATTATCGACCTGGGACCCGAAGGGGGCGAGCGCGGCGGCAGTCTGGTTGCCGAGGGCACGCCCGAGGAGGTGTGTGCCGTGGATGCTTCTTACACTGGCCAGTTCCTGCGTCCCCTCCTGTGTCGCGACGGGCGGGTTCCGGAAAAAGCCGGCAGCCAGGCCGGTCGAGTGTAAAAATCAGGCCATCTGAATCAAAACTGCCGCCCACAGGCGGCAGTTTGCTTTAACTATTTTCTCCGGGCTTTCTGGGCTGGAGAGTAATGATATCACCTCCGAGAAAAGCTCCCGAAAGCGGCGCCGCTTCCAGGGGCATCACCCGGCTGTTGGCGAAATAGGCAAACTCAAATTCGGTCGGATCGCCGGCGAGCTTGCCAGGAACCGGCATCAGGCGCGCGGTCAGCGGTTTGTCCAGCCGCTGCGCAAGAGCAGCCACATCCAGCAGCACGGCGGCGATCTGATCGGCGGTTGTGTCACCAGGCAGCGGGATGGTGTCCAGGCCGGTTCCGCATACGGCCGAGTAGAGCAGCAGATCCTTCACCGTCAGCGTGCCTAGCGCGGCCGCCCGGGCAAGGGTGGAGTCCTCCAGGACGGGCAGCATCAGGCCGCTGAACCCGGTGTGCGGGAAGTTTGCCTGGTCCAGGGTGCTGGCGATAAGGGCTGCGGCTGCCAGGGAGCCGTGCATGCCCACCACCTCAATTCCCAGGCGCTGCAGGGCAGTCCCCAGGGACTGCGCTTCCTCAGGAAAGGGGGCCAGGGAGAAGTCGATGCCGTAAAAGTGAACCTTCTGCGCCTTTTCCAGGCGCTGCGCAACCTCTACCAGCCTGCGGGCGTGCATCTCCAGGGCTTCTCTCAGGCGCTGCTGCGCAGTCTGCAGGGTTGGCGCACCGGTGAAGGCCTCTACGGCCAGGTCAGCAGCTGCAGTGGCCAGGGCGAAAGCCGGCTGCACGTCTGCACTGTGATAGGCGGCCGGGAAGAAGGGAGATCCCGGCTGTACGTTCGCCAGCGCGGTAAAACGCAGGTTGGTGAATCCATCGGGCGTCAGCGCGGCAGCGCGTTCGATCACCCGCGCACAGGCCCGCACGGCGGGAAGCGAGATCCCACCTCCGGGGGTGGTCATCATCCCCGAGAAAAAGGTGTTTGGCGCTGCCTCGAGAAAACCGGGGATGCGCGTGAAGCTCTCAGGGCTGTCCGGCAGCGCCGGCCCCAACGAGATGTAGGTGAACCCTGCTGCCGCTGCCTGGTTTTCGAACTCCCGGATCAGCTTTCTGGCGGCAGCAGGATCCTGTTCATCCAGCCAGATGGGGAAGGGCGGCGTGGCCAGGCGCACGGTCTCAACCGCATATCCGGAAGCCTCGACAGCAGCGCGCGCTTCGCGGATAAAACGGCCGGCCTGGGCCAGGGCCTCTTTTCGCGATGGGTGGTCGGGATGGAAAAAGTAAGTGATCGAGCGTATTTTCATGATGGCGTTTCCTGACGCTGCCGCACGACCTCGAACAGCAGGATCGCCGCGGCGATGGCCGCGTTGAGCGATTCCATTCCTCCCGGCATGGGGATATGCACCGGGGTGGTGGTCAGGAGGCGCGCCTGCTCACTGGCGCCGTAAGCTTCTCCCCCCACAATCAGCGCCAGCGGGGCGCGAAAATCGCTGGCGTAGCATGACTGCCCCTCGCCGGCGGCAGCCAGATAAACCTGCAGCCCCGCGGCCTGTACCAGGGAGCGGATCTCCTCCCACGACAGTGCGTGAATAGGCAGGCGGAAGTGGGCCCCCATGGCGGACCGCAGCACCTTGGGGGAGTAGGGATCAACACTGCCGGGCGTGAGCAGCACGCCGTGCGCTCCGACCGCCGCGGCAGTGCGCAGCATAGTCCCCAGGTTGCCAGGGTCGCGCACCTGATCGGGGATGAACAGAAAATCCGGCCTGGGTGGCAGTGGAAGCGTCTGCATCTCCAGCACGGCCAGGATGTCCTGCGGGTTCTGGGTATCGCTGGCGGAGCGCAGCACATTCTCGCTCACCATTTCGACCTCTGCGCCGGCAGCCGCCAGCCGCTCCACGGCCTGCCGGCCGCGGAGGCTCAGGTCCTCAGTGTGCAGCACCAGCCGGGCGGGCCATCCGGATGCGGCGGCCTCCTCCACAAGGCGCACGCCCTCAACAGCGAAGGACTGCTCCTCCCGGCGTGCCCGGCTCTGGGACTGGATGAGGCGCACCCATTTGATTTTTGGGTTCTGCGTTGATGTGATCATGAAAAAGGTTCGGGTCGGGATCAGGCCGTTGGCTGTATATCTGTCCAGACATCCAGAAAGGCCTGCAGCGTGGGCTGGTCGAACAGGGTCACCCGCACCTGCTTCAGGCTGCCCTCCGGGTGTTCCTGGAAATAAGCCTCCATGGCAGACAGGATCAGGCGGGCGGCGCGTTCTTTCGGGAAGCCAAAAATGCCAGTTGAGATGGCGGGCAGAGCGATGGAGGTCAGGTTCAGTTCTTCAGCCACCCGCAGCGAGCCCGTCACCGCAGCGCGTAAGGCCTGGTCCGCTTCCTGCTCGGCTCCGGGGCGCCAGACCGGACCCACGGCGTGAATAACATAGCGGCAGGGGAGGCTGCCGGCTCCGGTGTAGGCCGGGGAGTCATGACTCACCGGTCCGTGTCTGCGCACCCATTCATCGCTTTCCGCCTGGATCTGATGGCCGCCCCTGCGGACAATGGCTGCCGCCACTCCACCGCCGTGCTGCAGGTGGCTGTTGGCCGCATTGACGATGGCGTCGACGGTTTCTGCGGTGATATCACCCTGAACAAGCTGGATCAGCTGCCCGGAGGCGAGTTCGCGCTCTCGCACGACCCGGTTCATAACAGCCTCCTTATAGAGATCAGCCCATGGGATGGCGCATCCGCTGGCCGCCGATCAGGTGCAGGTGCAGGTGGTGGACCTCCTGGCCGGAGTCCGGACCGGTGTTGATAATCGAGCGGAAGCCGGACTGGGCGATGCCTTCCTGTTCGGCAAGCTTGCGTTCGACGGTGAAGAGATAGCCCATGAGGCCTTCGTCTTCCGGCTGCAGTTCATTGATGGAAGCAATATGTTTATTGGGGACGATCAAGATGTGGGTCGGTGCGACCGGATGGATATCCCGAAATGCCGTCACCCGGTCGTCTTTGAAGACGATTTCGCTGGGAATTTCCCCGGCAACGATTTTGCAGAAGATGCAGTCGGCCATTCTCGCTTCCTTTCTGTTCGTGATGTTTACAGCGCTAACTGTCCCTGCATTCCCTCCTCAAACCAGCCGGTCAGGCGCACCGGCGTGATCTGATTCCACAGGCGCTGCGGGGCGACAGCGCGCACTTTTATGTAGCTATCGGTCAGCCCATTGAGCACCCAGCCTTCCGGCCCCAGAGCGGTGGCGCTTTCCCAGAGCACCGGCAGCACCTGGCCGAGATGTTTTTCCTGATAGGCACGGGCTGATTCGGCCAGTACGGCGCGTAAACGTGCGTTGCGCTCTTTGCGTACTGGATATGGCACCTGGTTAGGCATGCGCGCTGCCGCTGTGCCGCTGCGAGCGGAATAGGTGAAGACATGGCCGCCGGCGAACTGCGCGGCGCGCACATATTCCAGAGTCTCCTCGAACTCTTCATCCGTCTCACCGGGGAAGCCGGTGATGATGTCGGTGGTGATGGCAACATCCGGTATGGCCGCGCGCGCCTGTTGCAGCAGCCTGGAAAATGATTCGGGGGTGGTCTTGCGGGCCATACGGCGCAGGGTAGCAGCGCTGCCTGACTGCAGCGGCAGGTGGAGATGCCGGCAAAGACGGGGATCGGACCACAGCGAGAAAAAGCTCTCGTCCAGATCCCAGGGCTCCAGCGAAGAGAGCCGCAGCCGTGGGACGTCGGTTTCACGCAGGATCGCCGTCACAAGCTCCTTCAGGTGGGTCTGCGGTTCCAGGTCCTGCCCCCAGGATCCCAGATGCACGCCGGTGATCACCACTTCCTGAGCGGCCTCCTCGCCGTGCTCGCCGGGCTGCAGCACCGCCTGGATATCCTCCAGCACCGCTGCAATTGTGCGGCTGCGCCCTTCGCCGCGCGCCACGGTGGTGATGCAGAAAGTGCAGCGGTTATTACAGCCATCCTGCACTTTGATAAAGGCCCGTGTGCGCAGGCGCGCCCCGGGGATGAGCTCGCGCTCCAGCATTTCGCGGTCGAAAACTTCTTCTGAGATCTGCAGCAAATCAGGCACCAGGCGGTCTTTTTCCGCGTTGGGCACCACTCGGCGCACCCCGGGTAAACGCGCGGCGTCTTCAGGCCGCAGCGTGGACCAGCATCCGGTGGCGATGATCTCATCGACCCCGGCGCGGGAGATATGGCGAATCTTCTTGCGCGAGTCCGCAGCCGCTGCGCTGGTCACCGCGCAGGTGTTGACAACCGCCAGGTCCGCCTCCTGTGGGTCGGCCACCAGGGTGTGGCCTGCAGCATGGAACTGGCGAGCGTAATACTCAATCTCTGCCTGGTTCAGACGGCAGCCTACCGTGTCCAAATATACCTTCATCGTCTACCTGTACCTGAGTACCGGCCTCAACCTTCCTGTTCATCCCGTGAAGCCGGTTCCAAAACTGTAAAATGATCAAAGTGGATATCTGTGCCGCTGCTGGCAAATGAGCCGGCGATCAGTCCCACATCTCCGTGGGTGTACACCGGGTCCTGCACTTCGGCCAGTTTCGTGCCGTTGACATACAGGGTCAGGCGGTCCCCTACACAGTCTGCGCGAATGTGATTGGTCTCTTCTCCCTGCCGGATGGCTTCACTCGGCTGCATACCGTCCATGCCCAGCAGATCCTGCTGCTCACCGCTGCGCCTGCCGATGCCATAATAGCCATCGCTGCTGATCAGAAAGAAATAGAAATGGCTGCTGTCCACAGCCCGGCAGATCACGCCAAAGTGATTGTCATCCGGCCCGCTGGCTTTGGCTGCCTCAACCTCAATCCGTACATCGCTGAAGTCCAGCCCGGGTCCTGACCAGATGTCGGTATAGGCCTGGTTGATATAAATGCGGTAGAACCCCCCGGCATAATCGGTCTCTCCCTCTGTGGTTGCGCCCCGGTTCCAGCCGCTGGTCGGCTGTGAAAAGTCATCCTGAAAGAGGACTGCACCGGGTTCGGGCTCCTCCTGCCCCAGGTTGAGGACCTGGCAGGCCGTGAGTGCCAGGAGAAGGATCAGTATGGAAAAAGAGCGAACTCTCATGCAGCGCATTCCTGAAGTGTGGGCACCATGCTCCCGGTAGGATGGCGAGTCGGTAGAAAGGGAACCGGCCTCACGAAAAGTTATTGTAGCATAACGAGCAGATTCGGGGAGATGCTTACTGCAGCAGGCGCTCCGCCTGTTCGGCGGTGGGGCCGCCTTTGTCCAGACTGCGGGCCAGCTCGAACGCCTGCTGCGCCAGTTGTTCCTGGCCCTGCAGGCGGTAAATTAGGCCCAGATGCAGGTGAGCAGGGGCGTACGACGGGTCGACCTGCAGGGCTCGCCGGGCGAAGCGTCCGGCATTGCACAGGTCGTTCAGCCGGATCAAGACCTGGGCCATCATGTCGAGCGATTGGGGGTCTTGCGTGTTGAGGAGCACGGCGCGGCGTGCGGCCGGCAGGGCGACCTCCCCTGGCTGGTAGTTGTATTTCAGAGAGAAAGCAGCCAGCAGACGAAAAAAGGAAGGGTTCTGGGGGGCCTGCCGGGCAGCCTGCTGGTAAGCTTCATAAGCTGCAGCCAGGTCGCCCTGTGCAGCCAGGGCATTTCCCAGTTCTGCCAGCAGGATCGCTCGTTCCGGGTTGTGCTGCAGAGCAGCTTGTAAGGACTGCACGGCCTTTTCGGGTTCCCCCTGCCGCTGCCAGTACATGGCCAGGAAGAGCTGCGCGGACAGCGAGCCGGGGTCCAGCTCAACAGCAGTCTGCAGCGCCTGCAGACTGTCCACCTCAGCCAGCCCGTCCATACCTGCCTGCTGCCGGGCCTCGCCCAGGAAAGCCCAGGCTTCGGCATAATCCGGACGGATCTGAACCGCCCGGTGGAAAGCCGCTGCCGCCAGGTCCCATTCCCCCAGTCCGGCCAGTGCCCGGCCTGCAGAGACCAGTGAATAAGCCGGGTCGTCTGCGAAGCGGGCCGCAGTAATGCTGCGGGTAATTCTGCTGACCGCATCCTTAAGGCCGGGATCCAGCCGGGCGGCGTGCGATAAATAAGCCAGAGCGGCCTCTGGCTCATATGCGGCGGAAACCATCCCAAGATGGAATTGTACTTCTGCCTGACCGGGTTCGCGTTCGGCCAGCATTTTTAACACCCGGGCCGCTGAGGCCAGATCCTGCTGCTCCAGATAAGCGCTGGCCAGGTCCCAGTAGAGCCCGGACGGTACTTTTCCGGTCTGCAGGGCCTGCTCCCAGGCCTCAATCGCCCCGTACGCATCGCCCTGCTGCTTCCGGGCATCTCCCAGTTGGATCAGGATGTTCGTACTGGGCTGCATCAGGGCGGCGCGTTCAAGATAGATCTCGCTGCGCTGCGGGTCGCCGCCCTGCAGGGCGTAGATGCCCGCGGCTTCCCACAGGTCCCCCCGCCGGGGCTGCCATTCCGCAGCAGCCGCAAAGTGGGCGGCTGCTTCCAGATAAGTGCCGCGGTGCAGCGCTTCCACTGCAGCGCGGATCTCCAGCGGCGCGCGATACTGGAAGGGCGGCAGCTCCAGCAGCGGCAGCAGGATCACCAGCAGCAGATAGGTTCCCAGCGGACGCAGTTGTTCGGGGCGGAACATACTCTACATTATATATGAGCCGCAGAAGGGCAGGCTCTGATAGTTTCGCAAGGCGCGGGCAGCGTGTCTGCACCGGCTTTGCGTGCTGTAAATTTCGTTTGTTCCTTCAGGAATATTTCGCTATAATTGGTACAGAATACACAAATTCTTACAAGGGTGGAGAACGGTTATGGATTTGTCCCTGCAGGCTGAACACCGCATGGCGCAGCAGATGGTGCGCGAGTTCGCCCAGAAGGAGGTTGCGCCTGTCATCAAAGAGTGGGACCGAAAGCAGGAGATGGCGCCGTTTGTCCTGCGGCGCATGGGGGAATTAGGGATTTTAGGGATCTGTCTGCCGGCTGCATACGGCGGGCAGGGGCTGGATTACATCTCCCTGGGATTGGCCTGCGAAGAACTCGAAGCCGTGGACACCAGCCTGCGGGTAGTGATGTCGGTGCATGTCGGGCTCAACAGCCTGGGTCTGTTCCAGTGGGCGACAGAGGAGCAGAAGCAGCGCTTTTTAGTCCCACAGGCGCGCGGCGAGAAGATCGCTTGCTTTGGGCTGACAGAGCCAGGGGCGGGATCGGATGTGGCCGGCATCGCCAGCACGGCCGTGCTGAAGGGCAGCGAGTACGTGATCAACGGCGAGAAGATGTGGATCTCCCTGGCCACCAGGGCGGATCATGTGCTCTGGTTTGCGCGCACGGAGACGGACGCGGCCGACCCTCACGACGGGCTTTCGGCATTCCTGGTCGAACTTGACCGGCCGGGCGTTTCTCGCGGCGACATTCACGGTAAGCTGGGCGTGCGCGCCGGTTCGACCGGCTGGATCGCCATGCAGGATGTACGAGTTCCCGTTGAAAACCGGATCGGTGAACCCGGAGAGGGCTTTAAAATTGCCATGTCCTGTCTGGACAATGGGCGTTACACCGTCGCCGCCGGGGCCACCGGACTGATCCGCGCCTGCCTGGAAGCCAGTGTGAAATACGCCAGCGAGCGCGAAGCCTTTGGCCGGAAGATCGGAAAATTCCAACTGGTCCAGCAAAAAATAGCCCGCATGGTACAATCTTATGACGCAGCGCGTCTATTGTATCTGCGAGTGGGGTGGATGAAGAATCGGGGACTGCGCAACACACGCGAAACTTCTCTGGCCAAATGGTTTGCTACCGATGCTTCTTTTCAGGCCGCTTCCGAGGCGCTGCAGATCCACGGCGCGTACGGTTACAGCGACGAATACGATGTTGAGCGCTATCTGCGCAATGCGAAAGGGGCGGTGATTTACGAAGGGACCAGCGAAATTCACCAGTTAATTCAGGCCGGCTATGCTCTGGGATACCGCCAGGATCCCGCCCTGCGCTGTGAACTGCCGGCTTATGATGAGGAAAAGTGGCAATTGGTGTAAGCCTGCAGCCATCAGGGGGCTTTCACCGGACCATCACAACTGAAGGAGGACACCTTGAAGATTGTAGTCTGCATCAAACAAGTGCCCGATACCGCTGCCAGGGTTGTGGCAGAGAACGGGCAGGTATCCTGGGGAGATGCGCCGCTGGTGATGAATCCCTGGGACGAGTACGCTGTGGAAGCCGCCCTGCAGCTCAAGGAGGCCCAGGGAGGGGATGTCACAGCGATCAGCGTGGGGGGAGAATCGGCGAAAGAAGCCCTGAAAAATGCGCTGGCGATGGGCTGCAGCGAGGCGGTTCTCATCTCCGATCCGGCTCTTGAAGGCGCCGACAGTCAGGCTGTGGCGAAGGTGCTCGCCGCCGCAATCCAGAAAATTGGCGATGTGGACCTGGCTTTCTTCGGAAAGCAGGCCATTGACGGGGATATGGGCGTGACCCATGTCCAGACAGCGCGCGTCCTGGACTGGCCGGCGCTGACATCGGTCTCGACGATCCAGTCTGTTGACCCCGGTGCAAAGACCCTGCGCGTGGAGCGCACCATGGAGGAAGGCCGCGTGGTGGTCGAAGCCAGAATGCCGGCGGTGATCAGTGTTCTAAAAGACATCGGCGAGCCGCGCTATCCCTCCTTTATGGGAATCCGTAAAGCTTCGCGGGCCACTATTCCGGTCTGGACCCTCGCTGATCTGGGCATTCAGGCCCCGCAAAGCCACGTAACCTGGCCGGTGGTCGAGAACCCGCCCGTGCGCGAAGTGAAGACGGAAATGATCACAGGGGATACGCCCCAGGAAATCGCCGCAAAGCTGGTCGACAAGATCCTGGCAGAAAAGGTGCTCTGATGGCAAACAAATTCCTTGTTTACCTCGATCAATATAAAGGAAAGGTACTCCCGGTCTCGTGGGAGACTCTGGGCGTTGCTCTCCGCCTGGCAGGTGAGATGGGCGGCGAGGTGGCCGCACTGGCGGTTGGAGCGGGCGCGCAGGAAGCGGCAGCTCAGGCTTTTCAGTATGGGGCTGCTGAAGCATT
Source organism: Chloroflexota bacterium (assembly GCA_012516075.1). Classification (GTDB taxonomy): domain Bacteria; phylum Chloroflexota; class Anaerolineae; order Anaerolineales; family UBA4823; genus JAAYXE01. The sequence continues at coordinate 67,883 of JAAYXE010000118.1, read as the reverse complement.
CTACGCGGATGACGCCAGCCTGTCCGATTACCGGCCTGAGGCGTATTCGGCTCTGGTCTCCAGAGTAGCCAGGGACCAGCAGGTGGAAGCGCTGCTCTTCCCGACCACCACGCGCGGTCGCGAAACAGCTGCCATGTGCGCGATCGACCTGGAGAGCAGCGTGATGCCGGACGTGATCGACCTGCAGGTTCAGGACGGAAAAATCGTCGCCACACGCCCGGTGTATGCCGGCAAGATCATCGCCAGAACGGTCAGCGATGCCCGGCCGGTGGTGATCACCACGCGCGGTCGCGCCTTTGAACAACCGCAGGCGGATCCGGCCCGTTCCGGTACGCCGCAGGCGGTGGAGCCGGCAGTAGGGGAGAGCAGCCTGGCCACAAAGGTGGTGGATTACGCCCCGGCGGAGGGCGGCGTCACCCTGACCGATGCGGCTGTGATTGTCTCCGGCGGCCGGGGTGTGGCTAACAACCCCAACCTGACCCCGCCGAACGGGATGGATGAAAAACAGGCCGAGATCTGGCGCGCACAGCAGGGCTTTAAGCTGGTCAGCGATCTGGCGCAGGTGCTTAACGCTGCAGTCGGCGCCAGCCGGGCTGCGGTGGACGCCGGGTATATTCCTTACCAGCACCAGGTCGGGCAGACGGGCAAAGTGGTCTCTCCGGATCTGTATATCGCCTGTGGGATCTCGGGCGCCATTCAGCATCTGGCGGGCATGCGTACCAGTAAGGTGATCGTGGCCATTAATAAGGATCCCGAAGCGCCGATCTTTAAGTATGCTCGCTTCGGCGTGGTTGGCGACCTGCATGAAATCCTGCCCGCCCTGACCGAAGAATTCCGAAAGCGGCTTGGCAGGTAGATATCAAGGGATCAAACCAGAGAGTGACCATGGGGCGCCGGTGAGGCGCCCCTGTTTGATTGTGCGGAGAGGCTGAACGGGGGAAATGGCTTGACAGCGAATTTGAGGGGTGATAATCTTGCTGCCAATATGAAGGCCGGCACTGGCTTGGGGGCTGAATGTCAGGCGCCGCCCGAAAAATTTATACCTTATGGAGAAGAAACCATGTCAGAACGTTTGATCGGTGTTGTTAAATGGTTCAACGCTGTGAAGGGGTATGGATTCATCGGGCGTGAAAATGGAGACGATGTCTTCGTCCATTACTCTGTAATTCAGACCAGCGGCTTTCGCCGCCTGGAAAAAGGCCAGAAAGTTGAATTTTCTCTGGAATCGGGTGCAAAAGGGCTGCAGGCCTCATCCGTTGTCCCCCTTTCGTGATCGATCAGCACAATCCCGTTCCAACTCAGTCCATGCCAGATGGTATGGCATAGATGCCGGTGCCCTATTGCAGCCGTAATTCAGTATAATAACCACGAAGCAGTCCGCATACAGGCGGTCGAACAGCAAAGAAAGCAGTTCAGGATTAAGTTATGGATATTGGGCAGTACCGGCGGTTTGTACGTGAGTATGTCAAACAGGCCCTTGATAACAGTGATGGATCGCACCAGCAAATCGTTGAATACTTAAGAAGTCAGGTCGTTAAAGGGTTGTTTGTGCGCCATAAAGAGGAACGCAAAAAAGCGCTCGAAGATGTGCAGCGCGCGTTCGAAGAACACCGCCACTGGCCGGTGGATATTGTGGTCTCCTCGTATCTGGGTGTCGACCTGAAAGAAGACGAAATCTCGTCGTAGCAGCACGCTGTTTCAGGACAAACTCTTCCCCCCACCTAGCTGTTTCCTTCAATGCGAATAACAGCCAGGTGTGGGGATCACCCGGCCTCCCCCAACCCTTTTTAGAAAAAATTATTAATTCAACCTGGCCAGCCGGGCAGCTGCGTTCTCCAGGTGGTGTTTCACCTGATCTGCGTCTGCCGCATTGGGTCTGAGGCGCAGATACTGCTCGTAAAACTCGAGCGCCAGCCGTAAGGATCCGCTGTTGTGGTGGATGATCCCCAGATCACGCAGCAGTTCGGGCATGTCTGGTTGTAAGATACGCAGGTGTTCAATCACCCGCAGCGCCATATCCCAGGCCTGTGCCCGCATATAGATTTGCCTGAGGTTGTTCAGCATGCGGGTCAGGATGGCGACCTCGGATACGGGCTGCAGCCACTCTTCCTGCAGTGGACCCTGGTGCCCAGTTGTACGCTCGACGAGCCGCATGCAGTCTTCGATGGAAAGCGGCTCGCCGCTGTGGAAAGGATCGATATACAGGTCACCATCGGGGGTCTGTATGCTGATCAGGAAATGACCGGGCAGCCCGATGCCGTACGCCGGGAGATCGAGATGCTGTGCTACTGTAACGTAGATCACGGCCAGGCTGATCGGGATACCCAGGCGGCGGTTCAGCACCTCGTTCAGGTAGCTGTTGCGCGGATCGTTGTAATCGCGAGTATTCCCCTGTATCTCAAGCTGTTTGAATAGAAAATCGGCCAGGTTCAGGGCCCGTTTGCGCACATCGTGTACTTTCGACAGCCGGCTGCGGCTCCATTCCGCCAGACCCTCCAGCAAGTCCATGTACAACTGCACATCCAGGTTGGGATAGGCCACCGCTTTGGCGAAGCGTAATGCAGCGCGGGGAACGTTAATGGGTTCCTGTTCTACTTCGTCTTTAAAGGTTGGCTCATCCATCTCTACCACTCTCACCAGGCCGGTCCGGTCATTGCTCTGTGCGACCGCGGCAGATAATCGGATGTTTTACAGATCTGTATTGTTATTATAAACGGATAAATTATTCAAATTTGGCCTGTAAAGGAGATTTCATTTGCTCCCTCTAGTGGTGCTGCAGGTCCCCGCTTTCACCTGAAAAGTGGGGACTTTAATTTCAGCGCAACGAAATTGAAATGGCCCAACTGGCGAAAACACAAAATAGATGTATAATTGTACAGGTACAACTGATAAAAGAGGGCATGATATGTCGTCATTATGCTGCAGTGAAGATCAGCTCCGGCAGCAGGCGGACTGGATGCGTGAAAGGCAAAATTTCCGCCTCTGGTGCCTGGCTCTTGTCCTTCTCTTTGCATGCGGGCTGGCGAGCTGTTCAGCGCCGCAAGCAGCCCAACCGCCCCCATTTCCAACAGCAACAGCGACAAAACCGGCGCCCACAGCGATCCCCCCTACGCCCACTGAGACTCCCCCTCCGGTGGTGAGTCCTTATATCGGGAGCCAGGCCTGTCAGGAATGCCACGAGGAGATCTATGCTGCTTTCCAGAACAGTGGACACGCCTGGGCGATGATCCCTGTCTCGAATGGGGAGCCTGCTTTACCTCCTTATACCCGGAAGCTGGAGCTTCCTGAAGGGTACGAATACGCTGACGTGTCCTATATCATTGGCGGCTACCGCTGGCAGGCCATGTTAGCGAACCAGGAGGGCATGCTGATCACCGCTCCACCACACCAGATTGCGGCTGATGGCTACCTCAACCAGTACAACCTGCCCAACATCACGCTTGGCATCCCCGCAGGATGGAAATCTTACCGGTCTGGAGAACAGGTGGAGATCCGTCTTTGCGCGAACTGCCATGCCACGGGCGGCACTGGGGAAGACGCAAATGCCGAAACACTGCCGGGTGTTCAATGCGAGGCCTGTCATGGACCGGGCCGCGAGCATGCTGAGGCCACGGCTCCGGAAGAAGTAAAAATGCCCATCCACCGGGAGCGGGCGGCTTGTGAGCGCTGTCACCGCAGCCCTGACCCGGTGGCCATCGATCCGGAAACCGGTCTGATCCATCACGATGAGATATATACCGATCTGGAGGATACCGGCCATGCCGATCTCGAGTGCGTCGAATGTCATGATCCGCATGCCGGGATTCTCGCCCTTCGTTTTTCTGGGGCGGAGACAACCCTCCAGACCTGCGAAAGCTGCCATCCCGAACAGGCGTATGCTCAAAAAGTGGTTATCCACTTCCCCATGAACGTTGAATGCCTGGACTGTCACATGCCGCGCCTGATTAAGAAGGCTTCGGCTGTGGTCGAGCGTATTACGGGTGATGTGCGCACGCACCAGTCCGTGATCGCTGCCAATCGTATGGAGCAGGTTGATTCTGAGGGGAATGTTTACCCCGATGTTGGTTTGAACTATGCCTGCAACCACTGCCATGCCGTTGGTGGTGAAGCAGCGCCGATCAGTGATGAATTACTGCTTCAGGTTGCTTCCGATTATCACCAGGAAATTGAGAACAACCCATTCATCGAGGACCGTCCAACCCAACAACCATGAAAGGAAGAGATATGAAGAAGATAACCGCTTTCCTCTTAGCTGCAGCCTTAATGGCTGCAATGCTGCTGTCCGGGTGTGCCCAGCAGGCTGCTCCAACGGCAGCGCCGCCCACTGAGCCCCCTGCAACGGCCACCCTGCCTCCCACCCAGGCGCCGGTTGAACCAACGAAGACGGAAGCGCCGCCCCCACCTACAGAGGAACCCACCCCTGATCCTACTGAAGAACCCCTGCCGATCAGGCTGACCGACGCGGCCGGGCGTGAAGTGGTTCTGGAAAACCTGCAGGAGCGGATTGTGTACATCGGGCGCGGCGTCTATATGCCTCTGCACGCTGCTTACATGTTCCCCGAGGCGAAGGACCGGGTTGCAGGGATTGAGAAGCGCGGCGAAACGGCCAGTGATTTCCTCAGCGCCATCATCGATGGCTTTGATCAGGTCCCCGTTCTGGAAGCCAACCCCGGGCCTGAACAGGTGGCTGCGCTCAATCCGGATCTGGTGATCATGAAAGGCCTGGCCCCCGGCCAGATCGATGCCTCGCTGGAGCTGCTGGGCATCCCGACCGTCTATCTCGGTCTCGAAACCCCCGAGCAGTATGTGGTCGATATTGAGAACCTGGGCATCATCTTTGGCAACCCGGAGCGTGCGAAAGAAATCCAGGCGTTCTATCAGGAAAAGCTGGACCGCATCCTTGAGAAGACCTCGACACTGGCAGAAGATGAGAAACCCACTGTGTTGATGGTGGAATACTCGGACCGCGGCGGAGAAGTGGCCTCGCAGGTCCCGCCTCCAGGATGGATGCAGACCATTCACGTGCAGAACGGCGGCGGGAACCCCATCTGGCTGCCCGAAGTATCCAACGAGACAGGCTGGAACATCACCAATATCGAACAGATAACCAGTTGGGACCCGGAGAAGATCATCGTCATCGTGTGGTACACCATCGACCCGGTAGAGCTGCTCGAAACTCTGAAGGCCGATCCGCTGTGGGCTGGCCTCTCGGCCGTGAAGAACGACCAGCTTTATGCGATGCCGTCCGATATTTACGGTTGGGATACCCCCGATGTGCGCTGGATCCTGGGCACCACCTGGGTTGCTAAGACCCTCCACCCCGACCTGTTCCCCGATGTGGACATCCGGCAGGAGGTATTCGAGTTCTACAGCACGTTGTACGGTATGGACGATGCCACAATTGAAAACGTAATTCTATCCGCCATCCGAACAGGGCTCTAATGCCCAGCCTGTGAGTGCAATCCGGCCAGGTACGCAAATGCGCCTGGCCGGATTGCCACGGATCGTATTTCATTCTGGTCAGTTACGGCCATTTCATTAGCGGTGAACACCTTTCCCCCTTCCATCCGGGTTGATCATTATTCCCGCACATTCACCTGTCCTTTGCAATGTGGATAAGGAACTGAAGACATTGACGGATGTAACCATTGCTTACCGCAAAAAACGCTGGGGCTGGACGCTGCTGGCAGTGCTGGTGTTGATTTTTTTACTGTCACTGCTTCTGGGGCGCTATCCTGTCCCCTTTATCACACCTCCGAGCCTTTTCTGGAATGATCCGCGGGCGCTGCAGCTGCTGCTGCATATTCGCCTGCCGCGCATCATCGCCGCTTTTCTGACCGGCATGGTGCTGGCGGCTGCGGGCACAGTGCTGCAGATGGTGTTCCGCAACCCGCTGGTCGACACAGGCTTCCTGGGTGTTTCGCAGGGCGCCGGATTTGGCGCTTCGCTCGCCATTGTCGCCCTCGGCGGTTCACCGGCGATGATCCAGCTGTGCGCTGGACTTTTCGCTATGCTGGGTCTGGGGATATCTTACTTTTTTGCCCGCCGCATCCGCCTGGGAGACTGGATTTTACGACTGGTGCTGGCGGGTATTTCCGTCTCGGCGCTGTTTTCCGCCGGGGGCAGTGTTTTGAAATACATGGCCGACCCACTCAAACAGCTCCCCGATATCACCTTCTGGTTGATGGGCGGTCTGTGGAGCATCACCTGGCCCGATGTCATTCAGATACTGCCGGTCACCTGTATTTGCCTGGTGGTGATGTACCTGATGCGCTGGCGCCTGAACCTGCTGGCCATGCGCGATGAAACCATTTTTTCGCTGGGCGTCTCCGCCGGCCGGGAGAGATTGGTCCTGCTTCTGGCAGCGGTCACCGGGACCGCAGTCATCGTGTCCAAAGCTGGCCTGGTTGGCTGGGTGGGGCTGATTGTGCCGCATATCACCCGCCGGCTGTTAGGAGCCGATGCCCAGACGACACTGCCGGGATCCATGCTGCTCGGCGGGATTTTTGTACTGCTTGGCGACAACGCTGCCCGTACGGTGTTATCCGGAGAAATCCCCCTGGGCATCATCACGTCGTTCTTTGGTGCTACGCTATTCCTGTTCCTGCTTCTGCGTGGCGGCGTGTCTGTAAAGCGCAAATAAAGTGCGGTGGATATGGGTTCTGTAGAAGCCGACATTGTCATTCAAGCGATGTCTTTTCGCTACCCGGGTAGTTCAGTGGATGCGCTGGAGAATGTCTCACTGGAAATTTATCCGGGCTCGGTAACGGCCATCTTAGGGCCGAATGGTTCCGGCAAAACTACTCTGCTGCACCTGCTGCTGGGCCTGCTCACTCCCACCCGGGGGAAAATTCTTGTCAAAGGTAAAGACCAGCACGACCTTTCCCGTCGTGAGCTGAGCCGCGAAATTGGGCTGGTTGCCCAGGAGGATGATTTCAGCTTCGACCTGCCGGTGCTGGAATATGTATTGATGGGTCGGGCTCCGTATCTGAAGCTGCTGCAGCTTCCGGACGACCGCGATTATGAGCTGGCAGTGCAGGCGCTGGCCCAGCTCGGTATCGGTGATATGGCACATCGTTCGGTGACCACCCTGAGCGGCGGAGAGCGGCAGCTGGTCACGTTTGCGCGCGTCCTGGTTCAGCAGCCATCCATCCTGTTACTGGATGAGCCCACCTCGCACCTGGACCTTCCCAACACGCATCAAATTCTCCAGCTGGTGAAAGCCATGAGCCGGCAGGGCAAGACGATGATTTTTACCACCCACGACCCAAACTCGATCCCCGGTGTGGCCAGTTCAGTCATCTTGATGCGCGCCGGCCGGGTCATCGCTGCCGGGCCGTCAGGTGACATGCTGTCCGAAGAACTGCTCAGTCAGACCTATGGCGTTGAAATCGAAGTTCACCGCTCTGACCAGCGGACCTTTGTCGCGGTCAGGGATCAGAGCACGTATTCCGCCCGTTAACCAGACGGCAGTATGAAAGGATGTGTATCATGCAAAGTGTCCCCGATTGGATCGATTTCTGGAGAGATCTGGTTGACCTGAACGATCGCTGGCTTGAAAAAGATGAAACTCAGGAGGATCACTGGCGGAAGTCTGCTCGAAAGTTTGCAGAAGCTGTTCGCAAACGCTGGCAGAAACCAGACAGCATTCGTGATTTCTTCCTGGCCCGGGTGTCGGAGAAGAAAGGCGCCAGCCTGCTGGATGTTGGCGCGGGAACAGGCGCCTGGTCGCTCCTGGCAGCCAAATGTGGTCTGCGAGTTACCGCCGTGGACCCATCAGCTGCGATGCTGGAGGTGATGCGGGAAGAAATGGCAGCCGAAGGGATTGTCGAAGGGGAGGACGGTATTCAAATCGTCCACGGTTACTGGCCCGAGGTCGCCGCGCAGGTCGAACAGCACGATTTTACGCTGTGTGCTCATGCGATTTACGGCGTCAGGGAAATCTCTCCGTTCATCGACCAGCTCAATGAAAAGACCCTGAAAACATGCTTTATGCTCGTCATCGCGCCTGAAATGGACGCTCTGATGGCCGAGTTTGCGCGCCGGGTTCTGGGACATCCCTTCGACAGCCCGGATTTTCCTGTTCTATATAACCTCTTGATTCAGAAGGGCATTTATGCTAATGTCCTATTTAGTAATGAAGGCCTGTGGGATGGATGGACCAGCAAAAGCCTTGAGGATGCACTGCAGGATGTAAAGCAGCGCCTGGGGCTGAAGCAAAACCCGGAATACGATGATTACATTTATTCCCGGTTAAAGGAAGAACTGACGTTTGACGGCGAGAATTATGTCTGGCCCAGGGGTATCCGTACTGCGATGGTTTACTGGGACAGGCCCGCAGCGAACTGAACAGCCCAGGCGGGGGATCAGTAAAAAAATTTCCTGGTGTTGTCAGCCGTTATCATCACCTGTTACAATGGTATGCTGTGAGGCCGGGTATCTTACCCGGCCCCTCCTTCTTTTTTTCATGAAAAGGCGAGAGTTCCGGGGGTATCACCCAATCGATCGCCGGACGCCGATCATGGTATGCGAAAGACGGAGGAGGGGAGACTGAAGTCGGAGGAGAACTTAATTGTGGCGTTACGACTGAGAAACTTGAACAACCCCAGGAAAACGATCAGCATCAGCAGCAGCGCCTGGTTCAGTCTTCTGGAACTGGCTGAAGAATACGGCTGGAACCCGATGGGGACTGTATCTCCGGAGTGGTGTCTGGATTCCAGCTCTGTTTCAAATGGTGGAGAACAGTATGCACCGCTGGACCGCGGCGGCAGTTCTCTACGTGAAAAAGATGTACGTGCAGTTACACTGGAAGACGCTCTCAATCTGGCCGATGCCCTGGAGCAGGCTTTTCTGGATTACGAACCGGAACCGGATCCCGGTTTTCTGGATCTTCCGGGTTTCAGCCGCTTCCGGCGCTACTTCCCCCCGCTGCCCGGAATCGGCGCCATTGTCGCTGTCTGCGAGTTCTGCCGCATGGGCGCTTTCACAATCGAGCGGCACGCCTGATCCGGCGCCGGCTGCTGCTTTTGAAGCTCTGGGGGTGAAGGACAGGTCCTGTCCATCACCCCCAACTGATTCCCTCGCCAGGCAGCTCCCTAAATCGTTTATTATTACTTCCATCGCCACTGCTTACACCTAGAAATTGAACTGCTCTGTATTCCTCGGAGTCTTTCACCTGAAAGAGGAAAACTGGCTCTCGCCGCAGCGCCGTTGCTTTACGGCAAATATTCCTGTTAAATCGACCGAGATGGGTATGAAAATTTGCGCTCCGTATTGCTCAAATAATCAAAACCCACCGTAATGACGGATACGAACATCGGCCTGATGAACAGCCTGCCCGTGAACGGCGCCCCATTCTCATCGCGTGCCCACAGCAGGATATGCATCCAAACGATGCGCTGCCCTATGGTCACGAACTGGACCAGTGTCACCGGGCCGCTGTGATATAATTTCAGGCCGGTTTCCCGGGATTTGACTTTCAGATCAGGTACTACTTTGGATAGTCAACGCATTCTGCGCATCGTCCGGCTGTACTTTTCACTCGCTGTAATCGAAGGGATTGCGCTCATGGCGGTTGGACTGCTGACCGCCGGCCGCAATCCGCTGTCCTGGTCTCCTGCCCTTTCTCTCCCGCTCCTTCTTCTTTTTCTTATCAGCCTGCTGCTGTGCGCAGGCTTTGCCTGGCTGGCCTGGCAGCACCCCGCACGCATCCTTCCCATTGTCCAGCGGGTTTCCATTTGGCTGTCCAGGGAGCCAGTTTACTGGGGTCTGGTTTTTCTGCTGGCGGTGGGCAGCGCCAGCGCGCTTTACTTTCTGCCCGTTTCCTTCAACATCTCCAGCTCTTTTGTTGAGCTCTGCATCGTCTATATCCTGACCCCTCATCTCCTGTGGTTTGCGCTTCTGGGCATTCAAACGCTGGTCAGCGTGCGCGTGCTGCGGCACGGTCTCAGCCTGAGCGCCTTTGCCTCTGAAAGGGGGATTTTGCGCACCTTTGCCGTTGCCCTGGGTGTGATCCTCCTGATCGTGCTGCTCATCGCGCTGACCGGCATCGGGCTGCATCCGGATCCGGTGGACTGGGGCGTGCCCGGGGTGCCGCTGCTGGCCTCGCAGGTGCTGCTGGGCGCGGCCCTGGCGTTCGTACTGGTTGCTGTGGGAAAACTTGTGATCCTGGCCTGGAAGCGGCTGCGGCCGCAGGACGGCCTGAAGGCCCGGGAATTTGCAGTCGACGCATTAATCTGTTTACTGCTCTGGGCCGGGGCCGTCTGGCTGTGGAATGCGCAGCCGCTTAAAGCGAGCTGGTTTAACCCCAAACCCAGGCTGCCGGCGCAGGAGTACTTCCCCTACTCAGATTCGATCCATTACGACATGTCTGCCCAGCGGCTGCTGCTGGGCAGGGGTTTTGAGCCGGACGTGATCCGTCCGGTTTATTCGGGTTTCCTGGCCCTGGCGCAGGCTGTCAGCGGGATCAGCTACGAGAGTGTGATCAAATGGCAGGTCATGGTCCTGGCGCTCATCTCGCCCCTGCTTTATCTGCTGGGGAAGACCCTTCACCACCGCCTGTCGGGGATCCTGGTGGGCCTGCTGTCTATCTTCCACGAGATGAACTCCCTGCAGCTTGCCGGCCAGATCGACGTATCCAACTCAAAAATGTACATGTCGGACCTGCCGGCTCAACTGGGCGTCATTCTCTTCTGTCTGTTTACGGCTGCCTGGTTGAAAGCCCCGCAGGAGAAGAAAGCCTCCCCCTTCCTGGCAGGCGGGTTCCTGGGGATCTGTCTGCTGGTGCGCACCCAGATCGTTTTGATTCTGCCGGTCCTGCCGGTGCTGGGCTGGCTCGCGTTCCGCCGCAGGCCGGCGCTCTGGCTGCAGGGCAGCCTGCTGCTGGTGGCCGGGATGGCAGCCAGTCTGCTGCCGTGGAATATCCGCTCTCTGACGACGGTCAACTCGGTGCTCTCCGACCCCGAACCGTCCGGTGTGATTTTCCGCTTCGACGACTTTATCGCTGAAGATGTAGCGCCCCAGCCGGGTGAGACGAGAGCGGAATACGACGGGCGCCGGCGAGAGCTGATCCTGGCCGGCTTGCTGGCCCAACCGCTGCGGACATTCAACGTCATCAGCGGGCATTATGTGAACAATCATATTGCCAGCCTCTTTGTCCTGCCCACATCGTATCCGCTGCCGGCAGCTTTTGGCGGCGCGGCCTACAACCCCTGCTCGGGCCTGTTCTGGCTCTCTTTCTGGGAGCAGTGCTGCTCGGTCAACTCCTATGTGAGAAGCGTCCCGTACTGGAGCGGTGAATGGGACATGGATTTCTCAGCCATCTGGCTCCCGGTGACCGTAACCCTGCTGCTGGTGGGCCTGGGCGTGGCGGTAAGCTGGGAACAGGCGCGCATGGCTGCAGTCGCCCCGCTGCTGATCGCTTTCCTTTACAATTGGGGCAACGCCGGCACACGGCTTTCGGGCTGGCGCTTCAACCTGCCAGTCGATTGGGTGGGAATGCTGTTCTATACGGTTGGGCTGGTACAGGTTCTTTTCTGGGTCGGGATGCTCTTCAGCAACCGGCGCATCCCCGCAGCAGCCCCTGGCGTGGAGACTGTCCCGGCTCCTCTGCCCGGAGAAACAGGGTTCCCCTGGAAGACGGTGGCGCTGGCGGGGGCGCTGTTCTTCCTGTTCACCGCCTCGCTGCCGGTTGCCGAGCGTGTAATAGAGGATCGCTACGCAGGCCTGACCGTGGAAGCGGTCATAGATGATCTCGACGAAGAAGGCCTGCTGGCCGCAGCCGGCATTGACCGGGACGCGCTCGAGCGGATGCTGGCCGAAGATGGCGCTGAGGCGTACATCGGGCGCGCGCTCTATCCCCGCCACTACCCGGCGAACCGCGGCGAGCTGTCTGTTCGCTGGCCGGTGTACCTGGTGAGAGATTATCCCCGTCTGGGCTTTATGCTGGCCCCCGACAAGGTGCAGGTCATCCTGCCGCTCAGGAAGGCCCCGGAATATTTTCCGAACGCTGCGGATGTCTTTGTGATGGGCTGCAGAATCGGCGAAGATCTGGAGGAGGGCTATCTGCAGGCGTATCTGGTTGCGTTCCTCGACGAGCCCGGAGATATCCTGGTGGGCCAGCAGGTGGAGCAGTGGAGCTGCGCCTCACCTTGAGATGTTCGAATAAGGGAAATAAGCAGTGAATGGTACTCTGTCCTTATCCAAAGCTGCCGGAGAAGACGCGCAGATTGACCTGTCAGCCTACAACGTCATTGCGGTGATCCCGGCCTATAATGAAGGGCGATTTATCGGCAGTATGGTCCTCAGCACCCGGCAGTACTGCCGAACGGTGATCGTCGTGGATGACGGCTCGACGGATGACACCGCCCATCTGGCGCAGCTGGCCGGCGCTCAGGTGATCTGCCATCAGGAGAACCGCGGCAAAGGCGCGGCTTTGAACACCGCGCTGCGGGCGGCCCTGGCCCAGCATCCGGATGCCGTCGTCACACTGGATGCCGATGGACAGCACTCACCCGCAGAGATCGAGCGCATCGCTGCTCCCATTTTGAAGGGCCAGGCGGATATCGTGATCGGCTCGCGCTACCTGAACGCCAGCACAGAGACTCCCCGGCACCGCATCTGGGGCCACTGGGCTTTTAACCTGCTCACGAGCGCGGCATCGGGCGTGACCTCCAGCGATTCGCAGAGCGGCTTTCGCGCCTTTTCTCCCCGGGCGCTGGAGGTGATCTCTTTTCAGTCCAGCGGTTTTTCGGTGGAATCGGAAATGCAGTTCCTGGTCAAACAGCACGGGCTGCGGACAGAGGAGGTTCCGGTCACCATTAAATATCCGGACAGGCCGAAGCGCAGCGTTATCGTGCACGGGGTGATGGTGTTAAACGGCATCCTGCGCCTGATCGGTCAGTACCGCCCGCTGCTTTTCTTCAGCGTGATCGGGTTCACCATCCTGCTGGCCGGTCTGATCTGGGGCGGTGTGGTTGTGGATATCTACCGCAAGAAGCTGGAGCTGGCGGTCGGTTATGCCATGATCAGCGTCCTGCTCACCATCCTTGGCAGCTTGCTCCTGGCGGTAGGGTTCATCCTGCATTCGGTGCGCGGGCTTATTCTGGAACTGCAGGACGAAATCCGCCGTAAGTAAATCCTGATCAACAACTGCCCCGAAATCCAATGACCGGTCTTCCACGCATTACCGTAATCACCCCTTCATTCAATCAGGGGGAATTCATCGAACAGACCATCCGGTCGGTCCTCGATCAGGGCTATCCGAACCTGGAATACCTGGTGATGGACGGCGGTTCGACGGACTGCACCCTGGAGGTGCTTGAGCGCTATAAAGGCCAGCTGCAGTACGTGAGCGAGCCAGATCGGGGCCAGTCGCATGCTATTAATAAAGGGCTGCACATGGCCAGCGGAGAGATTCTGTGTTATCTGAACTCGGACGACCTGCTGGCGCCGGGGGCGCTGCAGAAGGTCGGATACTTCTTCCGGGCTCACCCCCAGGCGCACTGGCTGACCGGCCGCTGCCGCATGGTGGATGAAAACGGGAATGAGGTGCGGCGGTCGATTACGCTGTATAAAAATTTGTGGCTATCCACCCGCAGCCGGCTGGTGCTGGCGATATTAAATTACATCTCACAGCCGGCTACTTTCTGGACGCGCCAGGTCGTGGAACAGGTGGGGTACTTCTCTGAGCACTGGAATTACGCCATGGATTATGAGTACTGGCTGCGCATCGGGAAGCAGTATCCATTATACGTGCTCAATGAAGATCTGGCCCATTTCCGCGTACACTCAAAATCGAAGGGGGGGACCGGAGCGGTGCACCAGTTCGAAGAGCAGCTTCTCATTGCTCGCCGCTACGTTCAGTCGCCGCTGCTCCTCAGCCTGCACAGGATGCACAACGCGCTCATCCTGTGGGTCTACCACCGGCTCCAGGCACGAACACAGGCCCGATAAACGCAGCAGCCTCTTCCGGTCTGCATAATCTCTGCATTATTAGGATTTACCAGAAACCCTGCCGGTCTGGCAGGGTTTTATCGTCTTCACTGGCTGCTCAATTTCACCTGCTGCAGGTCCGATCTGTCTGGCTGCGCTCAACTGCAGGTTGAGTCCAGAAATCGGGCGACTCAACGAACGGTTGATTGATTTTTCCTGTGCGGCGTGCTAAAGTTTGGACAGCAACCAGCAGCTGGGGGCTGAACGATCAAGAAATGGAGGCAGTATGCAACTCGACTCACGCAAGACCGGCGCACTGATCGCACGGCTGCGCCGGGAAAAAGATTGGACACAGCTTGAACTGGCCGAAAGGCTGCACATCACCCCACAGGCTGTCTCACGATGGGAGACGGGAGACTCTTTCCCGGATATCGCGCTTCTGGCAGAGCTGGCCCACCTGTTCGATATCAGCATCGATGCGCTGCTGTACGGGGAGCTGCCCGGGGAGGCCACCCGCCGCTCGCAGGTCGCAGCGAGCCAGGTGCTCGAACAGCTCGCACAGGGAAACCCACGGCAGGCCGCCCGTCTGGCGCTGGAGGATACCGCCGGTGTGGAAGCCCTGATCGATGCCGGCCCGCTGCTGCGCCCAAGCCAGATGGAGCAGGCGATTGGGGAAATGCATTCATACCGTTTCACGCCCGAGCAGCTGGCGGCGCTGGCGCCTTTCCTGGACGAAGAACTGCTCGACACGCTGATCTCGAGACTGGATGTATCCACTCTGGATTCGCGTTTCCTCACCGGACTGGCTCCACACTTAAGTGAGGAGACGCTGTCCCGCCTGGTCGATCAGGGTCTGGCAGAGGGCATGGACATCCGGCAGGTGATTGCCCTGGCGCCTTTCTTAGGCGAAGAAACCCTGGAGAGGCTGGTCGCCAGCCAGCCGGCGGGCAGCGTGGATAAGGATGTGCTGGCTGCACTGGCCCCTCACCTGAGCGAGGAGGCTGTAGACCGGCTGGCTCTCGATCTGCTTCTCGAGGATCCCGATCTTTCGCGGATCATGGCGCTGGCTCCTTTCCTGAGCCAGCGTGCGCTGGAACAAATCGCAGCCCAGATCGCGCAGGATGAGCTTCGCGCCGAACATCTGGTGGACCTGGCGCCGTTTCTGGATGAGGTCAGCCTCAAGCGGATGATCCTCAACCTGCCTTCCGGGCCGCTGCCCGCGAAGGTAGTCGTCAAGCTGGCGCCTCACCTGGATCGCGAGACACTGGCTCATCTCATCCGGAGTATGGAAGTCTGAGTTCGTGCGCGAGCGGCGGATAACATAAGGGCTGCCCAAAGAGGGCAGCCCTTCAATATTTGGACAGGTCTCTGGCTAGCGCTGGATGCGCGCCGATCCGCCTTTGGCGAAGGCGCGAACCTGCTCAACCGTGGCCATGGTGGTATCGCCCGGGAAGGTGGTCAGCAGAGCGCCGTGCGCCCAGCCCAGGTTCACAGCTACCTGTGGGGGCTCGCCGGTCAGCAGACCGTAGAAGAAGCCGGATGCAAACCCATCACCGCCGCCCACCCGGTCGTAAATATGCAGTTCGCAGGTGGGAGAGACATAGGTGCTGCCGTTGATCCAGGCCACAGCTCCCCAGCTGTGGTGGTTCGTCGAATGGACTTCGCGCAGCGTCGTTGCCACCACCTTGATGTTGGGGTACTTTTCCACCACCTGATCGATCATGCCGAAGAACTTGCTCGGGTCCAGTTTGGAGGTCGTGGTCACATCCGGGCCGGGGATGCCCAGCCCGAGCTGCAGGTCTTCCTCATTGCCCACCAGCACATCCACGTGCTCGACAATGCGTCGAATGATCGAAACCGCCTTCTCCTGGCCGCCCCAGATGTTCCACAGCTTGGCGCGGTAGTTCAGGTCGAAGGATGTGACTGCCCCTGCCGCTTTGGCGGCTTTCATCCCTTCGATAATGACCTCTCCGGTGGTCTCGGAAAGCGCGGCGAAGATGCCGCCGCTGTGCACCCAGCGTACACCACCGGCAAAAATCGCCTCCCAGTCAAAGTCGCCTGGCTTGAGCAGCGCGGCCGCTTCGTTGCTGCGGTTGTAAAAGACCACCGGCGCGCGCACACCAAAACCCCGGTCTGAATATACGGTGGCCATGTTGGGTCCGTTGACGCCGTTGTGCTCGAAATACTTGTAATACGGCCGGACTCCCATGGCCCTGACCCGTTCGGCAATCAGATCGCCAATGGGATAGTTGACCATGGCGGTGGCGATACCCGTCTTCAGGCGAAAGCAGTCGGCCAGGTTGGCAGCGACATTAAATTCTCCACCGCTGACGTGGATCTTGCACTCGGTCGCTTTGCGGAATGGGATAACACCGGGATCCAGCCGGTGTACCAGCGCGCCGATGGAAAGAAGGTCCAGGTCTGCCTGGGGGAGTAAGTTAAGTCCGGAATCCATGTTTTCCTCCAGTACGTGTTATGGTTGTGTCCAGTCAGTATGAAAACTGCCTTCGCGATCGATCCGGCGGTAGGTGTGCGCTCCGAAATAATCACGCTGCGCCTGCGTCAGGTTGGCCGGCAGGCGCGCACTGCGGTAGGCGTCAAAATATGCCAGCGCGGAGCTGAAGGCCAGTGCAGGAATGCCGCTTTCGGCAGCAAAAGCAACCACCCTGCGCAGTGCAGCCTGGCGCTCGTTTAAAGCCCGGGCAAAAACGGGGTCGATCATCAGATTGGGCAGATCCGGACGGCGGGTGAACGCCTCACGGATATCGTTCAGGAAGCGGGCTCGAATGATGCAGCCGCCGCGCCAGATGCGGGCGATTTCACTGTAGTTCAGGTCGTAACCGTATTCCTGGCTGGCCAGGCGCATCAGGGCAAAGCCCTGGGCATACGAACAGATTTTGGCTGCGTACAGGGCATCGCGCACCTGATTGATAAAAGCAGCACTTTCGGCGGGGCCAGGGACCTTTACGGGGTCCGGTCCGCTGAGGACCTCTGATGCAGCCACCCGTTCCGCTTTATAAGCCGATAGAATGCGCGATTCCACGGCCGCGTTGATGGTCGGAGTGGGTGTGCCCAGGTCCAGGGCATTTTGAGAGGTCCATTTTCCGGTCCCTTTTTGCTGCGCCTCATCCAGGATGAGGTCGACGATCGCCTGGCCGGTTTCCGGATCGCGGCGGGTGAAGATGTCGGCCGTGATCTCGATCAGATACGATTCCAGCTCGCCCTGGTTCCACTCGGCGAAGATGCCAGCCAGCTGCGTGTTGCTCAGGCCCAGCCCGCGTTTGAGCAGGTCGTAAGCCTCGGCGATCAACTGCATATCACCGTATTCGATGCCGTTGTGGACCATCTTGACGTAATGACCGGCGCCGCGCGGCCCGATATGGGTCACGCAGGGCTCGCCGTTGACTTTAGCGGCGATGGCTTCGAAGATCGGTTTGACCAGCTCCCAGGCCTGCGGCTGCCCGCCGGGCATGATGGACGGCCCCCAGAGCGCACCCTGTTCGCCGCCGCTTACCCCGGTGCCGATGTAGATGATTCCCAGGGCCTCCAGCTCGGCGGAACGGCGCTCTGTGTCCATAAAGAAGGTGTTGCCGCCGTCGATCAGCAGATCGCCGGGTTCGAGCACCGGCTTCAGGCTCTGGATGGCGGCGTCCACCGGTTTCCCGGCCGGCACCATCAGCATGATGCGGCGGGGGCGTTCCAGCACGGCGATAAATTCTTCCAGCGTGGCTGCCGGCACCAGCGGGGGAAGGGATGGATCGGTAGTCTCAATCTGGCCAAAGGCGCGCACTTTCTCCGGGTCCAGGTCATAACCGGCCACACGGAACCCGTGGCGCTGCATGTTGAGGGCCAGCATCTTGCCCATCACGCCCAGGCCGACAAAACCGAAATTTGCTTTCTGGGTGACCTTATTTGCGCTCATAGCATCTCCAATTGCATGGATATACCCGGCGGCTGTGGATCACCGGGCCTGTTCGTCACGGCTGTAATCGATACAGCACTTCCCCGGCATGGGGAACCAGCAGGATGCCCTCGTCTTCACGGTTCGCCCACTCCCGGGGGTCAATGCTCGCCGGGTCGCGGTAGCCCAGGTTAACCGCGCGGCACTCGGCTTCGGGGATCCCGGTCGCCAGGGTGACCTGGATGCGGGGCTGCTCCACGCCTGCCTCGGCATCGTAGGTGCCCACGCCGCGCAGGTGTGTGGAGTGGGCCAGCACGCCCCAGGGCAGGTCTTTGAAGCGGTCCCACTGTTTGACGAAGTAATCGCGTACATGGTAACCGATCTGGCGAATAATCCTTCCGTGCACGACGCTGAACTCGCGAATATGGGGTGCATAGATGATCAGTTCGCCGTTATCAGCCACCACGGGCTCCAGCTTGTACATTCCTTTGGCGCCGGTCCAGATCTCATCGTACATTTCGGGCAGCACGGAGAGCACCTGCTTGAAGGGACGTTCTACCCAGCGGATGTGAATTTGGGCTGACAGGTCTGCGGCGGCTGAAAACGCCGCTTCTGGTGTGCCGGCGAACACCCCGTAAACCCCTTCCGGCTTAACCACCGAGCAGAACGCGTGGCGGGGGCGGTCGATGAAGGCTGCAGCACGGTCGATGACCTTGCGCACCGGCGTGTCGCGGGTGCCGATCATACTGTAAGAAGTGATCAGCGCTCCCAGCCAGTGGGTGATGTCGATGATTTCACGCCCCGCGATGCCCGGGAAGAAGTACTTGTTGCCACCCGAGAACCCCACCACTTCGTGAGGGAACACCGGGCCGCAGATCAGGATGTGGTCGTATTCCAGCACCAGGCGATTCAGGCGCACCGGCACTTCGACACTCAGCAGCCCGCCGGTGATGCTCTCAATCTCTTCGCGGGGGATCACCCCCAGGGTGACCAGCGCCTGGGGATCACTCCAGGCATGGTTGATCAGGTGAATATGCCGGTAAGGGCCAGCAAGCTGTTCGGGAGTGATCCCCACCAGCCTGCAGAGCTCAACCTCGCTCATCGGGGGGTGAGTCCCCAGTGCAACAAGAAAATCGAGAGCGGCAGCGCGCCCCGACAGCTCCTGGGTGAGCAGGCGGAAAAAGAGGGGCAGCGGCATGGTGCGCGTGTGGTCTGGGATGATAACCAGCACCCTGCGCCCGTCCAGATCCAGGCGGCTTAATCCGCTGGCCACGATCGCCTCGATTTCAGAAGGAGCCAGCAGCCGCTGGGGACTTCCGTAGCCGCTCAGGAGTTGGGTATCTTCACCAATCTGGGGAATGTGCATCGGGTTCACTCCTTTGCTCTGATTCACTATGGAGCTAAACGCCGCTGTAAGCAGAAAAACCACCATCCACCGGAAGGACGACGCCGGTGACAAACTTCGCGGCGGGCGATAACAGGTAGAACATGGCGCCGATCAGGTCTTCGGGCGTTCCAAAGCGCTGCATCGGAGTGTGATCGATAATCTTCTGGCCGCGCTCTGTCAGTGCGCCGCTGTCGCGATCGGTGAGCAGGAAGCGGTTCTGCTCGGTCAGAAAGAAACCGGGTGCCAGGGCGTTGACACGGATGCCCGGAGAGTATTCCTGGGCCAGGTGTACGGCCAGCCACTGCGTGAAGTTGCTGACGGATGCTTTGGCTGCTGAATAGGCAGGGACGCGCGTCAGCGGGCGGAAGGCGTTCATCGAAGAGATATTGAGAATACTGCCGTGTCCCCTGGCAGCCATTCCTTTACCAAAAACCTGGCAGGGCAGCAGGGTGCCGATGAAATTCAGGTTGAAGACCCACTGGGCTGCGTCCGCCGGCAGGTCGAAAAAGCTCAGGTCCGGGCTGGTGGTGGCCTGCGGTTTGTTGCCCCCGGCGCCGTTGATGAGAATGTCGACCGGCCCGAAGGCTTTCTCCACCGCATCTGCGGCCTGCACGATGCTGGCTTTATCCAGGACATTGCACTCGACGGCGATCGCCTGTCCACCTGCTTGTTGTATGCGGCTGGCAACAGCCTGGGCCATATCCAGACGCAGGTCGAGCACAGCCACGCGAACCCCAGCACAGGCCAGCGCCTCAGCCATGGTCGAACAGAGCACCCCACCACCGCCGGTTACGGCTGCGGTCAAACCATCGACGGAAAACAACTCATCCAGATACATGATTGACAACTCCAGTGATGCTATAAGTCCAGAAGCGGATCTAAATGACGTTTGAAATGCGCCAGCAGCACCTGTTCATACGCTTCGGGCCTGGCGCGCAGCAGATCTTTGAGCGCAGCCCCGTATTGGGCCAGAGCAGAGCCGAATGTGACGTGCAGGGCCTGGCGTACGTGGAAGTCATCCAGCAGGCCGGGCAAAGCGTCGTCCGCGAGGCCTTCCGGTTCGGGCAGGCGTTCCTCTAATGCCGAAACGTGGTACGACTGGCGGTCCACTGCATAGCGCCGGCGAGCCAGGGCCAGGATCTCGCGGAACAGGTCCGGGTCATAGCTGGCCGTTACACGCAGCGCTTCCAGATAGCTCGTACCGGCAGTTTTGACATGCACCGACGTGCCGGCGCGGCGTGCGAACAGGGGATACAGGCTGAATTTGTCGGATCCGGAATGCAGACTGAGCTTGTAGCCGCCGACTGCTATCATCACCGCCACGTGCTGCTGGAGCTCCGCTTCAAGTGCCTGCAGGTCACCGATGTAGTCCACACCTTTCTCAAAGCGGCCGGTCAAGCGCGGCGCCAGGCTCGTGAAGCGAACGCCCAGGCGGCGCAGTTCGCTGGCAATGTAGAAATGCTCGAACACCGTGGTGGGCGAATCGGTTTCATCCACCGAGGCCTCAAAATCGAAGCCGTCTGGTTTGAGGTCCTGCAGGGCCCGGTACATTTTGGTAATATGCAGCACGGCCCGCCCGTACTTTGCCATTGCCCGCAGCGCAGCGGTCTTCAACATCTGGGGATCGCATTCCAGCTTGGCGGACGAACAGAAGCGCTGGAAGCTGCTTGCCAGTTCATCGGCGCTGATAGGCTGGATATCGATGTCGCTCCAGGGCTGGGCTGCGATTTTTTCCCGCAGTATCTCCGGCGTGTCGCTGTCCGCAGCCGGGTCTACATGCTCTCCCGGGTCGACGGTGTAAAAGGAATATCCAGCCTTTACGAAAGGCTCTAGGTCTGAAAGCTGCTTGAGGTGGTCGGCATCCGCCCCCCAGGGGGAATGCCAGCCTTCCTGGAAGACGCCCCACATGGCCTCATCCAGCACCTGCTGCGGCGTCCGCCCGGTGCGTGTGTTCTCGCGCACCGACTGCTGGGCGAACACCGGAGCGATCACCGGAGACGATCCGGCAGCCCGCAGCGCCTGGATGTGGCCAGGGGTCGCCAGGCCCAACCGGTCTCCGAAGCCAAATGAAGGCATTCCGGCCGGCTCCAGCGGCGCGGGGTTGAGCCAGGGGAAGATGCGGCGTAGAATGGCGGCGTTTTCCTCGTTTGCGGCGAAGAATTGATCCTCACCACTGACAAAGAGGGGTTCAGTAAAGGGCAGCGGAGCGCCGGAATCGCTGCGTACCCCTAAGATGTGCTCGCCGGCCTCGTTCTGAGCCAGGAAACAGGTGACGGGTACAGCGGGCGCCCCCTCGTTGTCCGCAGGTATCAGGTTTCCCGAATGGATGGAACGGGGATACACGCGAATATTGGGGATTGAGGAGATGGGTGTTGAGGTCATGATTGAGGCTCCAACCGGTAAGCTCTGCGGGCCAGGCCAACGGCAAGGTCAACCATCATCTCCGCAGCTTCTTCCAGGCTGATCAGGCCGTGTATCACCAGGCCTGCCAGCCAGTCGGCGCTCACCCGCCGCCAGACATCATGGCGCGCGGGGATGGACGGGAAGGCGCGGGTGTCGTCGTTGAACCCTGTGGTGTTGTACAGCCCGGCGGTTTCGATCACCTGGTCAAAATAGCGGCGCATGCCGTTGGGGCTGTCGTGGAACCACCAGGGCGGACCGAGAAATACTGACGGGTAATGCCCGGCCAGGGGCGCCAGTTCGCGGGCATAGGTGCTCTCGTCCAGCGTGAACAGGATCAGGCGCAGGCGCGGATCGTTGCCAAAGCGCTCAAGGAGCGGCTGCAGCGCCCGGGTGAACTCCACGGCGATGGGAATATCCGCACCTTTATCCAGGCCGAATCCATTGAAGACGAGCGGGTTATGGTTGCGCAGAGAACCGGGGTGAATCTGCATCACCAGGCCGTCCTCCACGCTCATGCGCGCCATTTCCACCAGCATATGGGCTGTGAAGCGCGGCGCGTCCTCCGGCCGCGCGGCGCCTTTCAGGGCGCGCTGGAAGATGGCTTCGGCTTCAGCAGCTTCAAGGACTTCTGTACGCGGGGTAAGCGCCGCGTGGTCTGTGGCCGTGGCGCCCAGCGCTTTGAAATGGGCGCGCTGTTTTTCCAGCGCCTGGATAAAGCTGGCGTATGAGCTGACTTCGACGCCGCTGGCTTCACTCAGGCGATCAATATTTGCCCGCCAGCCGGGTGCATCCAGGTTCACCACGCCGTCCGGGCGGAAGGTTGGCCGGATGTTCCCTTTCCAGCCCGAGGCGCGGATGGCCTGGTGGGCTTCCAGGCGGTCCCAGGCCGGGTCTGTGGTGCACAGCACCTCGATGTTGAAGCGTTCAAACAGGCGCCGCGGCCGGAACTCAGGGCTGGACAGCTGGGCCTCGATCTGATCGTAAATCTCCTGGGCTGTGGCGCTGTTGAGCGGCTGCTGGCAGCCGAACACCTGGCGCAGCTCCAGCGTCAGCCAGATGCCGGTGGGCGTGCCGCGGAAGAGATAAAAATGGTCGGCAAACAACTGCCAGATTTTGCGCGGGTCCTGTTCCACCGGGCCGCCGTCCAGTCGGGGCACGCCCAGCGCTTCAAGCGGGATCCCCTGCGAGTACAGCATGCGGTACACGTAGTGATCGGGGATGATCAGCAGCTGGGCCGGCGAGCCGAAGCTGGCGTTCTCATCCACAAACAGCCAGGGATCTACGTGTCCGTGCGGGCTGACGATGGGTAAGCCCGCTGCGGATGTGTAGAGCTGGCGCGCCAGCTCACGCTGTGCGGGATCGGGATCGAAAAAGAGGTCTTGAAAACGGTTGTCTATAACTCTCATATACGATTATTCCATTCTTTAGCCGCATTAACCAGGGCATCGATGTTTTCGGGTGGTGTGCCAGGTGAGACGCCGCCGCCAAATGACAGGATCATGCCGCCTCCGGGTGCGGCTTTCTCCAGGCATTCCAGCCCCGCACGATAAACGTCTTCGGCACTGCCGCGTACACCCAGGTCGAGCGGGGCAACGTTGCCCATCAGCGCCACACGGTCACCCATCTTTTCTTTAACCAGGGCGATATCCATCTCGTGGCTGAAATTGAAGACGTCGAACCCGGCCTGCGAGAGGCTTTCCAGCAGGTGCGGGCAGGGTGTGTCGTTGTGATACACCCGCAGCAGGCCGGAGAAATGCTCGAACAGGCGCTTCAGATGCGGCTCCACCATGTTGTTATAGGTGCGCCGTGAGACCATACCAACCAGGTCGTCCAGCAGCAGGATGCCCTCCGGGTGCTTGAGGGTCTCGAGCTGGGCTTCCAGCCAGCGGATCAGCGAGGTGGTGACCGTTTCCAGCAGCCGGTTGACCATCTCTGGCTGGGTGATCATGCCTTCCATGAGCGGCGTGATGCCGGTGAGCCAGGATGCGGCGGTCAGTGGGCCGCGAGCAGCCACCATACGGATGCCCAGCCCTTCGGCCTGCAGCCGCTCTTCCATGTGCCCGTACAGGCGCAGCGCCAGGGGCATGAGCCCGTCCTCGGCGGGGTTGACCGGCGCAGCGTTCTGCCAGAACTCCAGGTCGGCTACCAGGGGCTCGATGGACGGCGGGCGGTCGGGATAGAAGCGCATGCGGCAGCCAAATGCCGAAGGCTCGGCCGCCATACCGAATTCCACCCAGAAGCCCGGGATCCAGACAACATCGGGAAACCGTTTCAACAGGTCCAGATTGATCTGCAGCCATTTCTCTGGGAAGAGGAAGTAATCCCGGGTATCGATCCCGGCATAGCCGGGGAGCCAGGGACTGTCCACAATCAGGGCCACGGGAACCCGGTCAGGCTGTTTGCGCTGTGCTGCGGTAAGAAAACACTCCCAATTTGTGCTCATTCCGATTGCCTCGCTGTGCTGGAAATTCTCCGGGATGTGCACCGGGCACACCCCAGGGATATGACCCGTCAGGCTTCCCGCAGCGCCTCGTACATGGCAACGAGGTTCTCGACGGGAATATCCGCCTGGATGTTGTGCACAGTGTTGAAGACGTAACCGCCGCCCGGTGCGAGTGCATCCAGGTTGCGGCGCACGTCGTCTTTGACCTGCTGTGGGGTGCCGTAAGGCAGCACTCCCTGCGTGTCCACACCGCCGCCCCAGAACACCAGCACGTCGCCAAAATCGCGCTTTAGTGCTGCCGGCTCCATGCCGGTGGCGCGGATATGGACCGGGTTGAGGATCTCCCCACCCAGCTCGATGAAATCGGGGATCAGTGGGCGCACGTTGCCGCAGGAATGGAAGAAGCGTCGCACGTTCGGCGCCAGCCGGCGCACGCAGTCAAAGACCGTTTTCCAGTGCGGCTTGACCTGCTGGCGGTACATGCGCGGCGAGATGATCTGCGAAACCTGCGTGCCGTAATCATCAGCATGGCTGATCACATCGACTACATCCGCCAGCTGCGGCAGGGCCATCTCCCAGAAACTGACCTTTAGTTCGGCCAGTTTGTTGAACAGGGCGCCTGCCACGGCGCTGTCGCTGGCCATGAGCACCAGCAGGTTCTCCATGCCCACGATGCGCTGGGCCATTTCGAAAATGCCGGCAAAGGGATCTTTGAGCATTACGGCAAATCCGGCCGCCCGGTAGCATTCAGCCTGGTCGCGCAGCCCTTCAATCCGGCGCGGGTCGTCCATGCGCGGCCAGGGATGGCGTTCGATGTCCTGCACAGTCAATTCGGGTTGGTCCAGAGGCGAGAAGCGGACCGTGTAGTACAGCCCGTCCGGGCGGGGCTTGTAGTGGGTGATCCCCCATTCGTCGTGGTAGCTCCAGTACTTTTCGCCTGATTGTTCATCGGTGATCTCGGTCTCGACCACGTTCCAGTTGTGGCTGTTGAGCGGGAACAAACCGCGCACATCCACACCCAGGCATTCGAGCAGGTCGGAATCGGGCAGCGCCAGACCCTGAATCTGGTCGCAGATCTGCGCCTCTACCGGCGGCAGGCCCAGCGCCTGCCGCAGTTTGTGGTAAGCCGTGACGTGGATACCGGTCACCTGCGTGCTGCCCAGATCCAGCGGGATGCGGTCCGGCTCCTGATGGTTGAGTGCAGTCAGCAGGCGCTGGCGTCCGCTGACCGAGTCGCTGTCATGGTTGGGGGGATTGTTCATTCGGATATCTTCTCCGCCGGTATGTTTCGGTTCTGGTAATAATCAGCCAGGATCGTTTCCATCACACGGGTCGTGCGCAGAGCGCTCTCACCGGTGCTTTCGCAGCGCCCCCGCCCCAGCAGTTCGTCGACCACCTGCTGGACCATGGGCTGCTGGATATGGAGTGGGTTGGGGATGTCGAAATCCTGGCTGCCGGATGCTGTGGAGAGAGTCACCGGGCGGTTCTCAAAGGTGGAGAAAGTGATGCTGCCGGCCGAGCCGGTGAGCGTGACCCGGTCTTCATTCTTATAGCTGCTGAAGCACCACAGACCGGCGCCCTGAACCCCATTTTCAAAGCTCAGGGCTGCGCAAACAATGTCCTCCGCCGGGTAGGCACCGGTCTGGTTGGCAGCAAAACCGCGCGCGCTGCGGATCGGACCAATCAAATAATCCAGGAAATCCAGCGTATGGCTGGCCAGGTCGACGAACAGGCCTCCGCCAGCGATCTCAGGCTGCAGCCGCCAGGGAATCTCGCCCGGTGGGAAAGAAGGGGCCGGCTGGATGAGCAAGATCGTTACGGCGCGCAGCTCGCCAATTGCGCCGCTCTCCAGCAGCTCTTTCACTTTGAGGAAGCGCGGCAGGGCGCGCCGGTAGTAGGCGACCCACAGCGGAACCCCGGCATCCCGGCAGGCAGCGATCATCTGCTCGCATTCGGCCGTGCTGGTAGCCATGGGCTTTTCAACATAGACCGGTTTGCCAGCGCGGGCCGCTGCCAGTGTGTAGTGACAGTGCAGGTGAGGCGGGGTAGCAATATAGACCGCGTCCACTTCAGGGTCGTCGATCAGTTCCTGAGCACTGGTGTACCAGCGCGGTACCCCGTGGCGCCGGGCGTAATCCTGCGCCAGGTCTGGACTGCGGCGCATCACCGCCACAAGCTGCGAACCGTCTGCCTTCTGGAGGGCGGGCCCGCTTTTCACCTCGGTCACATTGCCACAGCCGATGATTCCCCAGCGAATGGTTTTCACGCTAACTCCTCGGGCGGGTCGGTGATGCGGGCTTTCATCCAATCGTTGCTGTTGTAGAAATCGGCGACGGCATTTCCGGGATGCACCAGGGCGTCGAAGAGCGGGCGGTCTTCATCCGCCAGCTTCATCTCCATCACCGGGATGGCGTCCTCCAGGTGCTGTAAAGTCCGTGGACCGATCACCGGGGCGGTGACGCCTGGCTGGTCTTTTACCCACAGCAGGGCGAGCTGTGCCGGCTTCAGGCCGCGCTCGGCCGCCATTTCCGCCACCCGGCGGCCCACGGCAATGCCCCTGCGGGTTATGCGTTCATCCAGAAGCGGGTTTTTCCAGTTCGCCTTACGTGAGCCTTCAGGAGCCTCATCCGGCCGGGAATAACGCCCGGCGAGCACGCCCATGGCGAGCGGCGACCAGGGCAGCACAGCCAGACCATACTTCTGGCACAGGGGGATCACTTCGTTCTCCGCGCGACGGTCGAGCAGATTGTAGGGCGGCTGCTCGCTGATATAGCGTGACCAGCCGTGGCGGTCGCTGACGGCCAGTCCTTCCATAATCATCCAGGCAGGGAAGGTCGATGAACCGATATAGAGCACTTTGCCCGCCCGCACCAGGTCCTCCAGCGCGCGCAGGGTTTCATCGTGAGGAATATATGCCTGGGGAGGGCGGTGAAGCTGGTAGAGATCGATATAGTCGGTTTGCAGGCGGCGCAGCGAGGCCTCACAGGCCTGGATTATATGGCGGCGGCTGGCGCCGAAATCGTTGGGGCCCTCTCCCGTGCGGTTGTACCCTTTGGTCGCCAGGATGACCTCGTGCCGCCGGCCAAGATCCTTAAGAGTTTTACCGATAATGGATTCGCTTTCACCCTGCTGGTATAAGTCGGCGGTGTCGATGAAGTTGATCCCTGCATCCAGTGCACGCTCAATGATGCGGGCTGAATCCTCCGGGCTGGTGGGATTACCAAAATTCATCGTGCCCAGACAGAGCGGCGATACCCATACGCCTGTGCGCCCGAGTAAGCGGTATTCCATATCAAACCTCCTTTCGGTTCAGGCGATATTTTTCAACCACGGAGTACATGGCGAAAATATTTTCGTCAGGGGTTCCATAATCCATGTTGATGCAGCACACGCCCACCCGGTCCAGCGGGCCAGCGGCGCTCAGCAGTGCCTCCGTGTCGGCTGCCACCTCCTCAGGTGTGCATTTGAGCATACGCACCGGGCTGAGGCGCAGGTTTAAAAAGGCATCTGGAAAGGCTCTGCGGCAGGCGGCGACGTCGGAACCCCAGCCCACATCTACAAAGGATAAAGGCAGTTCGCTGTAATACCCGGCGTAGCGCTGCAGATTGTCGCCGCAGTGATGAATACCAAAGGGTTGGATGCGCTGTGCCATACGCTTCTCGATGGGGAGCTGCAGATCCCGGTAGCTGCGGGGTGAGATCATGGGCACCGAGCAGTTAGCGTGCAGAAAGGCCTGCGGGCAGACGCGCGCAATCATGCGGTTGACGGAGATGGAGCAGCTGCCGGTGCGAGCGCGAACATATTCGCTCACATCCACGATCAAATCGGCAATCATCCCCAGCAGGCGCTGCACACGGTGCGGGGCGGTATAAAAATCAGTGAACAGGTCGCCCCCGTACAGATGGTAGGCGGCGTTGAGCAGGCCGTCTGTGTTCAGGTCTCCGACCAGATAGCCCCATTCAGCCTCCAGCGCGTCCATCTGCTCGATGAGCACATTCATCGGCCAGGTCTTGCGGAAGTCGGGCTTTTTCAGCCGGTCGATCTGCTCTGCCGTCAGGTGCATGGGCAGCGGCTGGGGGGCGGCATCCTTGATGAACAGGATCTCAGCACCCAGCAGGGCCGGGATCACAAAACCCCCGGCCACGTGCAGCGACCCGATCACCGGCCGGGGCTGGGGGTCGGGTTCACCCAGGCCCAGCTCCCCGTAGCGTTCGTACAGCACCCGGCGCATGATCATGTCGTTTTCAATACGCACTTTGGGATCCAGGTAGAAGGAACGGTCGAAGCAGATCCCGGCTGTCTTATGCCACCAGTTCGGGTTAAACACCAGCTCTACAGGTAAGAAGGGATGCTCTTGATCAGTCATGACAATAAGCTTCGATCCAGCCGGCAAGGAAAGCGGCCTGCAGCTTTCTCACCGGCTCGCTGAAATGCACATGATCGACCAGCAGATCCTCAAGCCGGCCGGTCGTACTGATGCTGCTTGTGAAGCGGTTCAGGTCAATCACCGGGATCCCGGCTGCGCGCATCTGTTCACCGGCGATATCGTTATAGATGTTCACATCCCGGTTGAAACGCAGATAACCGGGGCTCAGGCGGTTATGATGCTCATCGCATACCGGTGTGGTATTCACCCAGACCACCCACCGGGCTGCGGCTCTGGCCAGACGGATGATTTCTTCCAGGTTGCGAGCATAATCCCCTGCTTCCACCTGGTAAGTTCCGCTTCCGGCGTCCACGCGCACATCGTGCAGCCCGCAGTTGAGCAGCAGCAGGGTGCTATCTGCATTAATCAGGGGGCCGCGTTTACGCAGGTAATCCAGCACCTGGGCGCTGTCGCCGCCGTTCAAATCGGGGATCGAACTGTCCAGGGCGCCCAGGCGCTGAAGAATATTCTGCTCGCGCTGGTCCGGGCTCAAAAGCTCGCTGCCCTTGCGGTCGCATTGAAAGCGCCCCGCCAGCATCTGTTCTAAATAGGGACCATAACCCAGCGAGATGCTGTCACCCAGGATGAACAACCTGTACTCAGGCCGTCCGTTCATAACAGGTGGGGGATCTGCGAGCAGCAAGACCCGACCTCAAATCTCCGGGAAGGCCTCGCAGGCCGAGTCGCGGTCCAGATACAGGTGAGCGTGTGCAGTCTTGCGCAGGATGCTGCCCGGGCAGTCGGGTGTCAGCGGGCCGAACAGCGATTGCTTTACGGCCGGCGCTTTACGCCTCTCGGGCACGATGGCCAGCACTTTGCGCGCCGCCAGCAGGGCCGGGATCGTGAGGGTGATGGCATGTGTGGGTACCGATTCCAGGGCGGGGAAGTGTCCTTCACCAGCCTGCTGCTGGCGGGATTTTTCGGCCAGTTTGATCACTTTAACCCACACCGGGTCATTGAAGTCGGCGAAGGGCGGGTCGTTGAAGGCCAGGTGGCCGTTCTCACCGATGCCCAGCGCGCACAGGTCGGCCGGGTAGCGGCGCAGCAGCTCTTCATATTCCCGGCACACGCGCTCGGCTTCCGGTCCGGTTCCATCGCCTGCCTGCTGCCCCGGGACGGGGAAGAAGGCCCCGGCCGGTACGGGTAGATGGTCGAGAAAATGGCGCTTAAGGAAAGCCGGGAAGCTGGCCGGGTGATCCGCCGGCAGATTGATATATTCGTCCATATGGAAGACGTAGACTTTGCTCCAGTCGATGCCGGGCGTCTCCCGCAGCGCTTCCAGGAAAGTGAGCTGAGAGTTGCCTGTCGCCAGGATCACGTTGGCATGACCGCGCTCCTCAATCGTCTGCTTCAGGAAGGCGGCTGCATCTGCCGCGGCGGCCTGGCCGGCGCTGGCATTGCTGTCGTAAATACTTACAGGCAGAACATCGATGGTCGTTGTAAAGATTGGGCTGGTCGTCATGTTAATCCTCTTGATATACCCACTGGCCGGCAATCATGGTGCGCCAGGCGCTGAAATCGGGGTTGAAAATTGCCAGATCGGCGTCTTTGCCGGCTTCCAGACTGCCTTTGCGGTCTACCATGCCGAGCAAACGCGCCGGGTTCAGACTGGTCATACGGATGGCTTCGTGCAGCGGGATTCCCACCACCTCCGTGAGCACCGGGATCATCTGGTTGAGCAGCGTCGTGCTGCCCGCGAACGCAGAGCGGTCCAGCATCATACCTACGCCGTCTGCGACCTCATATTCCATTGCGCCCATGTGGAAGCGCGCCCCTTCGGGCAGCCCTGCGCCGCTGAGTGCATCGGAGACCACGATCAGCCGGTCGGGACCGGCGCAGCGGTAGGCCAGCTTCATCAGCGTGGGCGGTAGGTGGCGGTTGTCGGCGATCATCTCGACCGTCAGCTCTGGATACACCAGGGCGGTCTCGAGCAGGCCGGGTTTGCGCCACGGTCCTTCGCGTACGGTGGTAGACATGGCGCTGAACAGGTGGGTTACGTGCCGCAAGCCGCAGCGCATGGCCTCCAGCACATGCTCTTCTTTGGCCATGCTGTGCCCGGCAGCAGCGATCATTCCGCGTTCAGTGACACGGGCAGCCAGTTCAGGGGCACCTGGCAGTTCCGGGGCAAGCATCAGGATGCGCAGTACATCGGCATAAGCCAGAATCTGGTCGGCGCTGCCGTCCAGCGGCGAACGCAGACTCCCCGGGTCCAGCGCGCCGGCCTGCAACGGGGAAATGTACGGGCTCTCCAGATAGGCCCCGTACAACTGTGTTCCCGGTCGAGGTGAGGCCATCCAGGAGCGAATTAATTCCAGGACCTGGATGAGCTCATCCATAGGAGCCGCGCCGATGGTCGCCAGTAGACCGGTCACCCCACGGCGGCCGTTCTCCTGCAGAATGGTCTCAAAAGCCCTCTCATCGGGCTCATTAAAGGTGTGGCCCAGAGCGCCGTGGGTGTGGATATCGATCAGTCCCGGACAGATCCAGCGACCGCCCACGTCAATGCGCTCGATTGAGGCGGGCAGGCGTTCCGCCTCGAGAACGTCTGCGATGATGGGGACCCCGGTGCCAGCTCCATCCTGCGGGTAGTCGATAACGATGGCCAGATTACCGGCGATGCGGTCGGGAAGGACGACCTGCCCGTTGACCAGGGCAAAAGGCGGGTTGACTGTATTTTTCATGAGCTTATACCCACTTTATGCCCCGAAATGCCCGCCAGCTGCAGTTCTTCGGCGCGGTGACAGCTCACATAATGCCCCGGGGTGATTTCACGCAGGTCGGGGGTCTGTGTGCTGCAGATACTCTCAGCGTACTTACAGCGGGGGTGGAAATAGCAGCCGCTGGGCGGGTTCGCTGGGCTGGCCACTTCTCCGGGCAGGTCCTGGATGATGTCGCGGCGCGTTGGATCCGGGACCGGCACAGCCGTCATCAGCGCGGCGGTGTAGGGATGGCGCGGCGTTTCGAACAGTTCTTCTGTGGAAGCCAACTCCACCACTTTACCCACATACATCACGGCCACGCGGTCGCAGATATGCTTGACCACGCTCAAATCGTGAGCGACGAACAGGTAGGTCAGGTTGAACTTCTCCTGCAGTTCCAGCATCAGGTTGAGCACCTGAGCCTGTACAGAGACATCCAGGGCGGAAACCGGTTCATCGGCCACGATCAGACGTGGTTTCAGGGCCAGGGCGCGGGCGATGCCGATGCGCTGCCGCTGCCCACCACTGAAGGCGTGTGGGTAGCGCTGCATATATTCGGGGCGCAGCCCAACCAGCTTGAGCAGCTCGGCCACCATTTCACTGCGCTGGGCGCGGGACTTTACGCCGTTTACGTACAGCGGCTCGCTGATAATGTCGAAGATCGTCATGCGCGGATTGAGCGAGCCGTAAGGATCCTGGAAGATCATCTGCATCTGGGGGCGAAAGCGCGCCAGCTCTTTGCGGTCGAGCGGGGCCAGGTCTGTCACGGTGCCATCCGCTTCGCGGAATAAGATCTGGCCGCTGGTAGGGGGATGCGCGCGCAGAATGCAGCGTGAAACGGTTGTTTTTCCGCAGCCG
This sequence comes from Chloroflexota bacterium, assembly GCA_012516075.1. Taxonomy (GTDB): domain Bacteria; phylum Chloroflexota; class Anaerolineae; order Anaerolineales; family UBA4823; genus JAAYXE01. Next base: position 35,834 of record JAAYXE010000118.1, on the reverse strand, counting down.
CTCTCACCGACCAGCCCCAGCGTTTCGCCCTCGCGCACAAAGAAGCTGACGTCATCCACGGCGCGCACGTGGTTAACCACCCTGCGCATCAGGCCTTTATAGATCGGGAAATACTTCTTCAGGTTACGCACCTCAAGCAGCGGTGCGCTGGAAGCCTGTTCAGATTTTGAGTTATTGGGATTCACACCGTCGCTCATGCACTTTGCTCCGTAGGGGCTGCCGGCGCTGCGGTGTCCGCCGCAGGGGCTGTCTCTTGCGAGTACAGGAAGCAGTTGACAAAATGATTATCGCCCAGGGGGATCATCCTGGGTTCGGCTGTGTTGCATACCCCGCGCATGAAGCGTGTGCAGCGCGGGTGGAATGGACAACCGCTTGGCCGGTTGAACGGATGGGCGATCGAGCCGGCGATGGTCGGCAGTTTGACCCGCGGCGTCGACTGCACACTGGGGATCGAGCGCAGCAGCGCCTGTGTGTAGGGGTGCCGGGCGTCCTTGAAGATCGTCATCACCGGACCTCTTTCCATGACCATCCCGAGATACATAACCACCACTTCATCCGCCATCTGGGCAATCACTCCCAGATCGTGGGTGATAAAGATGATCGAGGTCTGGCGCTCCTCCTGCAGCCTGCGCAGAAGTTTGAGGATTTGTGCCTGCGTGGTGACATCGATCGCCGTCGTGGGTTCGTCCGCAATCAGCAGGCGCGGGTTGCAGCTCAACGCCATAGCGATTATTGCTCGCTGACGCAGACCTCCGGAAAGCTCCCATGAGTAAGAATCGATGCGCTGTTCGGGCATCGAAATCCCCACGGCGCGGAACACATCTATGGCGATCTGACGTGCTTCCGCCTTGCTGACCTTGCGGTGCAGCAGGATGGTTTCCATGATCTGGTTGCCCACCGTGTGCACCGGGCTGAAGGCAGCCATCGGTTCCTGGGGGATAAGGGCAATCTCGGCGCCCCGGATGCGGCGCATAATGCGGCTGTTCGGCTTCTGGCGTGTCAGTTCGATCCATTCCTCTGCGCTGTTAGGATCATCTGACCCCGTGCGCATGCGCAGGCTAACCTTTCCGGAGACGATTTTGGCTGTCGGTTCCAGAATCTGCAGGATTGCTTTCATGGTGACGCTTTTCCCGCAGCCGCTCTCGCCAACAATCCCGACCACCTTTCCCGGATGGACCTCAAAACTGACACCGTCAACGGCCTTTACGATCCCCTCATCCATATAAAAATATGCTCTGAGGTCTTCCACGCGGAGCAGCGGATCGTTTGGGCCAGGGGGTGCGGAAGTTATGCCTGTTTTTGCGACCGTATTGTTTACCAGTTTCGATATGATTGGCATCGCTTATCCTTTGCGGTTAACTGTACGGGTCAGCAGCATCGCGCAGCCCGTCGCCTACCAGGTTGAACGCCAGGACGGCGATGATCACCGTCAGGCCGGGGATCAGCAGCCAGGGGGCCAGCGCCAGCGTCTGGATGTTCTGGGCTTCCTGCAGCATGACGCCCCAGCTGATTGCCGGCGGGCGAAGCCCCAGGCCCAGGTAGCTGAGCGAGGTCTCAGTGACAATCATCACCGGAATAGACAGCGTGCTGGTGGCAATAATATGGCTGGTGAATGTGGGAATCATGTGCACCAGAATGACGCGCCAGCGGCTGCAGCCGGCCAGCTCGGCAGCCAGAATGAAGTCCTCCTCTCGCAGCGAGAGAAAGCGGCCGCGCACTTCACGCGCCAGGGTGGTCCAGCCGCGCAGCGCCAGAATGATGGTGATGGCGAAGAAAACTTTCTCCGGAGACCAGGTGCGCGGCAGAGCAGCCGTGAGGGCCAGCCAGATCGGGATCGTCGGCAGCGACTGCAGGAGTTCGATCAGGCGCTGGATAAAATTGTCGACCCAGCCGCCAAAATAGCCCGAAATACCGCCCAGCACCATCCCCAGGATGACGCTCAGGATGACGGAGGCCATACCGATGGTCATGGAGATGCGAGTGGCGTGAGCCAGGCGTGAGAACTGGTCTCGACCCAGGCGATCGGTTCCCAGCAGGAAGATCTGATCGGACTGTTCCGGGTCCACCGTTCCAACCAGGTGGATATCGGTCTCAATTAGATTGAGGATTTTATAGGGATAACCCCGGGCGAAGAAGCGGATGTAAATCTTCTGCGTCTCGTCGATCTTCCACACCATGGCCAGGGTAACTGGATCGCGCTCACCACTGACAGCAGGGACCCACGGTCTGAGCCGGCCTTCGGCTATCCGGTGGATGTGCTGGATGGGGATGAACGCCAGGCGTGCGTTGGTTGCTTCCGGATCGTGGGTGGAAAAGAAGTCCGGGACCAGAACCACGATCGAGAAAAACAACAGCAGGATCGCGCTGATAACGGCCAGTTTGTTCTTCCGAAAACGCCACCAGACCAGTTTCCAGTTGGAGGCTACCGATATGCGTTCCTCTTCCTGTGTGGTGATCAGCAGTTCTTCGGTATCCACCAGTGCGTCCGCTTCTGTTATTTGCGGCTGGTTGTGACCTTCGGGTTGCAGGACGTTGTTTTCGATACCGTTCATCTTCAGCTCTTTTCCATGCGGATGCGCGGATCCAACCAGGCGAGGAGGAGATCGGAAATCAGGGTTCCGATGATTGCCAGGAAGCAGTAGATCAGCAGGATGCCGCCGGCAAGATACATATCCTGGTTGATCAGAGAGCGCAGCAGAAGCGGACCAATATTTTGCAGGTTCATAACCGTGGCGACGATCAGACTTCCGGAGAACAGCTCGGGGAGGTACCAGCCGATCGTGCTGATCAGGGGGTTGATCGCCAGGCGCACGGGATATTTCATCACCAGTTGCCATTCAGAAAGCCCGCGTGCTCGTCCTGAGATCATATAGGGTTTATTGAGCTCATCGAGCAGGTTGGCGCGCATCACGCGCGTCAGGCGGGCGGTTCCGGCAATTCCAAGCACAATCATGGGCAGCCAGATGTGTTTGGCCAGGTCGATCACTTTGGCGAGCGACCAGGGTGCCTGTTCGAATTCGCGCGAAAACAGGCCGGTAATACTGACGCCGAACCTTGAATACGCCCACCACATCAAGATCAGCGCCAGCATAAAGTTCGGGGTGGCCACGCCGATGTAATTCAATACCGTGGTCAGATAATCGAGGATGGTATTGCGGTGGGTGGCCGAATAAATGCCAAGGGGTATGGCCACGATCCAGGTGAAGACGAACGCAGACAAAGCCAGGGTAACGGTCAGCCCCAACCGCTCGGCAATCAGCTCTGCGTTCGGTCTTTGATATTCCAGTGACAGGCCCAGATCACCCTGCAGCAGGCGGCCCATCCACCTGAGATACTGGATATGAACCGGTTGATCCAGCCCGAACTGGCGCTCGAGCATGGCGATGGTTTCCTGATCCAGGCTGGAGCCCGTGGAAGCCAGGGTGGCAATGTAGCTGGTCAGGAAGTCTCCTGGGGGAGCCTGAACCAGAGCAAAAACCATCACAGAAAAAATCAGGAGCAGGACGGGGATCAATAAAAGGCGCTGGATGATAAATCGAGTCACCGGTCGGCCTATCCTTTCTGGTTACACCGGGTGTCTCCTGTGGGCGGCCTTACAGGCCGCCCACAGGAGAGATAGAAGGATAATCTGCGCTCAGTTATTACCGGTCGAAGAAGAACTGTTCCGGATTGGCATTGCCCGGCGTGCGCAGAGGCCAGTCATTGCCAAGGGTCAGCGGGATGTTCTTGAGATCGTTGTTCGCTACGACCACACCCTGAACGAGCGGAGTCAGGCCAACGGTGCCGATTTCGTAGCACTGATCGACGTACAGGGTGAACAGTTCCTTCGCCAGTTCGATCTGCTCCTCCTCGCCGACGGTCTTGCCTCTGTCGATGATCTCAACAATGCGGGCCATCTCTGGGGTAGGCTCCATACCTTCTTTACCACCGGAGTTCAGCCACTGGCGCACCAGAGGGGCGATGCCCAGGCCCGGCTGCGTGCGGGGGTCAAACTTGGGAGCGCCGGTGAAGGGGAACCCGGTGGTGTCTTCGTTCCAGAGTTCGGTGACAATCTCGTTGGCGTCGCGCATCTCGAAGTGGACAGCGCGCTCACGAACCTGGACGATGGTGCGGATGCCGACCTCCTGCCAGTTGGCCGCGACCATCTGGGCGACATCGGGCCAGTTGGCGAAGTTGGGCACAACCGAGATTTCGATGGAGAACTGCTTGCCATCCTTCATGCGGAAGCCTTCGGCATCCCGCTCGGTGAGGCCGATGCTGTCCAGCATCTGGTTCGCCAGGTCCTGGTTGAACTCGGTGAACTTGTAGGCGACATCATCGCCCGGATAGTAGGGGTGCCAGGGGGCGGGCACAGGCTGGCGGGCTTCACCCAGGCCAAGGAAGACCGCTTCCTTGATCTCTTCACGGTCGATGGCGTAAGAGAGGGCTACGCGGAAGTCGCGGTTGCGCAGCAGATCTCCCACCAGCGGGTCTTTGACGTAGGTCTGGTTGAAGGCGATGATGGCGTCTGAACCACCGAAGGTCGGCCAGGTGATCACGCGGTACTTCCCGGCCATTTCGTTTTCCTTGAAGACCGGGTAGTTGCCCATGATGATGTGGCGTTCCTGCAGGTCCAGCTCACCGGCGATAGCCGCCAGGTTCAGCGCCTGGGTGTCCTGGAAGAACTTGAACTCGATGCGGTCAATGTAGGGCAGCTGGTTGCCTTCGGGGTCCACACCCACAAAGTAGGGGTTGCGCTCCAGGACGAGGACGTCATCGCTGACGCGGGTGACCGGCTTCCAGGCAGCCATCACGGGGCGATCAGGGTTTTCCGCGGGGTTCTTGCGGGTGGCGAAGAGCTCGCCCCAGGTCTGGAAGCCGCCTTCCTTCACGAGTTGAGCCAGTTCATCAGGATCGGCATACTTGGCATGGAGCTGCTTGAGATAGTGGGCCGGCAGGAAAACAGCGTAGTTCTTATCGCCGCCGTCCTGGTTGGCCAGCTCCATCATCAGGGTGGTGTTGGACTCGTTGTAAGTCCAGGTGACCGTGTAATCATCCACCTTGGAAACCACAGCCGGTGTGCCATCCTTGTTCTGCATCCACTTCGGAACGGTGGGGGTCAGGTCTGTGTTCAGCAGCACATCCTCGTACCAGAACAGGATGTCATCAGCTGTGAAGGGGTGGCCGTCGGACCATTTAGCGCCTTTGCGCAGGTAGAGGGTCCAGACGGTGTAATCATCGTTGGCCTCCCAGGATTCGAGCAGGCGCGGCACGATGCTGCCACCATCCGGCGAGAAGCGCACCAGGCCATCATAGACCACGCGAACGTAGCTGTTGTAGTCGGATGGGCCCAGGAAACCGCGCCGCCATGTGCCGCCATATTTGCCGATGCCGTCAACAACGGGAATGACCAGCGGGTTTTCGGGCAGGCGCTCTTCCACAGGAGGCAGCTCGCCTTTTTCAACCAGCTCCTTAAGGGAGGGAGCTTCGTTATATTTCGTTATGGGTGTTTCGGGATCGGTAGCGGGGGGAGCGGCCGGTTCTTCTTCAACTTCGGCCTGTTCTGGGGGTTCGGGTTCATCGACAGGCTCTTTCACAGCCTCGGTGGGCGCCGCTTCGGGTTTTCCTTCGGGCGCGGTAGTGGGGGTGGCTGGGGACTGGCAGGCGGTGAGGAGCATGCCAAGAACCAGGAGGGCACTGAGGACGACCCTGAGCCTTAAGAGCTTCTTCGAATACATTGTATCTCCTTCTCCACGACGACCTGAATGGTGGTTGACAAAGTTGTCCGTCTGATGAATGGTTCGGATGGGCTACTCTGAGGGGAGAACGTGAAGGAGAATTCGATGACGCTGCACCTCCTTTCTTTCTAAGGAAGCTTTACGGTGCGCTCTGTCGCACCACCAGTTCCGGCTGTAAGACGATCTGCTGGCAGTCATCCGGGCAGTCTTTGAGGCGATCCAGCAGTGCTTTGACTGCCAGTGCGCCCAGGTCGCGACGCGGGACCCTGCAGGTTGTCAGGGTCGGTGACACCAGAGCTGCCAGAGGAATATCATCATTCCCCACGACCATCAGGTCGTCGGGAATGCGCCGCTTAAGTTCTTTGCAGGCCTGCAGTGCACCTACGGCTACCAGATCGTTGTAGCAGTACAGGGCTTCCAGTTCAGTGTGCTGTTCGAGGAGTTTCAGGGTGGCCTGGTGGCCGCCTTCAACCGTAGGCTGGCAGTTAACGACCCAGCCGGGATTGACTGTAAACCCGGCTGCGTCCATTGTGTTAAAGTATCCAGTTTTACGTCCCTGCCCGCTGAAGGAGGCTGGCGGGCCGGCCAGGAAGCCGATTCGCCGGGCGCCGCTGCGGATCAGGTGAGAAACGGCAATGCTGGCGCCGCTTTCATCGTCCACTCGCACGCTCTGGATTGATCCATAGTCGCCGTTGTGCATCAGGCGGTTGATCAATACGACAGCTGGCAGCCGTGCCAGCAGATCGGTCAGCACGCTCTCGTCCAGGCGCGAGCTGCACAGGATCAGTCCGTCCACCCATTTTTCTTCCAGAGACTGGATCAGGGTCAGCTCACGGCCGGGGTCCTCCTCGGTGTTGCAGAGGAACACGTGATAGCCCTCGGCATAAGCAAGCTGCTCGATACCGCGGGTAATATCTGCAAAGAAGGGGTTCGAGACATCCGGGATGACCAGGCCGATGGTGCGTGTTTCCTGCGTGGCCAGGCTGCGGGCAATCGCGCTGGGCCGGTAGCCTAGTTCTTTAATCACTTTGAGGATACGCTTACGGGTTTCCGGATTGACATCCCCCTTGTGGTTGATCACGCGCGAAACCGTCATCAGGGAGACCCCAGCCTGACGGGCAACATCGGACATGGTGACTCGAGTGGTCAAGGACGGCTCCGTTATGTTAGCGTTACCGTTAGCGGTAACATCAGTATAACAAAGAACCGCCATGGAATCAATGGTTTTTTTCGCGCCAGTTTGTTGTAAATTGTTACAGATTTTGAGGGAATGGCGAAGTTTTTGGTATGGTTCTGGGCCGGTAACTTTATACCGGCCCAGAACCACATCCTTCATTGCATAAACGTACCCAGGCGGATATCGCCGTCCCTTTGATATGCGGCAACAATCACGCCGCTCGGCGTTGCACTGGAACCGGTCAGTTTAAAAGAAGCGGGAATGGTCCCCGCCCCGAACAGGCGCTTGCCTTTCCCCAGCGTGACCGGGAAGATCTTCAACCACAGTTCGTCAACCAGGTCGCCGGCCAGCAGCGCCTGAATGAGCTGGCTGCTGCCGTGAACCTGAATCATCGGGCCATCCTCCTGTTTGATGCGCCGGACTTCTGCCGTCACATCACCGTGGATGGGGATCGTTCCTTTCCAATCCGTCTGAACAGGCCGGCTCGTGACCACGTATTTTTTCGACCCGGCAAATGGATCGGGATCCTGGTGAGGCCAGTAAGCCGCGAAGATGTCGTACGTCTTGCGGCCCAGCAGCAGATCAAAGGGTTGGCCCATCTGACGGTCCATTTCTTCGCCCATAGCCTCGTCGAAGTAGTGCACGGTCCAGCCCTCCAGGTCAAACCCATCCGAAGGGTCCTCGCCCTTTCCTCCCGGGGCCTGCATCACCCCGTCCAGGGACGTAAAGGTTAATACGACCAGTTTCCTTGCCATATAAAGCTCTCCCCTTACTGTTGGTTATTTCGAACTCAGGCAGTGCGCAGTCGCGAACGCATGCATAATATTCCCCTGAGCTGTTCTGCAGCGCCGGTCGATAATTCGAATGCCTGTTCGATTGTACGAGACTATTTTACCCGAGTAACTCGTATTTGGACGGAAGAAGTGACAGGGCCGGGCTGTGACATTGAGATATCGCTGCTGTCTAATCCAACGCCAGGAGAAGAACATCCGGCAGGCGGCGAGATAACTTACCATCCACCGCTCCAATGAAAAATCGATCACATGGATATGAACAGGGTAATCTTGGAAGTGAACAAACCTTAACAGCATATTTATAGACTTAAAGGGTATTTAATATATAATTAAAAAAGCCGGTTGGATTCGCATCATCAACGCATGGTCGACGTCCGATAGGGGTTAATACATGGACTGACGCCAACCGCTGCATTCTCCTTTACCGCCCCTGAGGATATCCCGCAAGTCCTATAAAATGCTGCTTCACCGCGCGTAACATCGCGTGACAGCTTACTGCACCATTCGGTAGCATGTCTGCCAGAGCTGAGATTCGCGCTGGAGCAGCCCTCCTGCAGCAACCTGTGTGAATTGTCTCTCACAGGCATGCTGCACTGTTTATGCTTCGTGACCGGAAAACGGCAGGAGCCCCAGAAGACCATAGAAAGGATACAGAATGAAAATCGTGGTAATCGGTGGAAGCGGCCTGATTGGCTCGAAGCTCGTCCGTAAGCTTGGTGAACAGGGACATCAGGTAATTCCGGCGTCACCAGATACAGGTGTCAACACACTCACCGGCGAAGGGCTGGCCGGGGCTCTTGACGGCGCCGATGTGGTTATCGATGTGTCGAACTCTCCATCCTTCGATGATGCGGCTGTGATGAAATTCTTCGAAACGTCAACCAGCAACCTTCTGAATGCAGAAACGGCAGCAGGTGTGGGCCATCATGTCGTGTTGTCGGTCGTGGGTACCGACCGGCTTTCTCAAAGTGGTTACTTTCGAGCCAAGATTGTACAGGAGGAACTGATCAGGGGAGCATCGATTCCATATTCGATCGTCCATGCAACCCAGTTCTTCGAATTCATTAAAAGGATTGCTGATGACGCGACGACGGACGGCACGGTGCGGCTCGCCCATGTTTTGATCCAACCCATGGCGGCCGAGGATGTTGCCAGTGCAGTCGGAACAATCTCCGTAGGAGCACCAGTGAACGCCATCGTTGAAGTGGCAGGACCTCAACAATACCGGCTCGATGAACTGGTCCAGCGATTTCTCAGCGAACGCGGCGATTCACGTGCAGTCATCACGGATCCGCATGCGCGCTACTTTGGCGCAGAACTCGGCGAGCGCACACTCGTGCCCGGTGAGGACGCCTCACTTGCAGAGACCCGTTTTGAAGATTGGCTCAGCCAGGCTGCTTTCTGAAACTGCAGCTGCCTGATCGGACTGTCACGTTTCTGGTCCTGTGAAAATCTACAGGGAGCACCGGTATGACAGGGCAGCCTGATAGATGTGTACCTGCTGGTGCTGGCCTGATGTGTTCCAGTGCTGCTAACTAATGCCGCAAATAGGTTCCGGGGGAGTTTAAAACCGGTTTTCTGGTCAACCAATTTTAGTGATAAGGGGATCAATCATGAAACGCAATAGATCGAAATTTCTTCGCTCACTCCTGAGGGTGGTGATCGTCGTCATTTTCTTCCTCCCCGTGTTATCCACGGGCGCGAACACACAGGCGCAGGGAGCAGCCCAATCCAATGATCCTGCACCAACCATTGTCCTGGTACATGGAGCCTGGGCAGACGGTTCCAGCTGGGCCGGGGTTACCGCTCGTCTCCAGGCGGATGGATATACAGTATGGGTGGTGCCCAACCCGCTGCGCGGGCTCTCATCTGATGCGGCTTATGTTGCCAGTATCCTCGATACCATACCCGGCCCGATCATCCTGGTCGGACACTCCTACGCCGGCGCTGTTATAACCAATGCGGCATTCGGGAAACCAAATGTTAAAGCGCTTGTTTATATTGATGGTTTTGCGCCTGAGGAGGGCGAGTCAGCGCTGCAGCTTGCCTCGATGCCGCCGCCACCTGGGGCAGCTCCATCCTGCGTTTTGGGTGATCCCGCAGCGATTTTCAATACCGTATCGTATCCGGGGGCTCAGAACGGCGATGTCGATCTTTATATTAAGCAAGAGGTGTTCCCATCGTGCTTCGCTAACACGATAAGAGCTGACGGGGCAGCTGTTCTGGCTGCCTCACAACAGCCCGTTACATTAAGTGCTCTCGCAGAGCCATCTGGACCCCCTGCCTGGAAAGAGATCCCGTCCTGGTACCTGATTGGCACGCGCGATAAGGTCATTCCTCCTTACCTCCAGTTCTTCATGGCCGAACGCGCCAATGCCCAGATCGTTCAGGTCAGGGCGCCGCACCCGGCAATGATCTCCAACCCCAAGGCTGTTGTTGATCTTATCGAAACAGCGGTGGAAGCTGTGGCCGCAACGCCTTGAGAGATTCGGTTCTGATCCAATAACCAACCTGTTCCTGACCGGTACATTCAGGTCACGACCGGATTATGGGGTTGATGCGCACCTCTGCCGCAAGACCGCTGATCGTACGCGCATGTCAAATCTGCCCAATAAAACCAGTACAGGATCCGGCCCCCCATCACGATCAGCCTTGCTAACCAGGGTGGGGGGCCGGGCGCTTCCGCCAGCCGGCCGGGCAGCTGGCTTTCATAAAAGGCTGAAAGAGAAATCAGGCTGGCTCGACCTCCCAAACCGTCACATCGGCCTCAATGGCCATCTGCCCGAGCGCCCTGGCCACCGAGATACGGTGATGGCCGTCGCGCACATAATAGTCATCGCCCACCTGGATGAGCTCGACGGGCGGCAGGGCTTTATCCAGCATCTGGGCGCTGGCGATGCTTACCCAGCGCTCCTCCGTCCGTTCGTTGATCGGATGAAATTCGGCATCGAAGTCCCGGCTGCGCCCCTCGCTGCCGCGAATTTGGGCGATGGGTACATTCTGCAGGCCGGCAGCATGGCGAGCCTTAACCTTCGAGGAGCGCAGTGCTTCATTCAGATCGCGCAGGCGATTCCTGCCGCGGATAAAACTCCTCCACAACCGCCGGCGCTGCCCCTGGTAGTAGACTCTCCAGTACAGCTGGATGGCCTGGCGGCGTGCGCGATATTTCTCGTCCGACTGTCCCAACGTCTGGTTGACAATCGTAACGTTCTCCTGCGGTGACAGCATGACCCACCTCCTGTTTTGCTATACCTGCCACGACAATAGCAAACAGGAGGGTGAACTGTCAGTTACCCAAAGTAGTATCCACTGGTTGATTATTGGTTAGAGGGGGTTGATTTAACCGGGTTAGAGGATACCCAGCTCGCGCGCCCTGGCAGCCGCCTGCGTCCGGTTGCTCACCTGCAGCTTGCCAAAGATGTTATTGATGTGTTTCTTGACCGTACCCACCGTCACCGTCAATTTGCGGGCAATCTCCTGGTTCGAATAGCCGGCAGCGACGTAAGAGAGTACTTCCAGCTCGCGTGGGCTCAGCTCCTCAACCAGGGGCGAGCTGCCGCTGGTGGGCCGGGCCTGAGGAGTCAAAGTCTGTGCAGCAGTCTCTTTCTGCTGAGAAAATTCCGCCCACAGATCCTGGATCAGAGTGTCCAGGTCTGTGCTCTCGCCCGCCTGCACCGCTCGCGCGTAGGCTTCAGGCTGCATTTCTCTTTGATAGGCCTCCAGGCGCGGCCGGATATATGATTCGGTTTCCGGGTCGCTCCGCTGGCTGAGAATAAATGCGCAGATCTGAACGGCCCGTTCATTCTCGCCAGTCCGGTGAAGGGACTCAGCCAGGTCGAACAGGTTCCAGAACATGAAAAGGTTTTGTTTCGTCTCGTACATGATCTTGACAGCTTCGAGGATGTACTGCCGCGAGCTCTCATACTCCTCCAGGTGCGCCGCAATCTCACCCAGGTGTCCGAGACAAAAGGCTACGCCGCCCAGATCGCGCAGTTCCTGGCAGATCGCCAGTGATTCCTGAAAGACGCGCTGCGCTTCAGAATACAACCTGGCCTTGATCAAGAGGACCCCGAGCAGGTTCAAAACGTTCGTCGAACTCCACCGGTCTTCCAGGTCTCGAAAGATATCCAGACTGCCCCTTAACCAGACCAGAGCTTCATCAGACCGGTCGTCGTAAAAGGCGAAGGCTCCCAGGGCATAAGCCAGCCAGGCTTCGCCCCATCGTTCGCCTGTCCTCCGGCAGTTTTCAAAATATGCACGGATCATTTCCATGACTTTGGCTTTGTCCCAGGGCAGGCCCTGAGAATCATAGATAAAAGTAGTTCCCGCCAGCGCCATGGCAGATGATCCCTGGGGGCAGCCATCCGTCAAGAGGCTGAAACCTTTTTCAAATAGATGAACGGCCCTGCCGTATTTGCCCCGTGTGGCTTCAAACCAGGCTGCATGCATGCAAAGGTTGCCCTCGAGCTGCCCGCCTGAACCTTCAAACCGCTGCAGCGCCAGGTTGAACATATCGGCACCTTCATGGATCCTGGTGCGAATCTGGTTATAGATCAGCAGGCAGCCCATGAACTGCCTGATCGTCTCAGCATTCCCCTTCTCCACAGCCCAGCGCCAGGCGGAGCGAATATTATCGATCTCGGCATCGATCTGGTCGAGTACGGCGAGCTGGTCCGGGCCGATGAGGCGCTTCTCCTGGCGAGACAGGTAACCAGCGTAGTAATTAGCGTGCTGTTCACAGGCCTGTTCTTCTTCATGTGGGTTTTCACTCAGGCGTTCGGCAGCGTACTGCTTCAGGAGCTCGTGAATTTCATAGCGGCCGTCCGGAGCCATGCGAAGCAGTGACTGGTCCACTAGCGCCTGAAGAGTCAGCAGGTCTGCCCCCGTCACCGCCTGAGCTGCCTGGTGGTGGAAGCGCCCCTGGAAAACCGCCATACGCTTGAAGGCTTCCCTTTCGGAAGATCCAAGCAGGTTCCAGGACTGTTCGAACACAGCGCGCATGCTGCGGTGCCTCTCCGGCACATTGCGGAGCGTGGTCGCCAGGATATTCATACTGCGCTGAATTTCTGCGGCGATCTCAGCGCACGTCAGGGTCTTCAACCAGGTTGCCGCCAGTTCCAGTGCCAGCGGCATGCCCTGGACGAGCCGGCATATGCGGGCGATGCACTCCTGTTCCTGGCGGGGAGAAAAATTCGCCTGCACGCGCCGGGCGCGCTCGATAAATAACTGCGCGGCGCTGTATGTTTCGATGGGCTGGGAGGCTGCCTCTTCCGGGAATTTCAGGCCCTGCACGGGGCGGATCCACTCTTCCTGCAGATCGAGCACAGCACGCGAAGTCACCAGGACCTTGATCCCCGGTGCAGCCTGCAGGATGGCAGGAATCAGGCCGGCCGCCTCGATCAGGTGCTCGAAATTGTCCATCACCAGCAGCATGTGCTTCGAGCTTAAATAGTTCAGAAGCTGCTGGAGCGGATCCTCCTGCCCGGAGAACGAAAAACCAACCGTGCCGGCAAGCGTAGGGATCAGGTAATCAGGTGAACTGAGGGGATTAAGAGCGACGAAATAAACCCCGTCGGCAAAGGAAGCAGCTACCTGTGCAGCAGCCTGGACGGCCAGGCGTGTTTTTCCAATCCCTCCGGGCCCGGTCAGGGTCAGCAGCCGGCAGTCCGGGTCGGCCAGGAGCGCGGCGATCTCAGCCAGCTCATCATCCCGGCCGATGAATGGGGTGGTCTGGACGGGAAGATTGTTCACAGCCATTTTTAAATTTTAACCTCTTCCCATTGAACCGAAGAAGTCATTAAAGATTTTTCACCGGCCGGCCCATTGGATCCCGCCGCTCGTGATAATTCTGCGTGTCGCTCGCAGATATGTATGGATGGAACGAAAGAGAACGGGGGCGGGAAAGGAAAGAAGCCCGGTACAGGCAAAGCGAAGCAGCCGCACCCCTGTGCCAGCCCCAGCACAAGCCCAAGGATCAGGAAGGCAAAGTACACGCTCTGGGCAGAATGGACAATGACCCCCATCCAGGGGCTGCGGAAGCGCCAGGTCGGTAAGGCGTAGAAGAACACGCCGCTGATGACCGACGCCAGGATGCCCCAGGGCTGGTGGAGGTGGTAAAAGCCGTGCAGCTATGGCTCGAATAACGGGGCAATCCGTAGGCCGTTGGGACCGACCCGGCCGGTGCCGCCCGACAGCAGCCGGGTTGGTCTCAGCGCATGGTCGGGAGCGAAGCTGCATACGCAGCAGGCTGGTCTTCCGGATGGTAGCCCAGCCGGCCGCGCGTGAAAATCACCAGGAGGATCGCCGTCAGGCCAAAAAGGATCACGTTCAGCCGGTCCGGAGTCAGCGCCTGGAACTGCGCCGGAAAGGACGCCCCCCCTGCAGGGCGCCAAGGATGAGCGTCCCGGCGACCGGCCCGTACCGGGCCTGCAGCCGGGGGAAGGCGAATCCACGCCAGCCCAGCTCCTCGCCCAGCGAAGGGATGAAGATCCCCTGCAAAAGCCAGGGAAGGAAGAGGGTGACCAGCAGCAGTGGGTTGGCGATCAACTCGCGCAGCGGTGCGCCGTTCATGAGAAGGGAATAGGCGGCCAGTCAGATCAGCAGAAAGCTGAAGAGCGCTGCCAGGTACCACTGCAGCCCGACCTGCCACTGGACCGCGCGCCGGAACAGCCGCCGTATGCCCGCCCGGCCCTCGACCGCGCGCGTGACGATCAGCGCCCCCAAGAAGGGGCCGGTATAGATGCCGAGGATGAACATAAGGATGAAGGCCAGGTCGGGCAGGGGGAACAGGTTGAACCCGCTGCTCAGGGCCATGGGGATCCCCATGGCCCAGCTTCCAGCGAAGGCGATGGCAAAAAAGGCCACCAGCGGGTGGTGCACCATCCAGCCGGGTGCAGCCGTGGCTGCAGGATGGGTTTCAGAAGCTGCGGTGGACATTCTTTCTCCTTTTCACTTCCGAAAATAATGCCCACCTTCGTTATGCAACTTCTCTGTGCGCCTGTGGGAGGGTCGCTTGAAATTACATAACTAATTGATTTCTAAACCGTACATATTTTAACCTTAATGTCAAATTAATGAAAACAATCACAGCTGACAACGGATTACTAACACGGATTTCACGGATTGCTGTCCGTCTCCCTTTTCAGCCCATCAGGAACAAAAAGCCACTGGCGGTTGACCAGCGCCTTAACCACTTTCTGCGGTGGAAAAACCCGGCGGTAGCGTAAGCTTCTTTCCCCGAAGTTAATCAACAAACCCAGCGGGCAGCCAGAAACGGCCAGATAACAAATCACCTGAGCGAGATGACTGTTATCCAGTCCTTTCAATGCCTTAATTTCAACAATCACAGAGGATTCGACGATGAAATCGGGAATATAATAGCCCGCCAGCCTCTGCTGTTCAGGGTCATCATAAACAGCAAGAAACCTGCGAGGCTCGAAGGATAGAGAAGCATCTGCCATGGAGTTCCCCAGGGCCCTTTGATAGCTGGCTTCTTTCAATCCTGGGCCCAGCTCTCGATGGACCGCCATCGCACAGCCAATGATTTTGTACGTAATCGCGTCATAGGGGGTAGCGACGAATTTACCCGCCATGAGATTTCCTTCATTTTCCGGCGAAGCTGGCGTTATAAATCGCGAACTCCAGGGCACCAATCCGTGAAATCCGTGATCAAAATCCGTTGTCAGTCGACTCTCGGCCGGTACTGCAGCGCTTCGGCCAGGTGAACGGGGGAGATGCGCGGTTCTCCTGCCAGATCGGCGATGGTGCGCGCCACTTTGAGCACCCGGTGATAGGCGCGGGCGGAGAGCTGGAGCTGGGCCATGGCGGTGCGCATCAGGGCCCGGCAGGTTTCATCCAGGTGGCAGAATTCGCGCACTTCTGCCGGGCGCATGTCGGCATTGCAGGTGACCTGGTACTGCAGGGCGGAGGCGTTCATGGTCGCCAGAGCGCCCTGTGCGGGGGCCTTCTCTTCCGCAGCGCGGGCAAAGCGCTGGCGCTGGATCTGGCGTGCGGCTTCCACCCGCGCCCGGATGGACTCTGATGGTTCGCCCAGGCGGCTGCCGCTGAGCTTCTCAAAATCGACCCGCGGCACCTCGATGTGGATGTCGATGCGGTCCATCATCGGCCCCGAGATGCGCTTCTGGTACTTTGTGATCGTGCTGGAAGAGCAGGTGCAGGCGCGCACGGGGTCGCCGTAGAAGCCGCAGGGGCAGGGATTCATGGCTGCGACAAGTTGAAAATTGGCCGGGAAGGTGAGCGAGCCCTGCGCGCGGCTGATGGTAACCACCTTATCCTCGAGCGGCTGGCGCAGCACTTCGAGCACACGCAGGCCGAACTCGGGAAGTTCATCCAGGAAGAGCACACCGCGGTGCGCCAGGGAGATCTCTCCGGGG
Source organism: Chloroflexota bacterium (assembly GCA_012516075.1). GTDB lineage: Bacteria > Chloroflexota > Anaerolineae > Anaerolineales > UBA4823 > JAAYXE01. The sequence continues at coordinate 19,753 of JAAYXE010000118.1, read as the reverse complement.
TGGGGGATGTTGCCGCCGCCCACCAGACCGGCATGCGAGATCGTATGATGCGGTGCGCGGAAAGGCCGGCTGCGGATCAGGGGCACGTCGGGAGGGAGCTGGTCGGCGACGGAGTAGATGCGCGTGACGTCCAGCGCCTCGTCAATCGTCATGCGCGGCAGGATCCCAGGCAGCGCGCGCGCCAGCAGGGTCTTCCCGGCGCCTGGCGGGCCTGACATCAGCACGTTGTGGGAGCCAGCCGCGGCCACTTCCAGGGCGCGCTTGACGTGCTCCTGCCCTTTCACTTCTTTGAAATCCGTCTCCACAACGAACGGCAGCTCTTCAGGCGTAACGGGCTGCTGGGGTGGGATGCGCTCGATGCCGCTCAGGTGCATGAACAGCGCCGAGAGGGATGCGACCGGGATCACCTCCAGGCCGGGGATCAGTGCAGCCTCGGCAGCGTCTACAGCGGGTGTAAAGATACGCTGGAAACCCTGCTCGCGGGCCAGGGCAGCCATGGAGAGCACGCCGCGCACGTGGCGCACGCTGCCATCCAGAGACAGTTCGCCGACGACCAGTGAGCCGTTCAAACAGTCCGGATCCAGCTCGCCCGCGGCGGCAAGGATCCCGATAGCGATCGGCAGGTCGTAGGCAGGCCCTTCTTTGCGCACTGCGGCTGGCGCCAGGTTGATGGTAATCCGTTTGCGGGGGAAGCTCAGACCGGCGTTCTTGATGGCCGAGTGTACTCGCTCCCGGCTCTCCTGAACTGCCGCATCCGGCAGACCGACGATCACCACGGCAGGCAGCCCCGGGCCAGAATCGACCTCCACTTCGATGGGCACGCCTTCTAAACCGATCACAGCACAGGAGTAAACGCGGGCAAGCATGAGATCTCCAGGAACGGCTGTCAATTTTTTGTTTCGGATATCAATGGACTGTCAACGGAATTGTAGCATGCCCGCTGACTGAGGTCAACGCGCGGACAGCCAGGACGCAGCGGTTTTGCAATCAATACCGCAAACCTCACCTGCGGTATTCAAATTTTATGGTTGAATCATGCTAAAATAGAAGCAGCATGAGCGACTTTCGATCTTCCCGGCTGGCGGAAAGAAACCCGGTGACCCACGAACAGCACCGGCGGGAAGCGCGCGTGCAGATTTTTCTCCCCCTCATCATCGGCGCGGTCCTGATCCTGGCCCTGGCGGTTTTCAGCACCTTCGGCCAGAGCGATGCACTCAGCCGGTGGGGCGATATTTCGCTGATCTGGCTGATCCTGCCCATGCTCTTTGTCGGGCTGATTGCGCTGGTGCTGCTGACCGGTCTGATCTACGTGACCGTACGCCTGATGCAGTCGCTGCCGGTCTTTGCACGCCGGGTGCAGAACCTGTTTGCGACCATCGGTTATCAGGTGAGCCGGATGACGGACAAAGCCGCCGCACCCGTAATTCGCGCCCGCAGCATCTCGGCCGGTGTGCGCAGGATGGTGCGCCGCCAGACGCGCTGAAGTTCCCTCCACCTTGAACCGCCCCGGCCGGGGAGATGGGGGCAGCCACTGAGAAAGGAAGCATATGAGCCAGGAGATTCGTGTCAAACAGCAGGACAACTGGAAGCCGAAAGTTCTGATTATCGGCGGCGTCCTCGGCGCCCTGGTTGGGTTGAGCGCCGCTTATCTTTTTATTCAGACGGCCGACCGGTCCGGGGCGCGCCCGGAGATCACCGGCGGCGACGGCGTCCGCCTGGGTCTGCTCGTCCTGGGGCTGCTGCGCCAGGTGGCCGCCCTGGGTGAAGGGTCATAATGGTCGATCTGCGCGAACTGCACTGCGTGCCCTGCCGCGGCGGCGAGCCCACGGTGACGGACGCCGAGCTGCAGGAGTACCGCAAGCAGATCCCGGACTGGGAAGTTGTCACGCGCGAGGGAGTGAACCGCCTGGAGCGGGCCTTCAAGTTTAAAAATTTTGCCCAGGCGCTGGCTTTCACCAACCGGATCGGTGAGCTGGCCGAGGCGGAAGACCACCATCCAGTCCTGGTTACCGAATGGGGGAAGGTGACTGTCACCTGGTGGACCCATGCCATCGGCGGCCTGCACCGCAATGACTTCATCATGGCGGCGAAGAGCGACGCCGTTTATCAGTCCCTGGCGCATGCCTGACAGGGCATTAATTCTGCTCGCATCTTTTTCTCGATCCCAAACTAACGTATAATTTTTATTGATGAAGCCCGAAACTCCTCGTTACATGTTCGCGGGACAGCTGGCCCGCGACTTCGTCATTCTGCCTTCGGGTGAGACTCTGATCGATGTTCCAGGCGGTAATGTGCTTTATGCCGCAGTGGGTCTGGCGGTCTGGGAGCCTGACCCTCCACCGGGCATCCTGGCCCGGGTTGGGGAAGACTACCCGCAGGAGTGGATCGACGAGTATTACCGCCGCGGGCTGAACGCCCGGGGGGTAAAGGTGCTGCCCCAGCCGGTCGATGTGCGTTCCTTTTACGCTTATGCGGACCGCACGACGCGCTCCTATGAAGACCCGGTGACCCACTTTGCCCGCCTGAGCATCCCTTTCCCCAAGGCGCTGCTGGGCTACCGCACGCCGCCGGCCTCGGCCGTGGCCAGCCGCACCCAGCTGCTGCCCACCTCGCTGCGTCAGGGCGATATCCCGGCGGAATTTATCAATGTGAACGCCGCTCACCTCTGCCCCCTGGACTATCTGACCCACAGCCTGCTGCCGGCTGTGCTGCGGCAGATGGAGGTCGCCACGGTGACCATCGACCCGTCGCCGGGCTATATGCATTCTGTCTACTGGGATGACGTCTCTGCCCTGATTACAGGGCTGACGGCTTTCCTGCCCTCGGAGGAGGAACTGCGCTCGCTCTTCCACGGCCGCAGCAGCGACCTGTGGGAAATGGCCGAAGCCCTGGCGGCTTTTGGCTGCGAAATTATTGTGATTAAACGCGGCGAACGCGGTCAGCTCTTATATGATGCCCAATCGCGTACTCGCTGGGAAATCCCCTCTTACCCTTCGCGTATGGTGAACCCGACGGGTGCAGGTGATGCCTTCTGCGGCGGCTTTCTGGCGGGTTACCGCAGAACGTATGACCCGCTGCAGGCTGTGCTGCACGGCAACATCTCCGCATCGCTCACCGTGGAAGGGAACGGCCCGTTTTATGCCCTGGATGCTCTTCCGGGCCTGGCCGAAGCGCGTCTGGAGACGTTGAAACTGTCCGTCCGAAAGGTATGAAATGAATGAAAACCTGCTCACCCGTATTGTCGACCTGGCCGTTGCGATCCAGCAGATTCCAGCCCCCACATTTCAGGAAGAAGAGCGTATCAGCTATCTGCTGGACCGCTTCCAGGCGGAAGGGTTGTGCGATGTCTCCAGAGATGCCGCAGGCAATCTGTATGCACGCATGCCGGGAACGGGCAGCACGCTGCCGCTGGTGGTCAGCGCCCATGCCGACACCGTATTTCCGGTAACCACGGATCTGACCTGCCGGCGTCTGAAGGAGCGGGTGTACGGGCCGGGGATCGGCGATAACGCCCTGGGCGTCGCCGGGCTGTTTGGGCTGCTGTGGCTGCTGCGCGAACGGGAGGTCACGCTTCCCGGGGACCTGTGGCTGGTGGCCAACACCGGAGAAGAGGGTCTGGGTAATCTGCGCGGCATGCGGGCGGTGGTAGAGCGCTTCGACGGACAGGTGCTCTGTTACCTGGTCCTTGAGGGGATGGCCCTGGGGCAGATCTATCACCGCGGACTGGGGGTGCGCCGCTACCGCATCCAGGCGCACACCTCTGGCGGGCATTCCTGGGTCGATTACGGCAAGCCCTCGGCCGTGCACGAGCTGGCGCGCCTGGTAGCGCGCATGACGGAAATCGCGCTCCCCGCACGCCCCCGCACCACGTTAAATGTGGGTAAGATCTCCGGCGGCACGTCGATCAACACCATCGCCGCCGAAGCTGTGTTGGAACTGGACCTGCGCTCGGAAGATCCCGCCATGCTCGTCTGGCTGGCGGGCAGCATTGAGAGACTGGTGGAGCAGGCCTCGCGCCCGGGCGTGCAGGTGACCTGCAGGGTGATCGGCGAACGCCCTGCGGGCGGGATTCCTGCCGGACACCCGCTGGTGCGCCTGGCGCGCTCCTGCCTGGACCGCCAGGGGATCCCGGCGCATCTGGGAATCGGGTCCACAGACGCCAACGTGCCTCTCAGCCTGGGCCTGCCGGCCGTGTGTATCGGCCTCACCACCGGCGGCGGGGCGCACACCATGGATGAGTTTGTGCGCATCTCCCCGCTCTCCCGGGGGATGGAACAGCTTGCGGCGCTGGTTGAAGGCGCTTTTCGAGAACTGCCGGCTCTCTGAGCAGAGCAGTCCTTGCATCAGAACGCCGGGCTTTTCCCCTTATATAAGTTTTTCAGCGAGAATGACGGATGCACGGGCACACACGCCCGGAGGGCGTGTGTACAGAGATCGCTTTAAAGGAAAAGGGCTCAGCGGATTTCCAGCAGAGCTTTGCCCGCGATTTTTACCTGGACGCGGTAATGCCCGTGCCCGCACACAGCCCAGGGGATGGCGATCCTGTTGAGGCGGATTTCGCGCGGGATTGCTGGTAAATATAGATCGACCTGCCCCGCATCCTCACCCGGGCGCTCGATCAGGGCGCGGATGCCCTGCGGACCGCTTTCCCAGGAGGCGATTTCCAGCCCCTGCGAGATGTGCAGGCTGCTGCCCAGGTACTGCGGCTGTCCCTCATTCAGGGGCCGCAGCGCGGCGAGAAGATTCCCGTGAGGTGGAACCCGGGCCTCATAATAACCCCCTTCTTCTATCAATACTGTCCGGCCGCTCCAGAACTCGCGGCACATGAAGCGGCCTATCAGGCCAAAAGCGGCTGGCTGCAGCTTCATGACCTGCTCCCGGTCGGCCCAGTTGAACAGGCTCACCAGGTGCCAGGCGCCGGTCTTGTTTTCCAGGTCCAGGCGAACGTGCTGCGGGGTGGTCCTGTCGAACCAGTCCGGAATCTCCGGCCGCTTCCCGATCAGGGGCAGCATTTGCCGGGCGATCCTTAGGCGTTCGGGGGGCAGGCGCGCAAGGTCATCGGAGATCAGCAGCGCGCCTCCGCTAAGGGCGATTACAGCGGCCAGAGTCTGCACCTCCGCCAGGGTCAGGCGGGTTTCGGGCCGCAGGATCAGCACATCCGGGTCATTGATCCACCAGCGCCGGTGCAGCGGGGCCCGGGTGAGTGAGTTCTGGACGGCGTTGCGTGCGGCAGGGAAGTCGGGCTCCGATTTAAAGGGGAACGCGATGCCCCAGTAGGAGGGTTCCCAGCGGCCGCTGACATCCGAACTGATGCGCATGGCATCGACCAGTCCCAGCGCCGGCCCGAGCGGGCAGCCGCAGCCCAGCAAGAAGGTCTCCTCTCCGGCAGCCTGGCGCAGGGCGTTCAACCCCCGGCGCAGCGCCTTGGCGCGGGTGAAGGTCGGGTCGTGCCGGCGGCCGGGCAGCGCGCCGGCGTACAGGAAGTCGAGCTTCAAGAAGGGGTAGCCCCATTTGTGCACCGCCGTGTGCATCACTTCCTGGGCGTAGGCCAGCGCATCCGGGTGGGTGAGGTCCAGGCCGGAGGTCAGCCCGCCGCTGAAGCCGAAGCCGGCGTTCACCAGCCGGCCGTTATCGTCGTGCAGCAGCCACTGCCGGCGTTCTTTCGCCAGGCGCGATTTTGGTTCGACGATAAATGGGGCCAGCCACAGCCCGGGGGTGAAACCGGCCTGGCGGATCTCCGCAGCCAGCGGCGCCATGCCCTGCGGGAAGGATGGTTTAAATGAAAACCAGTCGCCGACCGCCGTTTCAAAGCCATCGTCGATCTGGATCAACTTAAGGGGTATTTCGGGCTGCAGTGCGGCCGCGGCCTGCAGATTGCGGCGGATATCTTCTGCGCTTACTTTTGAATAATAGTGATACCAGGACGTCCAGCCAGTGGGAATGGCCGGTAAAGCAGAAGGAGAAATTCCATTCTCGCGCGCGACCGCTTCCACATAAGTACCCAGCGGGTCGGCCGTGTCCACGTCGAAAACGACGGCGCAGGCCCAGTCGGTGCTCATACGGCTGCCCGGGTGGAGCAGCGCGCCATCGCCGTTCGCCCACATGTACAGCGAGGGATACGGCGGGTAAAGGTAGCACTCCAGAGAGCCGAAATGCTCGCGCTGGGCGAGAAAGCCGGCCAGCAGAGCCTGGCGGTCTCTGCGGCTCCCCAGTACGGCGAACATGTCGCTGCCAAAATGCCCCGCATCCTGTGGGTGAGGCGTTCCGGCGTTGATGCGCATGGGTTCGCTCAAAGGTCCCAGCTTTGTGCGCCGGAAGCGGTCGCCGGCTCCATACGTACCGGTGAAGTTCCAGGACTGCCAGCCGTTCGAAAAGAATGCCAGATCCCTGACGCCGGGGGTGGAAAAACGCACCTGGGGGGCGTTCAGCATGTCCAGGCGGTCGATGAGAACCGGGCGGCGCCCCTGGTTCTCAACCTCCAGCTTCCAGAGAAAGAGGGGATGTTCTCTGACCAGAGCAAAGTGCAGGTGATACGCTAACCCCCCGGCGTCGGGTTCGGTGGACAGGCTGATCTGCTGCAGCGGCCCGTGGGGTGAGTCCGTTTCCCCATTCGTGATCTCACAAACCTTCCAGAATTCAAGCCCGCGGCGGCGGGTCTTACCACTCCGGTACCAGACCCCCATGCGAACCGCTTCCAGGAAAGGGGCATTCCCCGCGGCCGGGAAAAGGCTCCACACGGCCTCATCGGGATGCAGGACAAACTGATACTTCTGGTTTTCAAGGAAGTGACTCACAATCCGGCTCTCTGCAATATTCCAAACTTTTTGCTTCGCGAATTGGATATACTTTACACGAACTTTTTCAAATTAGCAAACCATTTTGAGAACCTGTTACATAATACAGGGCTGTCACTGAGAGGAAATCGAAGCGCATGCAGAGCTCTGAGAAAGTTACTGGAAGCGGGCGCGCAGTCGAGCGCCTGGGCCTGCGCAGTGACGCGCTTGCCGGAAAGGTGGCTGTCGTCACCGGGGCCGGAGACGGGATCGGGCTGGAAACGGCTTACGCGCTGGCCTGGCTGGGGGCTGCGGTCGTCATCGCCGAAAGCAACGCTGAGACCGGAAAATTGGCAGAGGAGCTGATCCGCTCCGCAGGAGGCCGGGCATACTTCATCCATACCGACGTATCTAACGCCGGCAGCGTGGCGGATATGCTTGCCGGCACGTACCGTTCTCTGGGTCCGGTGGACATCCTGGTGAATAATGCGGTGCTGTGCCCGCCGGTCGCTGTGCTGGAGATGGATGAAAGCCTGTGGGACCGGGTGATGGCGGTCAACCTGAAGGGCACTTTTCTGACCTCGAAAGCCGTTCTGCCGGATATGATCGACCGCCGCAGCGGAATCATTGTGAACATGGTTTCCACCGATGCCATGCCCTACCTCTCTGCGTACATCGCTTCCAAGCAGGGGATCGCAGCTTTCAGCCAGTCGCTTGCTGGCGAGGTGGGAGAACATGGCGTGCACGTGATCGCCTTTGCCCCCGGGTTTGTGGATACACCCGGCTTGCGCGGGGCGGCCCGCGGGCTGGCGCCGCGAATGGGCCTGAGTGAAGAGCAGTTTATGAAACTCTCACTGCACCCGGCTTATCCCGACTCTGCCATGCCCGCCGACCATGCCGGTGCGGCGGCTGCATACCTGATCACCGCCCTGAGTGAGGAGTATCACGGAGAGCTGGTCAACGGTTACCAGGTGCTGGAGCAGGCCGGCTTTCTGCAGGCACAGCCTGTGGAAGATGCCCTCGCCGCTCTTCCGGCGGACGAGCAGAGTTCCGGCCGGAAGGATGGTGACCTCCTGGAGAGCCTCAATTCGGCCGCCGGTTTAAGCGCCAGGTTTATCGAAATGCTGGTTGAAACGGAGGAAGAGCTCAAGCGGCTGCCCGTCTTTGTGCGCCCCCTGGCTCGTTCGGGAATTAAAAGTAAAAGCGGGATGAGCCTGCAGGACTGGCGCCGGGCTGCGGAGAGCCTGAAGCAGCAGCTCGAGCAGGCGCGAGGCGCGGGGCAGATCCACGCGCTGCCGGCAGCTTACCGGCAGATGGAAGCATATCTCGACCGCCTGGCGGACTATTACCGCCAGGTGCCGGCGGAGACCTTGCGCTTTACAAAAGACGCGGACGTGATCGCACAGGTGCAGCAGATATCGCAGGGCCGGGTCGCGCTGATCCAGTCCCTGAAATCGGCGGTCCGGGCGCTGGCACAGGCCTGAGTTGTCCGTAAAGAATGCTGAAAAAACCAAAACGCGCGCAGCCGTGAGCGCGTTTTTCTCTTAAGCGGCGGTATTTTTACAATCCCGGGCTGCTGAACATTTCGATGGCAGCCTGGGGCACCCAGAACTGGCCGAAGCCGAAGAGTGAGAGCAGGATGGACAGGAACAGGATGGTCACGCCCACGGCGATAAGGATGCGGTCCCGCCGGCGGTAGTGCAGCTCGTCCAGCCAGGTGCGCGGTCCCACGCCGAAGGCGCGCAGGTCCATGGCGTCGATCACGTCCTCACTGCCGATGATGGCGTGGATGGTAACGGGCACGATGAGGGGCGCCATCTTGCGCACCTGAGCGATCAGCCCGCCCCTGAGCTTTTCCAGCTCGTAGCCGCGTGCGCGCTGGGCGTCCAGCGTGAGCTGGAAGTCGCGTCCCAGGGTGGGGATAAAGCGCATGGTCAGGTCCATCGCGTACGCGAACTTATCCGGCATACCCAGCCCGCGGAAAGTGATGCCGTAGCGCGCAGGGTTCAGCGAGTAGGGGATCAGGATGGTCATGCTGGCCACACTGAACACCCTCACAAGCTGGCTGATGGCAAAGAAAGTGCGCTCCACGGTGATGTTGAGCACAGGTCGCCAGTTCAAGATAGTGAACGGAGCCTGCAGACGCGTGATCAGGTGCTCTTCTGTGTAAACCTCCATGCCTCCCCGGCCAGTCAGGAAGGTGAGCGTGGCGAAGAAGATGATGAACCCGCCGATGAACAGCCAGGCGCGCCGCATCTCGCGAAAGGGTATGCCGGAGCGAAAGACCACAATCAGTGCGATGACCAGGAAAAAGGTCAGATAGCGCACATCCCAGAACAGCAGAGTGGACGCCAGGAAGCAGGCAAAGAAGATCAGCCAGGCGCGCGGGTCAAAGGTCTGGATGATCGAATCTCGTTCTCGGTACCGCCAGTTGACTAACATGATGATTTGATGCTGACCGGCGGTGAGCAGGCGAACACACCGCCGGTCTCGATCCTTTCTCTCAAAAGCATGTGCAGCGCAGTCCACCGGCCGTTCAGGAAGCGTGTGCTGCGCTCCGGCCGGCTGCCCGCACTGCGGGTACTAGCGCCCGCTCTGCCGGCGCACGGCCTCATAAGCGACCACCAGGATCGGCACCAGGATGGCCGCAAAGATCAGGTTCGGGCCCGCGGCGGGGAGAAATTCGCCGACGATGGCCACCGCCGGGGAGAAGCCGTTGATCCAGATGTCAGAGATGGCGGCAAAGCCGATCCCGATGATGTTCCCCAGGGCGCTCCAGGTCACCGCCGCGGCGACGTCGATGTCTTTGCCGAAGCCGAAGCGGATGAGCAGCACCAGCAGGAAACCGATGATCAGCGAAATGGCCGCAAACAGGGTGATCTGCTGGTCACCGAAGATGTTGTTCTCCGGTTCGAAGAAGAGCATGTTCGGGATGGTGGGGTTGAACACGTAGATCAGGGTCGCCAGGGCAGCCAGCACGGCGGTGATGATCAGCACCGTGTTGATGCTACTGCGCTTGTCGTCAAAAAGCCAGACCATGCCGGCGATCATGCCGATCAGGCCGTTGCCCACGCTCCACTGCGGGGAGAGACCAAAGCCGGTGAGGGCGTCGCCGAACATGTTGCCGACTGCGCCGGTAAAGAAGCCGACGACCGGTCCGAACGCATATCCGAAGAACATCGGAATGGCGATGGCAGGCCGCAGCGCCACCTGGCTGACCGACGGAACAACGAACACCGTGCCGTTGAACAGCCAGGAGAGCAGCGCAAACAGTGCCGCACCGATCGACATGTAGACGACTTCGCGGGTGCCCACTTCCCACACCCGGTTTTCGCGTGTGATCCAGTACACGGCGTACACGGCCAGCAGGCCAATGCCGACGAAAACGAAGCGCAGCACAGCCGTTTCATCGAGCTGCAGCGATTCATTCAGGGCTCCGCCGATCATGATGATCAGTGCAAAGACGACCACCACTCCCAGCAGGGCCAACAATACAGAGAGCGATTTATTGCGAGCAGTGCCTTGCATGATAAGTTCCTCCTCGGTGAGACAAAAAATTCAATTAGCTGCGTGAGGATCCATCCGGGCTTTCCTCTCCATGTCTGTTGATGGCGTGGGCCAGCGCCTCGGCACGCATAAAACGCCGGGTCTGTGAGAACCACTCCAGGTTGGTCTGCAGCAGCGAGGTGGGCACCAGCCTGGATGCCTTCAGCCGGTCGAAGTCGCTCAAAACCTCGTGAGGCGGGCCATCGGCAATGACCTGTCCGGTATCCACCAGGAGCACCCGGTTGGCGTAGATCACTGCCAGGTCGACATCATGGGTGATGAACAGGATCGCCTCAAAATTGGGTATCTGCATGATTGCATCCATGAAATCCATGTAGTTCCTGTAATCCTGTCCAGCTGTCGGCTCATCCATCACCAGGATGCGAGAATGCATGGCCAGGATCGCGGCGATGCTTACACGCTTTTGCTGGCCGAAGGAAAGCGCCAGGGGAGGATCCGTTTCTCGACCTGTTAAGTTGACAATTTCTAACGCCTCTTTCACCTCCTCTTCGATCACCTGAGCTGGATGCCCCAGATTTTTAGGGCCAAAGGCCAGTTCCTCTGCAACCGTGGGGGCAAATAACATGTGGCTGGGGCTTTGAAAGACGTACCCGAGCGTGTTCGCCACCTGAGCCACGCTCAATTTGCGGGTATCCTCACCGTTGACCAGGACACGGCCGGCTTTCGGTTTGAGCAGCCCGATGGCATGTTTGACCAGCGTGGTCTTCCCGGCTCCGTTCGGCCCCAGGATGGCGATCACATCACCCCGGTTCAGCTCCAGATTCACACCTTTCAGGACATCCACCCCCTCTTCATACCAGAAGCGCACGTCCTGGAACGCGACCAGCGGGCGGTCCGGTTGCGCGCCATTGGCCGGGGAAAAGCGAACCTCAGCAGGTTCCGGGTCTCTGCTGGCGCGTTCGATGATCATCGGGGCCGGAAGTTTGATCGTATGGTAATCCACCGCTTTCATTAACCCCTCTGTGGGGCCCAGGTAACGCACGGTACCCTCTTCCATCAGCATGACCCGGTCCGGCCGGATCTTGAGCACATCTTCCACGCGGTGTTCGATCATTAACACCGACATCCCCTGGTCCACGAGCTCGCGCACAAGCTGCAGCGCTTCCTGGGCGCTGGCCGGGTCCAGGCTGGCAAGGGGTTCGTCGAGCAGCAGGATGTTGGGGCGCATGGCCAGCACACCGGCCAGGGCAACTTTCTGTTTCTCTCCGCCTGAAAGGCTGAAAGTTTCCCGGTCGCGCAGGTGGGCGATCTTTAAATGATTGAGCGCCTCGTCCACTCGCTCCCTGATTTCAGGGCGGGGGAGTCCCAGATTCTCCAGGCCAAAGGCCACCTCGCTGATCACCCGCGAGCCCAGGATCTGGCGCTCGGGGTCCTGCAGCACGGTGCCCACCATCTGTGAGATGCGCGCCAGCGATAGTTCGCTGGGATCCTGCCCATTGATGAGGATGCGCCCGCTGATCTCACCCTTGTAGCTGCGCGGGATCAACCCATTAATGCAGCGCAGCAGGGTGGTCTTTCCACTGCCGCTGGCGCCCGCCAGCAGCAGCAGTTCGCCAGGACTGACAGTGAAGGATATGTCACGAATGGAAGGTTCTTCCCGGTCGCGGTAGCGAAAGGTTAAATCTTCTACAACGAGAGGTAAGGTGTCATTCATTGAAAAACCTGCAATCAGTTCGCCTGCTGGGGCTCGTACTGCACGTCCACCGGGTCCCCGATTTTTACATTGAGCTGGCCGGCCGCGCTGCCGTTGCCGACCGAGACGATCAGATCACCGCTGCTGCCGATGAGGGCGATCAGCGATCCAGGCGGCCGGTCACCAAAAGTGCGCACCAGCCCCCGGATTTCATGACCACCCAGGCGGACCGTAACCTGCTGCTTTCCGTTGAGATGCTCCTGGCGGATGGTGGTTGTGATATTGCCAAAATGATCAATGTGGAGCACTTCGCCGCGCAGCCCGTTCTCAACCGGCACAGGTTTGGGCAGCTCGAGGCGCACAGGATCGTTGATGGGAGTCCCCAGGACAACCAGCGGAGCGCCAGCCGCCAGATGCCCGGCTACCGGCGCAAAGATGTCGCGCCCGTGGAACACGTTGCTGATGCTGGGAAGCCAGTACTGCGGCTTCGTCAGGTGCACGATTTCCACCCGCTGCTTTTCCTGCTCTGCCCTGTCCAGCACCATGGACAGGACGCCGTTATCCGGGGCGACAAATTTCTGGCTGCCAATCTGGGCGGCGATCGGCCGGCGCTCCGTCCCCACACCGGGGTCGACGACGACTACGTGTACGCTGTCCGGGGGAAAATAAGGCACCGCCCGTGCGAGCACCAGGGCGGCTTCGCGGATGTTTTGAGGTCCAATCAGGTGACTCAGGTCCGCAATTTGAGCATGGGGTGCAAACCGCCAGATGACCCCCTTCATTACCCCGACATTGCCGTCTTTTAAGCCAAAGTCAGTTGTTAACGTAACAACAGTCAATGCTTTCCTCCAGGAAAGTCGTTCTTTAATATATGAGTTCTCTGCATTAAACACCCGCCTGACTGTGTGGAATTATACTGTATGGGCGCTGCTTTAATCATTACGAGCAGGCTCTCGCCGACCGGTATACACTATTCAGCCCGGTTTTGCACCGGGCACGGTATGTTACAATCCTCTGTAGAAGAATTCAACGTAACGATTGCTCCAGGGATGCATCAAATGACTGAAGGAACAGTTTCGCCCGAACAGTTTAACATTCCTGCATTGAAAGCCGGTGATCGGGCGGAATTTGCCAGGCTGGTTGAGACGTACTCCGGTTTGATCTACCGTCTGTCTTTGAAAATGCTGGGGAATCCGCAGGATGCGGAGGATATCCTGCAGGAGACGTTCATTAAAGCATACCACCATCTTCCCAGTTTTGACGGTCGATCAAAGCTGTCTACCTGGCTTTACCGGATAGCAACCAATGAAGCTCTCATGCTGCTGCGCCGGCGAAAGAAGAGCACGGGCATGGTATCGATCGAAGATCCTTACGAAGGTGAGGATGAGATCCAGGAGCCGCTGCAGATCGTTGACTGGTGCTGCCTTCCCGAGCGAGATCTAATGTCTGCAGAGGCGCTGGCGCACCTGGATGCGGCCATCGAAAACCTGCCGCCGCGGCTGCGAGCAGTGTTTCTCCTGCGAGAAATCGAAGGCCTTTCCACTCAGGAGACGGCCGAGGTGCTGAATATCAGCGAAACCGCCGTAAAGACCCGCCTTTCGCGTGCCCGGCTGCGCCTGCGCGAAGAGCTTTCCCGGTATTTTGGAGAGCGAATGGTGGAAGGAGAAAACCGGTATGGATAAAAAGGACTGCCGCCACCTGCTGGAATCGCTGTCGGATTACATCGATGGCGTATTGGAAGAAGAGCTGTGCGCCGAAATCGAGCGCCACATGGCCGGCTGCGAGAACTGCCAGGTGGTCGTCGATACGCTGCGCAAGACGATTTATCTATACCGCCAGACCGCACCCTCGCCGGATGTACCCGCGGACGTGCGTGCCCGCCTGTACCGCCGCCTGGATCTGGAAGAATATCTGGACGCCCGCCTGCCGGGCGCGAAAAAACCATGAGCGTCTGGTACTGCACACGCTTTACAGGGGGAAAGGATTTCAGGCCTCAGGTGCAACCTTTCTTTTCAGATTGCATCTTATAAAGTGATTGGACGTCCATCCTGATGTCCGCCTTAAAAAGAGAGCGGCGTCAGGATGGATGCTGTAACGACAACCGGCCCGCACGGGGTCTGAAGGAGAGGAAATACATGGTTACTGCATTGTTGAACGAGGAGATCACCGCCCAGTTGAAAGAAGTATTCGAAAAGCTTCAGGAGCCGGTGGAAATACTGTTTTTTGGTTCGAAAAAAGGCTGCGAATACTGCGACGAAACCCTGCAGTTAGCCACCGAGGTCACTGCGCTGTCCGACAGGCTGGGCCTGCAGACCTTTGATATCGATGAGGATCCGGAGACCGCCCGGCAGTACCGGGTGGATAAAGCGCCGGCGATGGTGATCGCCGGCCGGGATGGCGACCGGATTGTTGATTACGGCATCCGCCTGTCGGGGATCCCCTCCGGGCACGAGTTCAGCACCTTTGACCACGATCTGGTCCTGGTCTCCCGCCGCGACTCCGACCTGAGCGAAACTACCCGCGAGTTCCTGCGCGGCCTGGAAAAGCCGGTTCTGCTGCAGGTGTTCGTCACTCCCACCTGCCCGTACTGCCCCCGGGCAGTATACCTGGCCCACCAGATGGCCCTGGAAAGCCCCATGGTGGAGGCCGAAATGGTTGAGGCCATGGAATTCCCGGACCTGGCCGACCGGTTTGGCGTCAGCGGCGTGCCGCAAACGACCATTAACTCGGGCGCGGGAACGGTCGTGGGTGCGGTGCCGGAGGATTACCTGGTGGCCGAAATTCAGCGCGCCATCGCAGCATAGTCGGGAGTTCATCACCTCTACAGAAAGGTATAAAATGAAAATTGCTGTTGTTACCGATGATGGTGAAAAGGTCAGCAGTCACTTCGGCATGGCGCCTGCCTATCTTGTGTTCAGCGTCCGGAATGGTGAGGTGGTGGAAGAGGGAGAGCGTCCCAAAGCACACCACGCCCGCCACCCTCACGGGGAAGGGGAGCATGGACACGCGCACGGACATGCGGATATGTTCGCGCCCATCACCGACTGCCAGGTGCTGATCTGCGGGGGGATGGGCGAACCCGCCTACCGCAAGGCCCTCGATGCAGGGCTGCGGGTTGTCCTGGCCGGCGGACTTATCCGCAATGCCGTACAGGCCTATGTGAACGGAACACTGGAGAGCGATCCACGCCGCATACACCGCCACAACTGATGTCAGCCCTCGGAGACCTCTCACGCAAAAAAAGAAAAATGAAAAAACCAGGCAGGGTGCTGGCTCTGGCCCTGGTGGGTACAGGCCTGCTCATTCTGGGGGTGGTGACTCTTTTCTTGCTGTTCGGGCCGGGCGCAGTGCGAGGGACTCAGGTCGAGGCGCCCGCTTCGGTCATCCCGGTGGCTGTGGATTTCCCGGCCCCGGAACTTGAGCTGACCGACCTGAATGGGAACACAGTGTCGCTGGCGGACTACCGCGGCCAGGTGCTGCTGGTGAACAACTGGGCCACCTGGTGTCCGCCCTGCCTGGCAGAAATGCCCGAACTGCAGGCCTATTATGAGGCGCACCGTGACGAGGGTTTCAGGATTGTGGCTGTCGAAGCCGGCGAGCCTGCCGGGCAGGTGCGCGAATTTGTTGAAAAATATGGCCTGACTTTTGATGTCTGGCCGGACCGGGGGCAGAAAGCACTGCGCACCTTTGGAAATCTGAGCCTGCCCAATTCATATGTCATCGACCGCAGCGGACAGGTGCGCTACACCTGGACGGGCGCAATTTCTCGTGAGATGTTGGAAAAGTACATCACATCTCTCTTGAAGGAGTAAACATGGATGCCAGAGTATCGTGGAAGCAGAACCTGAGTTTTACCGGAACAGCGGAAAGTGGTTACGAGCTGCCTCTGAGTGCCAAAGCCGATGTGGGTGGTGATGAGGACGGCTTTCGGCCGATGGAATTAATGGCCATCAGCCTGGTGGGCTGTACCGCCATGGATGTGATCTCTATCCTGCGCAAGAAGCGCCAGGATGTGACTGCGTTTGACGTGAAAGTTCATGTGGAGCGCGCGGATGAGCACCCAAAGGTGTTCACTTCTGCCGTGCTGGAATACGAGGTGGTTGGCCGGCAGGTCAGCGAAACGGCCCTGGTGCGGGCGATCGAACTGTCGGCAGTCCGCTACTGCCCGGCACAGGCCATGCTGGGGAAGATCATGCCCATCGCACACGAATATGTGATTTATGAAGATGAGGGGGACGGCCGGCGCCGCGAGGTCGTGCGGGGCAGGTACGAGTACTGCCCGGACGGGGTTGAAGTGTGAAATTCCCCCTGCGCTGGCGGCTGTTTGGGAAGGTCCCGGAGATCAGTCCCGGGGAGCTGCAGCGCTGGCTGCAGGAAGGGCGGCCGGTGCAGGTGCTGGACGCCCGCACCGGGCTGGAGTACCGGCAGGGGACGGTCCACCCGGAGGCCCGCCACGCTCCGGTCACCGGTATGCCGGAGGTCATGGAGCAGATCGAGCTCGACAGGCAGATCCCCGTGGTGGTG
The DNA here is from genome assembly GCA_012516075.1 of Chloroflexota bacterium. Lineage (GTDB taxonomy): Bacteria > Chloroflexota > Anaerolineae > Anaerolineales > UBA4823 > JAAYXE01. The sequence goes on along the minus strand of JAAYXE010000118.1, from coordinate 3,256 downwards.
CTGTGCCTGAGCGGTCACCGCAGCCGGCCGGGGACGCGCTGGCTGCGGGAACACGGCTATGAAGCCTATTCGCTCAGGGGAGGGGTGGCCGCCTGGCGGCTGGCCGGGTATCCGCTGTTAAAGCCAAAAACGGAACGATAAAAACAGAACCGGAGTCCTGTCGACGAAATCCGGTTCTGGTTTATTGCTTTTCGATCTTTCCCCGAATAAAAGCAAAAAAGACCAGGCGCGTTTACGGTCGCTGGCGTTTGAATCTGGCTATTAATGATTAACCAGCAGTCAGTTACCGTACTGCCGTCATTCGATAAAGATTTCGACGTGCTCTCCGTCTTCCTCGTCGTAAACGTCGATGATTTTGCCTTCGGCGCCGGTATTGATGGCCTCGATGAGCTCGTCAAAGGCGATCCCGGGCGCATACTGCGAGGCGATGTTCAGGCCGGCGTCCACCAGCCCGATGGGCAGGTTTACGGTCGCCTTGGCTTTACCGGTGACGGTATCGGTGACGCGCACGCGCAGCCAGCGGGCGGATCCTGCTGATGTACGCATGCTTGTTTTGCGCGCACTGCTGCGGCTTTCGGAAAGCGCCGCCAGCAGTTTGGCGCCCTCCTCCGCCGTAATTTTGCCCTCCTCGACCATTTTCAATATTTTGATGCGTTCTTCGCTGGTTGCCATGGTTATTCACTCCTGCATTGCTGGTAGCAATCAAGAACCGGCTTCAATTCACGATCAGCCAATAAAGAGTTCAATCTTATCTCCGTCATCATCTTCTACATGGATGTAGAAGGGATTTTCCTGTGTTGCGGTTGTCTCCAGCGCCTTGATGACCTGTTCCACCGGCACGCTGTCCAGGCCGGAAATGCGATTACCAAAGCGTTGAAAGAACCATACGGCCGGGCGCGTGGGGAGCGGAAAGCTGAATGCCAGATGGGTCCGTCCTGCGGTGTCGTTGTCGTAAATGCGCAGGTGCAGCCAGGGTGCCGTGCGAGCCTGCCACGACAGGATGATGACCGCCAGGCCGAATAAGAAGGGGATCGAGGCCAGGAAGAACCACAAACTGACGCCAGCTCTCTGCAGCAGCCAGTACATCAGCAGCCCGCCGCAGACGGTGATCACAACGCCGGCCCCCATCGGGATAATCCACCAGCGTTTAAATTTTCTGGCCTCGGGTGGAATCCCTCTTTCACGAGGTGCTTCCACCACTTCCGGTTCTACCGGGGCTTCTCCGGTATGAGTTTCCGGTGTGGAACCGGCACCGCCGTTAATGGGAATCCGTGCGAAGGCGGGGCTGGCGCCTGGACCGGCTGAAGATACATCTTCTTCTCCTGCCCCCAGCCCCTTCAGGTCGTCTGCGCCGTTCATCGCCTCGAGCAGGCGCAGCCCTTCTTCCGCGCTGATCTGACCGTTCTCGATCATTTCCAGGATCTGCATCCTGGCCTGTGCATCCGACATTCCTGCCTCCAGAAAATTACTGGTCCAACAAAGCTGGCATGAGGCGCATTCGCGCTCGCCAGGCCTGCCTGCTGCTACTCCTGGCCTTCCAGAGCCGCGAGCAGGGCTTCTGCTTCTTCGATGGTAATCTTCTTCTGCTCCAGCATGCGCAGGATCATCAGCCGTTCTTCATCGGTAACCGGCTCGACCGGTGGCTGCTGGGTCTTTGGTGTGGACTTGAAGGAGAACGTCCAGGCGCGGCGTTTGCCGATCTCTGCCCTGCGCTCGGCCGCCTGTGCGCGGCGCTCGGCGGCCATGGCTTTCAATTCGCTGCGGCGGCGGGCGGCCTCCAGCTTGCGCTCCAGCTTCTCCTGGGCACGACGCATTTTCTCCTGAGCCTGGGCGGATGACTTTTCGCCGCTGCGCTGTGCCTGGCGCAGGATTTCCTGTGTTTCTTCCGGGTCGAGCCCGGCGCCGCGCAGACTGGCAGAGAGGTTGTTCAGCAGCTTCAACTGCTCATTGATGGCGTCCATCTGCGCTTCAATCTGGGCTTCGATCTGCTTATCGATGCGCTCGCTGAAGTCATCCGTAAAATCGCTTTCGCCGGCTTCGGTGGAGCTGTCGCGGGCATCGATGAGTGCATCGCCGCCCGCGGTGAGCTTCATAACGGCATCTCCACTGCCCAGGACCAGCTCGCAGGTGCCCTCCTGGCAGGTGCGCGTTTCATCCGCCAGCCGGATGCGAATCAAAGGAGCGGTGATAGAAAGCTGCAGGCTGGGGTCTTCCGGCAGTCTGCAGCTGAGGTCGCCCCCTGCGTTTACTTCATAGGAACTGCCTTCCAGGCTGCTCAGGCGCAGACTGCAGTCTCCACCGGCGCGCGCCTGCAGGTCGCCCTGCAGGTCGCGCAGCGCCAGGTCGCCGCCAATGCGGGTGAGCGTGCAGTCGCCTTCGATCTCACGCAGGCTGGCGTCGCCGCCTGCTGAGGCGCTCAGGCTGCCGGCGATATCTCGCGCTTCCAGATTTCCGCTGACGTATTCCAGGCTGCAGTCGCCATCCACCAGACGAATGCTGGCATTACCGCCTACCTGGCCAACGCGCAGATCGCCGGAGACGTTTTTGACGAAAAGATCCCCCATAACATGATCCAGGCTGGCGTCTGCCACACTGCGCAGGGTGGCCAGGCCGCCGATGCGGACGGCATGGAGCTGGTCTTCCAGTAGCTTGAAGCGGGCTTCGCCGCCGACATAATCGATGCGTAGTGTGGCGGCTTCAGGGACGCGCAGCGCGCAGCTTCCCTGACAGCTGATCTGGACCACGTCGTCCTCTTCCTGCACCGCCAGCTCGTCTACATTGGCTTTGACCTCGATTTCCGACCGGTCCCAGCCTTTGACCTGCAGGTCGCCTTCTACGTGAGTGATAATGATTTCGGGGGCGTCACTGGTGGCTATAATCTGCTCGTTCATCCCGACCTCAACTTTCTTTCAGGAGGAGCATGGCTTTTTCGGCGCTGATCAGCCCTTTATCCAGATCCTCAAGGATGCGCTGGCGTTCCTCATCCGACAGCCCGCTCGACTCTTCGCCGCCCGGCTCATAGCCGAGGGCGCGAATGATCTCGTGAAGCCGGTTTCGAATCGTGGGGTATGAGAGGTCAATCTCATCTTCCATGCGGCTGATTTTGCCCTCGCAGCGCACGAAAATTTCAATGAACTCCAGCTGTTCGGGGGTGAGCTGGCTGAACGGACCGCCCGTGAAGCGGCCTTCGATCCTGGAATCGCAGTCACGGCAGTGGATGGAGGTGATGGTAATTTCACCGCCGCAAATCGGACAT
>JAAYXE010000117.1 GCA_012516075.1 Chloroflexota bacterium | reverse complement strand
TCGTTCCATCAGGGCGCTTCTGTGCTGATGTTTTCTGCACTCACCCACCCCTTACCGGTGGGAGCGTCCACCAGATACCACAGCACGCCATCCACTTCGGTGACATCGACCACTGTGACTCGCGCACCGCGTTCCTGCCCGGCTATCATTCGCTTACTGCCGGGCGCTTCCATCAGGCCAACAAGGAACGCTCTTCCGGCCAGATATGCGGTGTCGCCTGGCCGCGGGCCATCTGCGCCCTCGCCGCCGTCTTCCGGTTCAGCCGTCTCTCCTCCTTCGGTACCCGTGCTGGCCGTTGATCCATCTTCCACAGCTTTAACGAACTCCGCAGGGACCCATCCATTCCCGGCGCTGGTGCTAACCTGATACCAGGTTTCACCTTCAAATTCTCGAGAAGCCAGGACCGTCCCCTTGCTGCCGCGAGAAATATGAGACCGTGCCACGGTATCCCCCGGCTGGGCATAGAGAGATATCAGAAATCCCGTGCCGGTGAATTCAACCTGCTGGTCTCGGGCGAATTCAGCTCCCTCCACCCCCGGCTCGTCGTCTTCTGCCACCGAGCCGCCGCGAGCACGTTCTGTCGCCTCCGCCGGGGTTAATACCTCACCTGCCTGTGCGCAGGCAAGGCTGAGCATCAGCAGCATAGCTATGATCCACACAAATCGGCTTCGCGCTTTCATCAATCTATAATCCTTTTCGTTGTCAGGAATGGGTTTTGTTCCGCGCCACAGCACCAGGCTGGGAAAACCCGGTGCTGCGGCTCAAAACCAGGCAGAATTAATCTGCCAGCTTACTTTCTTCCGCGCAAGCGGGTGTCGAATGCATCCCTCAAACCATCTCCCATGAAGTTGAATGCCAGTGTCAATGTGGAGAGTGCAATGCCCGGGACCATTACCAGGTGAGGATTTGAACGGATACCAGCATAGCTATCGCTGATCATCTGTCCCCAGCTTGGTGTTGGCGGGTTCACCCCCAGGCCCAGGAAGCTCAGAGAAGCTTCCAGAAAGATGTAACCCGGGATAGCAAGCGATTCGGAAATCAGCAGCGGGCCGATAATATTCGGAATCAAATGAGAGCGGATAATATGCCCGTTGCTGGCGCCAATCGCCCGGGCCGCTTCGACAAATTCTTTTTGTTTATACGAGAGCACCTGACCGCGAGCGAGGCGCGCCATACCGATCCAGTTCAGCGCACCAATCGCAATAAAGAGGAACAGCAGACCACCCATGGCCTGGTCCAGGCGAATCAGCAGACCCATAAAACCGGTCGTTACACCCTGCCTAGCCATCGCTTTGAAGTATACCGTCATCAGGATGATGATGGGCAGCTGGGGGATGGCATACAAAAAGTCCACAATGCGCATCATCAGGTTGTCCACGCGCCCGCCGGCAAAACCGGAAATCGTTCCGTAAATAACGCCGATGACCAGACTGACGGTAGAGGCCACAAAAGCGACGGTCAGCGAAACCCGGGAGCCATAGATCACACGGCTCCACAGGTCACGTCCCAGCGCATCAGACCCGGTAAGGAAAATCGTGCATCCCCATTCCAGGGGGGTGCCGGCCCAGTGGCAGTTACCAATACGGTCTGTGGTGACGATGTAACCGGTCATTGGTTTGGCACGCGTGTTGTTCAGGTTCTGATACGCAAAATCGTATGGGGTGAAAACCGGCGCAAGTATGGCGACCACAATGGTAATCAGAATCCAGATGGTGCCAGCAACAGCAATTTTATTGCGGCGAAATTCCCGGAACGCATCCTGCATGGGGCTGCGGCCCTTGCCGATGGTTACTTCGCCAGTACTATCTAAATTGAGTTCTGCTGTCATATGCTTTCTCTTCTCTATCGTCAAAAATTCCGGCAGGTACTTCAGGATCGGTCTTATCCGCCAGCGATTCTGTACACCGGCTTACATTGTAGACAAGGGCGCAGCCGGTGAAAGATGCCGGGCACGACCCGTGCGCTAATCGAAGCGGATGCGCGGATCCAGCCAGGCATACATAATATCCACCAGTAAGTTGCCCATCACCAGCATAATGCCGTAGATCAGGGTCAGGCTGGTTAAGAGGAAGTACTCGCGCTCATTAATGCTGCTGACGAAGCGGCGCCCCATCCCATTGATGGCAAAAATCTGCTCAACGATCAGGGTACCGGTCAGGACGCTGGCCAGCAGCGGACCCAGGATCGTAGCAACCGGAATCAGGGAGTTCTTGAGCGCATGGACCAGGATCACCGTCTGTTCACGCAGACCTTTAGCACGCGCGGTACGAATATAGTCCTCGGAAAGGACTTCCAGCAGGCCGGCGCGCGTCAGGCGCGCGATGCTGGCTGAAATACCGGTTCCCAGTGCAAAAGTTGGCAGGGCGGCGTGAGACCAGAACTCCATATTCGGCCTGGGTAAGAAGCCTAATATAAATGGAGGGTCTGCACCCCAGAAGGCGATCGGGAACCAGTCGAGATATACGCCAAAAATCAGGATCAGCAGTGGACCAAGAACGAGGTTTGGAATGGAAACAAAGAAAACCGCGAAAAAGGTCGCCGTGTAATCAAGCCATGTGTTATGGTTGAGGGCTGCGATGATCCCGGCGGGAACGCCAATCGCAAAAGCCAGCGTAACGGCAAGCAGGCCCAGTTGAATTGAAACGGGGAAGGTTTGAGCGACGACGTCATTAACTGACTGGCTGCGCAGGCGCAGCATGGGACCCAGATCACCCTGCAGCAGATTTATGAAGTATAAAAAGAACTGCTCATATAAGGGCTTATCCAGGCCGTAGCGACGCTCCATGATCACGCGCATGTGCTCGGGCATGGCGCGAAAACCGACGGCATCGAAAGGCCCACCCGGCATGGCATGTACCAGGGCGAATGTCGCCAGTACCATTAAAAATACGACCGGGATGGAAACAAGTATGCGGCGGATAATATATTTCGTCATTCAAACCTCTTCTCACGGACAAACAAATTTAATGTGCCTTAAGTCCGAAGACTTTTTTATTCTACATATTGGGACATAATTTGGTTCAACAATAAGAGTCTTTTTTTGATTTTTTATGTTGGGGAGAGCAGCCTGAGCTGCTCTCCCCGGTTGTTGCCTTGCAGAACGTGGTTACTTACCCACCGCGGGCAGCGACCTTGGCATCCCAATCGATGGTCCAGTTGTACCACTGGTTGCCGCCGAAGAGGGAGCGCGGGTTGTCGATCCAGGTGTGGTCAGCCACGTAAGCAATGCGGAGCCAGAACGGAGCGATCGGGAACTCGCCTTCCGGACCGAAGAAGGCTGCTTCGATCTGGGCGTAGAGTTCCTGGCGGCGCTCAGGATCGGGTTCCTGGCGAGCTTCGACGATCATGTCGTCGATCTCGTTGCAGGTGCGCTTGGAGCGGTTGTCGGTCTGGCACCAGAGCACGTCGCCGACCCAGTTGTTCTCGTCAGCATAGTCGGGGCCCCAGCCGAGAGTCCACATGTGCGGAGCCTGTTCATCGGGCAGGCTGGCCTCGGTAGCGGTCAGCAGCTCGGCGAACGGCAGCTGCTCGATCTGGATCACGCCAGGATCACAGCCCAGGTTCGTCTCGTACTGGTTCTGTGCGTACTCGATCCAGTTGAGCGTGGACTGGCCAGAGTAGCCAATCAGCGTTACGGTGGGGAAGCCTTCGCAGTTCGGGTAGCCGGCTTCTTCCAGCTGCTGGCGAGCATATTCAGGATCGAAGCCAACACCGACCTCGTCGATGGGCGGAGCGCCGAAGATTCCCGGAGGCGCCAGGTGCTTCATGGGCAGACCCTGACCCTGGAGCACTTCCGCAACGAAGGTCTCGCGGTCGAACGCAGCCGAGAAGGCGCGGCGGACGCGGACGTCATCGAACGGAGGCTTGGTCATGCGGAAGGCGAAGTAGAAGACCGCCAGATCGGGGAACTGCTCGGTCTCATCGGGGAACTGCTCGAGGTGAGCGGCCAGTTCCTCGGTGGGGATGCTCGAGGTGTCGACCTCGTTGTTCAGCCACAGGGCGTAGCCCGTGCTCACATCGGGGACAACGTTGGTGACGATGCGCTCGATGTTACCGGTTCCTGCCAGATCCTCAGGGATGAGGGGGTTGCGCAGCAGGATACGGCGCACGCCGTGCACCCACTCGTTCAGCACGTAGCGGCCGTTGGTCACGATGTTGCCGGCCTCGATCCAGTTCTCACCGTGCTGCTCAATGACCCAGGAGGGGGTTGCAGCCAGGGTCCACATGGGGGTCATGGACAGGAAGTAACCGGCGGGGAACTCGAGGTTGATCACCAGGGTCTCAGGATCGGGCGCGCTCACGCCGATAGCGTCGATGAGCTCCTGCGGGATGTTCGCCGGATCCTCATAGTTGAGGACGTCGGAGCAGCCAGCGATCAGGGGGGCTACCACGCCGCTGTAGTAAGAGCCGATGTTGGGATCGCAGGCGCGCTTGATGCCGTAGGCGAAGTCTTCGGCAGTCACGAACGCAGGTTCCTCACCGGTCTGGTTGCCTTCCTCATCGAAGACGGGGCGGTTGACCTGGGTGGTCTCACCGGTCACCGGGTTGTGGTACACCCAGGGGATGTCGGTGCGGATGGTGAAGGTGTAGGTCAGGCCGTCTTCGCTGACTTCCCAGGAGGTCGCAGCTTCGGGCACGATCTCAGCGGTCTCGACATCGTAGTTTGTCAGGTGGACAAACAGGTTCTCGATGTAACCGATGGAGACGGTGTCCTCACCGATCTGCGGGTCCAGCGTCGGGATGTCAGTGGTGTCGTAGGTATCCATGGTGACGGGCTCGTCAGACGCAGGTTCTTGGGCGGGGGCCTCTGGCGTTACCTCCACCACCTGGGTGACGACCACAGGGGTACCTTCGACTTCTACTTCCTGCGTCACGACCACGGTTCGCACCGTTTCTACGGTCTGCGGCTGGCAGGCTGCGAGCACCATGCTGGCAATCACCAGCAGGGCAAACACGATGGAAATGCTCTTGAACTTCATTGTTTTCTCCTCCAAGTTGCGTAACTTGTTATTGTTCCTGCTCTACCTGATGGCTCAAATCAGGCTAACTGAGCAGTGCCTCCATGTGTCAGGATATGCGACAGCACTGTGCTGCTCGATAGCATCACCTCCTTTTCGCGAAATTCCAAAAATTTATTAAAACCGCAACAGCTATTTACAGGCTGATAGCCCCTAAACCAGATGGCAGGCTGCCCAGTGCCCTGGCGTTACCTCGCGAAATTCGGGTTCAATTTCGCGGCAAACAGCCTGAGCCAGAGGGCAGCGCGTGTGGAACCGGCACGCCTTTGGAGGGTTAGCCGGGCTGGGTACATCCCCCGCAAGAATAATGCGCTCGCGTTTACGTTCTTTAACCGGATCGGGAATTGGAACCGCAGAAAGAAGGGCCTGCGTATATGGGTGGAGTGGATTCAGATAAAGCTCATTGCGATCCGCCAGTTCGACGATCTTGCCCAGATACATCACGGCAATACGATTCGAAATATGGCGCACCATGCTCAGGTCGTGAGCAATAAACAGATAAGTCAGTCCAAACTGCTCCTGCAGTTCTTCCAGCAGGTTGACGACCTGAGCCTGGATGGAAACATCCAGCGCCGAAATGGGCTCATCGCAGACGATAAATTCGGGCCGCAAAGCCAGGGCGCGGGCAATTCCAATGCGCTGGCGCTGGCCACCCGAAAATTCGTGTGGATACCGGTTGATAAAGTAAGGATTCAAACCGACCACGCGCAGCAGCTCACGCACGCGCTCGTTCCGCTCTTTGACCGTGCCAATGTTGTGAATATCCAGGGGTTCGCCGACGATCTTCCCCACCGTCATACGAGGGTTCAGGGAGGCGTAGGGGTCCTGGAAAATGATTTGCATATCCCGCCGCAGCCGGCGTAATTTCTCGTCGGAGAGAGAGGTCAGTTCCTGATCTTTGAAATAGACTTTACCGGCGGTGGGCTTATAAAGCTGCAAAATCGTTCGACCTGCAGTGGACTTACCGCAGCCGCTCTCACCCACCAGCCCAAGGGTTTCTCCCTTGTGGATCACAAAATTGATGCGATCGACCGCCTGTACGGCCCCGACCTGCTTCTGAATTACGATTCCACGAGTAATTGGAAAATGCTTGGTTAAGTTCTCAACTCGGACCAGTACGTTGTTGTTCGTGCTCATCGCAGTTCACCTGTTTCGACGTCAACCCAGCAAGCAGCCCGGTGGCCCGGCTTGATCTCAAGCAGAGGGGGATTAACTTTGCATTTTTCCCGGACGTAATCGCAGCGCTCTGCGAATGGACACCCTTTGGGCAGATTGATCAGGTCGGGAGGGAGGCCCTCGATGGTGGATAGTTTTTCACCGGGGTTTCCATCCATGCGAGGCAGTGAGTGCAGCAGGGCCTTGGTGTAAGGATGAGACGGATTCTGATAGAGCTCATCCACGGAAGCTTCTTCAACAATGAAGCCGGCATACATCACGATCACGCGGTCGGCCAGGCCGGCAACAATACCCAGGTCGTGCGTAATCCAGATCAGCGACATGCCCAGCCGGTCGCGCAGTTGTTTCACTAGGTCAACAATCTGAGCCTGAATGGTCACATCAAGCGCAGTGGTGGGCTCATCGGCGATCAGCAGCGCCGGATTGCAGGCCAGACCCATCGCAATCATCACTCTCTGGCGCATACCACCAGAGAACTGGTGAGGGTAATCGTCGAGACGAGACCGTGCTTCCGGAATGCCAACCAGCTGCAGAAGTTCCGCGGCTCGCTCGCGCGCTTCGTCTTTACCCATTCCCAGGTGCAAACGCAGCGGCTCCATCAGTTGAAATCCCACCGTGTGGACGGGGTTGAGGGAGGTCATTGGATCTTGAAAGATCATGGCCATCTGGCTGCCGCGGATACTGCGCATTTCCGCTTCAGAGATTTCCAACAAATCATTGTTGAAGAACCGGACCTTTTTAGCCCGGGTCTTAGCGGGTGGTGAGGGCAGCAGTCGCATGATCGAGAGCATGGTTACGCTCTTACCACATCCGCTTTCCCCCACAATGCCGAGCGTCTCTCCCTCGTGCAGTTTGAAGGAAATCCCATTAATTGCCTGAACAAGGCCATCATGCGTGTCGAACGTAGTATACAGTTCGTCCACTTCGAGGATAACTGTACGGTTATTCAATTTCTTAAACTTCCTCCAAGTTTTTTAATTATGGGACTTCCATGCGGCAGGAAATTATGCCACATTAAATACCCCGATTTTATATACCATCTCAAATTTAATCAAGTGGTAAATATTACTTGTGATATGAATTGCCGGTTTCAAAACCAGAAAAGTTTTCATATTTGAGGCCGGGGATATTATAACCGAAAATAGGTCGCCTTTATCCACCGGTCGAATTTAAGATACACTTTACGCACTTTAATACTCTATTTGAGATAAAAAGGTTCAATAAATGATCTTATTGGTCAGTCTTCCTGGCCAAAACGGATGCGCAGGTAGGATTCATAACGCTGCGGGTGTATTCGCCCCTCTTCCAGAGCTTTCAACACCGCACAACCGGGCTCGTGCACGTGGGTGCAGTCGCTGAACTGGCACTGAGAAACCAGAGAGCGGAGTTCGGGGAAATAGGCGTCCAGTTCTTCCGGTTCGATATCCCAAAGGGCCAGTGCTTTTAAGCCCGGCGTGTCGGCAACGTAGCCCCCCTCTTTCAAGGGGAACATTTCGCGCACCACTGTAGTATGCCGGCCCTTGCGGGTCGCGCGACTGACGTGGCTGGCGGCCAGCCCCAGACCGGGCTGGACCGCGTTGAGCAGACTTGATTTCCCCGCTCCAGATGGCCCGGTCAGGGCAGATACCTTTCCGATCAACTGCTTATGCAGTTCGTCTACATTCAACCCCGTTTTTGCTGAGACGTAAAGTACCGGGTAGCCAAGTTCCTCGTAGCAGGAAAAAATCTCACGCGCCTTATCCATGCCGGTCAGATCGGTTTTATTGGCAACTACAACCGCAGGAATGTTCTGCTTCTCAGCGATCACCAGATAGCGGTCGAGCATACCCAGGCGCGGTTCAGGCTGAGTGCAGGCAAACACAAAAAGGATTTGATCCGGGTTGGCAATGATGATCTGCTCGTATTCTCCCTGCGGGCGAGGATCCATACGAGACAGCAGCCGGGAACGCGGCTCGATTTCTTCGATTATGCCGGTGCCATCATCCAGGATGGTGAATTTAACCCAGTCTCCCAGCGCGGCAATATCGCCCAGGCGCGGCCCCTGCTTGAGACGGCCGCGCAGCTGGCAAACATACTGACCCTGCCCGGTCTCAACAGTAAAAAAGCCAGATTGCGTTCGAACGATCAATCCCCTTGCTGTCGGCATTGAACAGTCGCAGTTCCAGCTATGCTATTTCGTCCGGCCTGATCAATCTTCACCCTCGTCAAAATTCACATCTTCTTCTTCGCCGGGTTCAGGCGTGCCTTCTTCGCCGCCTTCCAGCGTGGGCGTGCGGGTGACATTGTAGGTCGACTCCCAGGGGTAGAGTTTTCCAGGGCTGCCCCGGAAGTAGAGCTCGACAATACGGCGGAAAACGGGTGCGGCATAATCCGAACCCTCACCGATATTTTCGATGAACACAACCACGGCGATATCCGGCAGATCCGAACGGCCAGCGTCGGTATAGCCGGCGAACCAGGCATGCGGAAGGCCAGAACCCGACTCGGCCGTCCCCGTCTTCCCTGCCACCGGGATGTTCAGGCCCGAGAAGACATGATAGGCTGTACCTCGCGGGGTGGCGCTGTTGACAACGCCGCGCATCCCCTCCTGAATGGCCTGCAGAGTCGTTACTGAAATGGGCAGTTTACCCTGCTCCTCGGGTTGAAAAACAAATGTGGGCTCGCCGTCCGGAGGCGCGATCCTTTCGACCACCTGCGGACGGTAAAGGGTGCCTCCATTCCCAATGGCGGCAATAAAGCGGGCAACCTGCAAAGGCGTGGACAGGAAATCGCCCTGACCAATGGCCAGGTTAATCGCATCCACCTCACTGTTGGGATCAGGCACATTCCCCGCCGCTTCATCCACCACTTCGATCCCGGTTCGGGAGCCCATCCCGAAACCGCGCGCCATATCGGAGATGGCCGTAGTGAGGCCCTGAGTGTAGAGGTCAAGTCCGATATGCCAGAAGTAAGGGTTACAGGAGCGGATAAGCGCGCCAACGAGCGTCAGCGTACCACTCGGCTGCGTCCTGCCATCACGCTGGAAATGCTCCCAGGTCCAGTCATAGCGCGGGGGCAGGCCAGCGACTTCGTTGAACTCATAGCCGCATGTATATTCGGTTTCGGGCCGGTATAACCCGCTTTCCAATCCCGCTGCCATCGTGATGATCTTGAAGACCGACCCGAGCGGGTAAGCTCCCTGAGTTGCGCGATTGAGAAACGCACCGGAGGCTGTGTCGTTCAGCAGCGCCAGGTAGTTATAGTTATTGGGCTCAAATGCGTTGGGATCATACCCCGGGGTCGAGGCCATCGCCAGAACCCGGCCGGTATCGCGCTCCAGCACGACCGCCGCGCCGCGGAAGCTGCCCAGCGCCTGCTGTACGGCAAGCTGGAAATCGGCATCAATCGTGGTGTAAATGGCCTGGGCAGGCTGTACCGGAGTTTCAGCCAGCTTGGTAACCGGCTGCCCCTGAGCATTGTAAACATACAGGCTGCCGCCTCGCTTGCCGCTCAGATACTGCTCCCCCCACTGCTCCAGTCCGGTCTGGCCGACACGTTCGTCCTGCCGGTAGCCCCGGCGCAAATACTCGTCCAGCTGCTCCTGGGGGATGGGGGCAACATAACCCACCAGGTGCGGAGCAATGCCGCCGTCAAAGTAGAATCGCCATTTCGAAGGCACCATCACCAGGCCGCTCAGGCCAGACAGCACATTAAAGCGCTGCTCTACTCGCGCAGCAGGCACTTCTCCAAACTGCAAATAACCCGGTGGGGCGCTCTCGATGCGCCCCTGGATCGTGTCCTGGCGCAGTCCGGTCAGGTTCGAAAGCTCCGCGATCAGGGTTTCGAACTGTTCGGGGTCGATCTGGTCCGTGTTCACGCCGATAGCCGTAGCATCGGTCTGGGCAACCAGGGCATGACCGTTGCGATCGTAGATGTTAGCGCGCGCGGGGATCTGCAGATCCATCTTCATGTAGTTCCCCCCCTCTAGCTGGGGAAGAACCAGCGTATCGGACCACTGCACACGCCACTGTCCATGCTCCAGAGACAGGTTCATCACCGTATCGCCCCGGATTTCGCCCACCAGAGCACTGTGCAGCGTAACCCGGTAGCTGACCTGAGCCGTTTCCGGGGTGGTGAGATGAGCCAGGATTTCGTAATCCAGCCCTTGAAGCGTGGTTTCGATCGCCACACCCCGGTAATGATTGATAAATTCTTCTTCGCTGATGGCGTCCCGGCTGATCGATGTCAGCAGAGAATACATGGTGGCATAATCATCGGCCTTCCAGGCATCCAGATATTCACGGGCCGTTGCTTTCGGGTCGGGTACACTGGTCGTACGGGGCACAACAGGCGCCAGGGTGGTCGTCGCTTCAAACGTAGGTGTAGAGCTCAATGCGGGCACCTGGTTGCAGGCAACAAGGAACAGCAGTAAAAGACAGATCCAACGACGTGGGTGCATATCCTGGTGTTATAACTCCAACGAATTACCGCCAGCGTTAGTTATGGAAATTTCCACTGCCCGTCTGGTCCGTAAAGATGGGACAGCGATATCCCAGAGCGAGTTCAAGTTCCCAGCCGATATCACGCCGGGGGTACAGCTCAAAAGATTCCAGCAGACGGGTTAAGGAACATAAAGGCAGGCCGACGACATTCGCATAACAGCCGTCCCATTGTTCTACAGGGTGAAATGCGCTGTTCTGAATGGCGTAAGCGCCGGCCTTATCCAGCGGATCACCGCTGGCGATGTATTCTTCAATTTCCGCATCACTGTAATTCCGCATCTTCACCCCGGTGGTGCACAGCTCGCTCAGCAGCTTCTCGTCAGCCCGGCGGTACACGGCCAGGGCGGTATAGACATGGTGAACCCGCCCTCGCAGGCGGACGAGCATGCGGCGTGCATCCTGTGCATCTGCAGGCTTTCCCAGGATCTCCGGACCGGAAAGCCCTTCGAGGTCGGCAACCGTTGTATCCGCGGCGACCACCACCGCATCCGCCGGGACCTGAGCTGCCGTACTTCGAGCTTTCATTTGAGCCAGCCGCAGGGTGTAATCACCGGGATGCTCCCCTGGCAGCGGTCGCTCGTCAATCTCTGCGGGTTTGATGGAGAAATCCCATCCGGACAGGGCCAGCAGCTGCTGGCGGCGAGGTGAGCTTGATGCGAGAATTAACATTCAAAGCGGATTCTAACACACTCTTTGTTTGTAAAAATTTCGAAGGCAATGTACAATCTATGCCAACCAGATACCCAATCCCTGTCTAGACCGCTATCTTGCATTATCCCCCAGGAGGAACAGCATGCGTTTGTTAGAAGAGCGGATCCTTTCCGAGGGCAAAAACCTCGGCAATGGGATCTTAAAGGTCGATGGATTCATTAATCATCAGGTTGATCCCATTCTAATGGACGCCTGTGGAAGGGAACTGGCGCGCCGCTTTAAAGACATTGGCGCCACAAAAATCCTCACGGCTGAAATTTCCGGGATCGCTCCAGCGCTGACCACCGGGATGCACCTCAGACTTCCGGTTGTGTATGCACGCAAGCACAAACCCGTCACCATGCCCGATCAGGTCTTCCTGACACTAACCCCCTCGCACACCAAAGGCCGCATCGTCGAGCTGATTGTCTCCCCTGAATATCTCTCCGGCGGCGAAAGGGTATTGATTATCGATGATTTCCTGGCCAGCGGCGCCACCATTTTAGGCCTGGCGCGCCTGGCTCAAACAGCAGGAGCGGAAGTGGTTGGTATCGGAACCCTGATCGAGAAGACCTTCGAAGGCGGACGCGAAGCCCTGTCTCGCCTGAACGTCCCCATCGAAGCACTGGCACGCATCCGGTCCATGGATAACGATCATATTATTTTTGAAGAAGACCCGGTTGAGACCGCCGGGTGAACCGGACGAGTTTTGCTTACCCCAACAGCGCTATGATAGATTCAATTGCCATTTTAGATTTTGGTTCACAGTATGCGCAGTTAATCGCCCGGCGGGTGAGAGAGCTGCACGTCTACAGCGAGCTGTTCCCCTGGAATGCACCGGCTGAGACCGTGCTCGCCATCCAGCCGCGCGGCTTTATTCTCTCCGGAGGTCCATATTCCGTTTACGAACCCGAGGCGCCGTACATCCCTTCTTATGTGCTGGAAAGCGGGCTGCCCATTCTGGGGATCTGCTATGGGATGCAGGCACTCACGTACAGCCTGGGGGGGCGCGTGGGAGCGGCCAGAAAACGCGAATACGGACCAGCCGAGGTTGAAACAACGACCCCCAACCCGCTGCTGACGGACGGCATTCACCGCGTGTGGATGTCGCACGGCGACCGGATCGAGACCCCGCCGGCAGGCTTTTCCGTGCTGGCGCGCAGTGCCAACTCTCCGGTGGCTGCCATGGGTGATCCACAGCGGCGCTACTACGGTTTTCAATTCCACCCGGAAGTGCATCACACTCCCGGCGGCCGCGAAATGCTCAGCCGGTTTGTCTTTCAGGTCTGCCACGCCAGGCCGCAGTGGACTCCCCAATCGATCATTGCCGAAAGCGTAGAGCGCATCCGCAAACAGGTTGGGGATGAAGCGGTGATCGCCGCCGTCAGCGGCGGCGTCGACTCTTCGGTGGCCACCGCCATGGTGCATCGCGCCGTGGGCGACCAGCTCGTTGGCATATTTGTCGATACCGGCCTGCTGCGCCAGGATGAACCTGCCCAGGTGCGCCAGGCGCTTCAAGAAACGCTGGGTGTTGAGCTGGTGATGGTTGATGCTGCTGACCGCTTTCTTTCGGCGCTGAAGGGTGTGACGGACCCGGAACAGAAAAGGGCTATCATCGGGGAACTGTTCATCCGCACCTTTGAAGAAGAAGCCCGCAGGCTGGGGAAACCGCGCTTCCTGGTGCAGGGCACCATCTATCCCGATGTGGTCGAGTCCAGCGCCCCCGATCGCGCAAATGCGCAGCGCATTAAAACCCACCACAATGTGGGCGGTCTGCCTGAAGACATGGATTTCGAGCTTGTCGAACCGCTGCGCTACCTGTTCAAAGACGAAGTGCGTCAGGTAGGCGAAGCGCTGGGTCTTCCCAGCCGGCTGATCTGGCGCCAGCCCTTCCCCGGACCCGGCCTGGCCGTCCGCTGCCTGGGAGAGGTCACACGAGAACGCCTCAACCGCCTGCGCCAGGCGGACTTCATCTTCACAAGCGAACTGGAGAAGGCCGGGCTGCTGCGCCTGCACCATTCACAGACAGGAGACGGCCATCAGACAGGCACTGCTCAGGCATTTGCCGTGCTACTGCCCGTTCAGTCTGTGGGAGTCATGGGCGACCAGCGCACTTACCAGGAATGCATTGCCCTGCGGGCTGTGTCCACGGAAGATTTTATGACCGCCGATTGGGCGCGCCTGCCGGCTGATCTACTGGCGCATATTGCCAAACGCATCGTTAACGAGGTGGATGGCGTCAACCGCGTGGTATACGACATCACCAGCAAGCCGCCCGCCACCATCGAATGGGAATGAAGGCAGGCACGGTAAAGCCGGCGAGCCGCAAAATTACAGCCGGTAACCTATGTTAAAATTCAGACATGTTTAACCGCATTTGCGGATTATTACTGCTTTTCGCCTGCTTGCTCTTTGTAACCTCACCAGCAAGTGCTCAGGACGCGCCTGCCGCATCCACCTACGGGCTGTCAATTGATAAATTCCCGCAAATCAGTCTATTTCTGGATCTGCGCGATGCCAATGGGAGGTTTATCCACGGCCTGGATCGCAGCCAGGTGCAGGTGATCGAGGACGGCCGCACCCTGCCCGTTGCCTCGCTCCAGGAACTGCGCCAGGGTGTTCAGTTTGTCGTTGCGATCAACCCGGGGCCCACGTTTGCGGTGCGCAACAGCCGGGGGCAGTCAAGATATGACCTGCTGGTGGAAAGGCTGGGGACCTGGGCTAAAAACCGCCAGGGTTCGACAATCGATGACTGGAGCCTGATCTCTGCGGGGGGTGCAGAGCTTCTGCACACTTCCGATCCCATGAACTGGTATGCAGCCCTGACCGGCGCCCAGGTGGATGCCCGCGAAGCTGATCCCAACCTGGATATTCTGGTCCGTGCGGTGGAAATTGCTGCCCAAACGCCGCCGCGTGAGGGAATGGGCAGGGCTGTGCTTTTCATCACCCCTCCCATCGAAGGGGAACAGTTCCAGCTCGCCACTCAAAACTTGATGCCCGCGGTGCTTGAACAGGGGGTACGGATTTCCATCTGGACCGTGGTCCCGGAGGGAGCCCCTACCACCCCGGCCATGGAGGCAATGGCCCAATTTGCCCGCCAGACCGGCGGCGGCTACGCTGCTTTCAGCAGTGAGGAAAATCTCCCGCAGCCTGAAGACTTCCTCGAACCCCTCAGAAGCATTTATCAAATCTCGTATTTTTCTGCCATTCGAGAAAGCGGCACGCACCAGGTTTCGCTGCAGATTACTACGGAAGCCGGAGAGATCACAACACCGGCTCACGAGTTTATGCTCGACATCCAGGCTCCGCAGCCTGTCTTTATCACCCCACCAGTAGAGGTTTCGCGCGTCCCTCCACAGGACCGCGGCAGCAGGCCAGTGGAAGATATTGCGCTGGAAGAGTACACTCCCACAGAGCTCGATCTGCAGATACTGGTGGACTTCCCGGATGGGCGCATGCGCGCACTGACCAGCACCCGCCTGTATGTAGATGGTGCGCTGGTGGATGAAAACCGTGAAGAGCCTTTTGATGAACTGACCTGGAACCTGCGCGATTATCAGGCAGACGGCACGCACACACTGCGCGTCGAGGCCGAGGACATCCTCGGTCTGACCGGCACGAGCATCGATACGTTTGTACAGTTGAACATCGAGCAGCCGGCCCAGAACCCCCTGACTGCCATTTCCAGCAATACACCGGTCCTGGTCGGGCTGATTGTGCTGATGTCCGGCGCCACGCTGCTGCTGGTGCTGATCATGGGCGGCCAGATCCAGCCCC
Source organism: Chloroflexota bacterium (assembly GCA_012516075.1). Lineage (GTDB taxonomy): Bacteria > Chloroflexota > Anaerolineae > Anaerolineales > UBA4823 > JAAYXE01. The sequence continues at coordinate 9,564 of JAAYXE010000117.1, read as the reverse complement.
ACATCTGGGGAAGGCCGCGCAAACCGGCTTTCAACTTCTACCTGCGGAGGTTTCTGCCGCAGCCTTCCGCCTCAGCCGGCGAAACGCCGTCAGAGAAGCGGGTGGAGCGCCGCCTGCCCGGTTGGGTCAACCGTATTCAATGGCCGCAGCGCCGCATCACACCGCGCGCCCACGCCTTTCTGTCGCGCACATCCGAAGGCAGCCCGGTCTCGGCCGACACTCCCATCCCGATTACCGCCGATGAAGTCACACTGGGCAGCGACCCCAACCTGGCGATGCTGGTGCTGTCAGACCCTTCCGTCGACGGGCTGCACGCCCGCCTGATCCGAACAGAGGAGGGAATTTTTTACCTTTTCGATCAGGATTCAACTGCGGGCTCCTGGGTCAACTACGCCCTGGCTGGACCAGAGGGAACGCCCCTGTCTCATGGGGACGTCATTCACCTGGGACGCGTGAGCTTTCGCTTTACACTGCAGCAGCCCGGGCCCAGCCGCAAGCCCGTCATCCGTGCGGTGCCCGGGAGAACAGCAAACGGTTCCGGAAATGGGGTAAAAGCATATAACGGTGCCGGGGAACAGCCCACCACCAGTGCTGAGGACGAACTGCAATGATACCTGCCGAGCGTGCGCATGTCTTTGTGGCAGCCATCACACACCCGGGACTGAGCGGCAAAAAGAACGAGGACCGCTTTAAAGTCACGGCTTTCCATCTGGATCAGGAGCGAAGGATCCCCTCGGTCCTGGCGGTCGTTGCTGACGGCATTGGTGGGCACCGGGCAGGCGAGGTGGCCGCCCAGATCGCTGTGGAGGCGATCACCCAGTACATCTCAGCCAGCAGCGGAACGGACCCCGCTAAAGACATCAATCAGGCCATCATCCACGCCAGCCAGCTGATCTTCGAGCAGGCAGAGCGCCGGAACGAACTTAAAGGCATGGGCGCGACCTGCGCCTGCTGCTGGATCATCGGAGACCGCCTGTACACGGGCTCCGTTGGCGATACACGAATTTATCTGATTCGAAGCGCTGAGATCCACCAGTTATCCATCGACCACACCTGGATTCAGGAAGCCATTGACCACGGAGCGCTGACGCCGGAGGAAGCCCAGGGACATCCCAATGCACATGTCATCCGCCGTTATCTGGGTTCGAAACAGCAGGTCGTCCCCGACCTGCGCCTGAGGATGCACCCCGATGACGATGACGTAAAGGCCGAAGCAAACCAGGGGGTGCAGTTGCTGCCCGGCGACCAGCTTGTCCTGTGCAGCGATGGGCTGACGGACCTGGTTTCGAGCGAGGAGATACTGAACGCGCTGCATCACTACAGCCTGGATGATGCGCTGAACAGGCTGGTGCAGCTGGCGAATGACCGCGGCGGGCACGACAATATCACGGTGGTAGCGCTCGAAGTCCCTGAGTCTGCTGCAGCCCAGCCGGTCAGCATGCCGGTCACACCGCGCAGAGCGGGCATTGCCTGCCTGGGGGTTGGTGGGCTGCTGCTGGTGGGTGCACTGGTCCTGGGCGGCATCGCCTTCCTGCTCTGGTCGCCGCGCATCCTGGGGTTCATCCTGCAGCCTTCTGCAACGGCCACAAACCCACCGGCCTCCCCCAGCGTCATCACACAGCCGGCCCTGCGTACAACCACACCCTTTGACCCGGCCAGTCCGTCTCCGGCCGTCACCGGGGTGACCGCTGCTGTCCCGGAAACCCGCCTGCCAGTGAGCGCTACACCCGGCACGCCGCGTCCGGCAGCAACGCTGACTCCCTGGCCGACGAACACGCCGCAGCCCACTCCCACACCCACAATCACCTCCATACCATCCGTCACACTGACCCTCACAGCGACCGGCCCCATCCTGTCTGAATAAACGAAAGGCCCACTCACAGGGGAGTATCCACAGAGACAGGTTGAAAATGGAAAAGTTCACCCGTGTGCGCGGCCTATCCCCTGGAATAAGATTGATATCTGGCTGCAGGCCTATCGTTCGATCTGGGTCAGTACCACCCGTCCTGACGGCCGGCCGCACTGCGTGCCGGTGTGGTTCTGGTGGGATGGCGAGCATATCTATTTCACGTCGGGGCCCAGGGGACAGAAAGTTAAAAACCTGGCAGCCCAGCCGGGAATTGTGGTGCACGGCGGCGATGGCGACGATGCCCTGATCCTGGAGGGGACCGCAGCCCCGGTTCGTGACCCGCAGGAACGGGCGAGAGTCAACCAGGCTTATATGCAAAATATGTCGATCCGCACAGCGGGGCGAGAGCGACGATTCTGGAGGAAGACATCCTTTACCGGGTAACCGTACAGCGCATTATGATCTGGGAGTACGGCACGGTCAGTTCACGGACGGGCAGGAGCAGCCATAAGCAGAGATAACCACCGTGAGTTCAGCGAAAATCGTGTGCTCGAAACAGGCTGTCAGTCATTAAAAAACAGGGAAGGTGAACAAACAGTCACCTTCCCTGAATAATTCATGGTCCGGCCGTATCAGGGCATGGTCGCCTGATAGATATTATTGCCCATGGCCACGTAAAGGATGCGCCGCAGCGGCTCCACTGCAAAGGCGGTCACCGGCCGGGTCGAATACCGCTCCTGCGGTTCAAAACGGCGGTGAAATGTCAGCGTACGCAGGCTGAAATGATAGACCGCCTGCTCCTGCGGTTCCAGGAGGAACAGTGAAGGATCCGGGGGCAGCGAAGTCAAGACCCGGGTAAAGGGACGCTCTGGTATGAATGCCTTGCCCTCCAGCCCGGGGCGGGCATCCACATAAATCGCCGGATCGCTGCAGCGCGTCGGGGCCACCCCCATGCTGCTGTACGTACACATCGTAATGCTCCCATCCGCGTGCAGCAGGTAGAGATCGCGTTTGTCAACGGCGATATCGATGACATCCGCCATATTGGGCACATCATCACCGAAGAAGAACGCCGGCTCCTGCCCGGCCTCCCCACCCCAGTAAATCCATACAGCGCTGTTCGAAGGATCCAGAACGTAAAGGTTGTCCTGATCGACATCCAGGCTGAAGCCCTTCAGGTTTCCCCAGCTGGCGGTGGTGCGCGGCGGAGTCAGCGTCACCGGCTGCGGCGGCCGGTCGGTAAAGCAGTACAGCATGGTGCCGGCCTGATCCATACCCAAAACAACCGCACCCTGCACCTTCCCTGGTGGGGGATTGGCAATATCGATTAAAGGACCAACGCCAGTGGTGCCAGCTGCAGCCGGGCCGCACTGGAAGGTATTGTCCAGTTCATACTTGCCGCTGGTTGTCGCCCGTGCACGCAGAACATTTCCCTGATTCCCGTCCAGCAAATACAGATCTTCATCGCCGGCGACAATCTGGGTGATGGAGACGTTATCCGGCAGACCGCCGGTGATGGCTGCGCTGAAGCCCAGGCGCTTGACCAGGTTCAAACTGTCCAGTGCATTCTGTGCGCGCAGCCGGAGGTCGCGCGATTCTTCGGTGCTGCGGTAGGATTCGGCCTTATCGATCAACTGCAGCGAAGCGTCCCAGACCACACGCTGCGTCATCGGATCGGTCTGTGCTTCTGCCTGTGCGACAGCAACCTTCGCCTGTTCCATAAATGCCTGATACTGAGCCGTCACTCCTCTCTGCACATACACCGTTCCAGCAACAGCCACAACCACCACGGGAACAGCGATGGCAATCAGCGCCATTGCAGATGATGGAATGGTGAAAAGCGATTCATCAGGGAGCATCCGTACGATCAGGGTGCGGATGGCGCTCACCAGGGCTGAAAATGTCGTCGCAAAAGGCTGTCCGGCTTTCTTCAGTGTGCGCACCACGTCTTCGCTGCTTACCCCGGCCTCCGGCCGCGCGGTCTGCGCGTTCGCAGGCGCCGGTCCGGTCACCACCCGGTTTCCAGCATCGGCAGGGGCGGCCTTCGGTATATTTTGTACCTGAACGCGTGGATTTGATCCTGAAATGGAAGCGCCAGCCCGCAGTTCAACCGGCCCGGTGCCCTGCCGTGCAGGCAGACTTTCTGCCGCAGCACTCGATGGAGCGGCTGTACGGAAAGATTCGGCAGCAGTGGGAATCGTTTCTGTACTGCCCCCATCAGGAGAGGGAGCCAGCGGGCCAACTTCCGGTGCTGGAGCCTCAGGCTGCTCGACCGCTGCAGGAAGTTCGACGGCGGCCAGCGTTTCCATCTGGTTCTGATTCACAGCCGGAGGCTGCTGAAGGTTGGGGCTCTCACTCGCGCGCACCGGGTCCGCTGGAGCGAGCGGTTCTCCAGCCGGTTTAAACTGGATCCAGTGAATTTTGCCCGTACCCTGACGCACCTGCAGAAGTGCAGCGTTTAATTCCAGATCTGCCTGGCTGAGCAATCGCTTGCGGATGGATTCAACCGGCTGCGCATGCAGGCCGGTGAGCGACCCGGCGCTCCAGCCGGGGGAGGGCTGTGCCGCCAGCAGTATGGTGTCACCTGGTTGCAGCGAAGCCGTGAAATAGCGGACCGGCGTTGTGCGGCTGAGACCCAGCCCGCGCCCGGATATTTGGGGATCGTACAGATGCTGCAGTTCGCCGCCAATGGACAGGAAGGCGTGCACCGGGCCTGACTGCGCCAGATAGAACTGCTCACCGCGAAACACCGCCTGCGTCAGCCAGCCGAGCGACTGGCGGCCGCTGTTCGCGCTGCGAACATTGCGCTCCAGCAGGCTGTGGTTGAGTAATTCTGCCACCGTACGCAGCGCAGCGGTTACAGAGCCAGAAGTGCGGTAATACGTGTGTGCGAGTTGAGCCAGGAGTTGTTCAAGTTTTCCGGAGGAAAGAGGATCGTTACCGGCCAGGCTGAGATACAGAATCAACCGGTCGCTGCTGCGGCTGCGCGCTGGCCGGCGCGGCATTTCGGCAATATACAGACCGGGCAGCTCCGGGATATCTTTGCCCACCTGGCGGTAAAAAGACAGTAAATTAATATCAAAAGGAAGGGTCATAGGACGTTATCACGCTCTAAACCAGGACGATTCGATCCTCTCAACCAGCCGTTCTGCAAGTCATTTCTTATGATGTATCCCAAACACGACGTTTGGAACGGCCTGTGAAACATTATACTGGTAAAATGCAAGTTGTTGGGCGTGCAGAAAGCCTCACCTGCCTTCCGGTAAGCATCCACCCAACGCACAATCATTCTGCCAAAACAGCAATTCGTCGGAGATATATGCATCTAAATGTACTGCGCTCTCTAAAGGAGCTGGAACCTTTAGCCGGAGAATGGAACGAACTCCTGCAGAACAGTGCAAGTCATGTGCCATTTTTACGTCACGAATATCTGACTTCCTGGTACAAAACGCTGGGCGGCGGCGAATGGTCTCAGGGGGAGTTGTACAACATCACGGCTCGAAAAGATGACGGGCAGCTGGCCGGCATTGCTCCACTATTTTTCACCCGAAACCTGGAAGGGGAACCAGCTCTGATGCTCCTGGGCAGTATCGAGATTTCCGATTATCTGGATCTCATCGCCGCCCCAGAAGATCTCTCTGCCTTTGTTGAGGCCTGCTTCGAGCAGCTCGCATCCGACACCGGCCTGGGCTGGCAGGTGCTGGACTGGTACAACATCCCTGCCGGATCGCCCACGCTGGCTGCGTTGAAGCGCGCTGCCGAACGCTGCGGCTGGTACTTCACGGAGGAAACGCAGCAGCCCTGCCCGGTGATCTCACTCCCCGGTAATTGGGAAACTTATCTGGCCGGGATTGATAAAAAACAACGCCACGAGATCCGCCGGAAAATCCGTCGCGTAGAGACCGGTCCATTCCCCGTGCGCTGGTATTTTGTCGACGATGCCGGACGATTGGAAGCTGAGATTGAGGACTTTCTGGCGTTAATGGCCCACGACCCGGATAAGCGCAGCTTTCTCACCGAAGCGATGCGGGTTCAGATGCGTACCGCCGCCCGGGCAGCCTTTGATGCCGGCTGGCTGCAGCTTGCGTTCCTGGAAATCGATGGAAAAAAGGCGGCCGGTTACCTGAACTTCGATTACAACGGCACGATCTGGGTCTACAATTCGGGTCTGGACCCCCAATTCAGAGAACTGTCTCCAGGCTGGGTGTTACTGGGCTACCTGCTGAAGTGGGCGAACGAAAACGGCCGCAGGGCTTTCGACTTCATGCGCGGCAGCGAGGAATACAAGTACCGCTTCGGTGCGCAGAACCGCTACGTCGTCCGCGCGACCATCCACCGCCAGCCCTGAGCCCGCTTCACCTGTGCAGGGCCACGCGGCGGGGGAAACCTGGCCCCCCTGTACGCACCGTCTCGGGCCGGTCACTCCATAAACCGGGGACAGCTGTTCCGCACTGCGGACAGGTGCCTTCCGCCGTGATGGAATAGCGCCTGATGACGTACCCGTAGCGCTCGATCAGCAGCGACTGGCAGCCCGGGCAGCGCGTATTCTCATAATCGCCAACCCTGCCGGGGATGTTTCCGGCATACACGTAGTTCAAACCCGCCTCCTGCCCAATTTCGGCGGCACGGATCAGCGTTTTGACCGAAGTAGGCGGCGGGGCAATCATTTTGTAGTCGGGATGAAACGCGGTTACGTGCCAGGGGATATCGGGAGATACGGAGGCGATGTAGCGGGCTGCGTCCATCAGTTCTTCGCTGCTGTCGTTGAACCCTGGCACGACCAGGGTCACCACTTCCACCCACAGGCCGGCCTCGTGCGCCATACGGATGGTATCGAGCACATGGTTGAGCACACCACCCAGCCGGCGGTACTGGCGATCCTGCATGGTTTTCAGGTCCACTTTGTAACCGACCAGATAAGGGCGCAAATAGGCCAGCGCCTCGGGTGTAGCGTTGCCGTTCGATATGAACACACACTTCAACCCTGCGGCCTGAGCCTCCTTGAAAATACCCACCGCCCATTCGGCCGTGATCAGCGGCTCGTTATAGGATGAAGCGACAACACCTGCCCCGCTCTGCAGGGCATATGCCACGAGCTGCTCTGGGGTTGTCTGGCGAATAAACGCCGCAGCAATGTCCGATGCAGGGTCGCGCATGGCCTGTGAGGTCAAATAGTTCTGGCAGTAAGCGCAGTGGAAATCACAGCCAAGCATGCCGAAGGTGAGCGCGTCGGTACCGGGGAGGATATGGAAAAAGGGTTTCTTTTCGACAGGATCTACCTGAAGCGCAGCCGTATACCCCCAGGGCACACGCAGTTTCCCCCCTTGGTTGAACCGCACCTGACAGATCCCTCGCCTGCCTTCACGGATCAGACAGCGGTGGCCGCAGGCATAACAGCGCACAGCCCCGTCTGGAAGGGTTTCATACAGCGCCCCTTCCACCGTCATTGGGTCTAAAATTTCAGCCAGGGAAGTCATCCTGTTTACTCCACTTCTCTCGAATCCAACCAATAAAAGCCGTTCATTTCTTATTATAATCAACCCATGCTTACAGTGGTGATTCAGGCAGGCGGGATGTCAAAACGAATGGGACGGGATAAAGCCCTGCTCCCTTTTTTGGGACAGACTTTAATCGAGCGCATTATCGCCCGGATCAACCCGATTGCCGATGAAATCCTGATTACGACCAATCAGCCAGAACACTACCAGTTCCTGGGTATTCCGCTGTTTACAGACCGGGAGCCGGGGCGCGGCGCACTGGGGGGGCTTTACACAGCTCTGGATGCCGCTTCTCATCCTCTGGTGGGGGTAATTGCCTGTGATATGCCTTTTGTCAATCCATTATTGCTGCAGGCACAGAAAAACATGCTGGTCGATTCGGCCTATGATGCGGTGATCCCCAGGACAGATCACGGGCTGGAACCTTTTCATGCGGTATACCGCAAGGCTTCGTGCCTGGAATATTCCAGGCAGGCCCTGCAGGAGGGCAAATGGCGCGTGGATGCGTGGTTTGAACGTGCCAATGTGCGCATCCTGCTGCCGGAGGAAATCCAGCTCTACGATCCCCAGAATCTGGCATTCATGAACGTCAATACTCCTGACGAACTGCAGCAAGTAGAGCAGATCGCCAGAAATCTATAAGCCGGCTCGATAAATTGATTCTCTGCATGGAGGTCTTATGCCTCTCGACCTCGCCCTCATTCGAGAGCAGTTCCCCGCGCTGCAAAGCCAGGCCATTTTTTTCGATAACCCGGGCGGCACGCAGATCGCGCAGGCCAGCATCGACCGGATGCTGGCCTATTTAACCGAACACAACGCCAACCACGGAGGAGCTTTTCATACCAGCATCCGCTCCGATGCCGTACTGGATGAAGCCCGCCAGGCAGTGGCCGACTTTCTGAACGCGCCGCGCGCTGAGGAAATTGTGTTCGGGCCGAATATGACCACGCTCACCTTCCAGATGAGCCGTTCCATATCCCGGTCCTGGAATCCCGGTGACGAAATCGTGGTCACCCGGCTGGATCATGACGCCAATATCACCCCCTGGGTGCTGGCGGCCAATGAACGCGGCTGCATCGTCCGCTGGGTCGATTTTCATCCCTCCGATGGTACGCTCAACCTGGAAGAACTGCAAGCCGCGCTGGAGAACCGTCCGCGCCTGCTGGCGGTTGGATATGCATCCAATTCCTTAGGGACGATCAACCCGCTGGAGCGCATCATTCCGATGGCGCGCGAAGCCGGGGCGCTGGTGTATGTGGACGCTGTCCAGTATGCGCCGCACGGTCCCATTGATGTGCAGGCGCTGGGGTGCGACTTCCTGGTCTGCTCCGCCTATAAATTCTTTGGGCCTCACGCAGGCATGCTGTACGGTCGCTACGACCTGCTGGAAGAACTGCCCGCTTATAAGGTTCGACCCGCGCCGGATAAACCACCCGGCAAATTTGAGACCGGGACACAAAACCATGAAGGGATCGCCGGGGTGCTGGGCGCCCTGGAATATCTGGAGTGGTTAGGGGTGTCTTTTGGCGAGGACCATCTGGATCAGTACCGGGAAAAATTTAAAGGCCGCAGACTGCATTTGAAACAGGCTATGGCGGCCATTCGCGCCTATGAATACCAGCTCAGCCGCGCGCTCCTTGAGTCGCTGGCCGAAATCCCTGAGGTAAAGGTCTACGGCCTGTCCAACGTCCGCCGGCTGGAAGAACGCGTTCCTACCGTGTCCTTCGCCATGAAGGGCGGGCAGCCGCGCAGAGTGGCCGAAAAGCTCAACCAGGAAGGGATTTACGTGTGGGATGGAAACTATTACGCCCTGGCAGTGACAGAGCGTTTGGGATTGGAAGACCGTGGGGGGATGATCCGGGTTGGCCCGGTACATTACAACACCGTATCCGAGATCACCAGGCTGCGCGAAGCTCTGGAGCGCATCGCCCGCTCGTAAACAGACCAGCCAGCACATTCTCGCCCGGTAAAGCAGCAGATGACTGGGTGAGGGGGGCACCCAGCCATCTGCTGTTTCTATCTTACTCAAATTACGAATAATATCAATAAAACTTTCGTTGCGGATTCCTGAAGGCAGGCAATACCAATCCCGAGTGGAAATTCGCGCCGCCTACTTCGGTGCGCATCTGGCGCGGCATTCAGCAGGGTAAACCGGCACCACCAGGATTTTGAGATTAAAGATCACACGCCCGGGTGAGGGGGGCACCCGGGCGTGTG
>JAAYXE010000116.1 GCA_012516075.1 Chloroflexota bacterium | reverse complement strand
GTCTCAGGCTGGCACAGGAAGGAGAGCACGTTGTTCTGGTCGGTGGTGATGGAGGGGGTCTCGACCCAGCCGCCAGGGAAGGTGCCGTTCAGGATGTCGAGGACCACCTGCAGGGTGACCTTACCCATGATGAAGGGCGTGGTGTTCTGGGTGGCGGTCCAGCGACCGGCAGCGATGTCTTCCAGGCCGGCGGTGTCGCCGTCGTTACCGAAGATCAGGATGTCGGTGCGGCCCAGGGCTTCGGCGGCCTTGGCAGCACCCATGGCGATGTAATCGTTGGCGGTCACCACCAGGTTGATCTCCGGGTGTGCCTGGATCATGTCCATCATCGCCTTGTTGCCGGTCTCCACGTTCCACTCGGTCGGCAGGGTGGCGATGATCTTCATGTCGGGGTAGTTAGCGAAGGCGTCCAGGAAGCCGCCGATGCGTTCGGTGGAGTGGTAGCCAGGCAGGCCTTCGAGCACGCCCACGTTGGCTTTCCCGCCCACCATCTGGGCGGCATACTCACCCAGCTTGCGGGTGCCCTTGCGCTGGCCGTAGCCGACGACCGCAGGCACCGGGGTGGGGAAGGAGGCGATGTCGGAGTTGACGATCACCACAGCGATGCCCTGATCTACAGCTCGTTTCACCAGTGGGGCCGCGGCGTTCTCGTCGTGGGTGGAGAGGATGATGGCGTCCACGTCCTGGGTGGTCACGTCCTGCAGCATCTTCATCTGCGTGGCGATGTCCGACCCGCTCTGTGGTGCCAGCATGAAGGTCTCCACGCCCTTCTCGGCAGCCAGGGCTTTGATGCCCTCTCCGATCGCCATGTAGTAGTTGAACTCCGTGGCCGGCGGCATGTAAGCGACCTTGATCGGATCACCCGGCTTGTAGGCTACCGGAGTAGTTGCCTGCGAGCCTTCCTCCAGCGGGATGATCCCCTCCGCCCCCTCGGGTAGTTGATAGTCGCCGGTTGTAGGGACTTCAGCCGCTTCCTCGGTCTCTGCCGGCGCTGCCGGGGGCTCCGTCGCCTGAGGTGCTGCCGGTGGGGCTGCTGTGGGCGAGGCACAGGCCGACAGGATTAAAGCCAGGGCAACCAGTAGGCTAAAGATTTTCTTCATCTGCTGTCCTCCTCCGAATCGTTGGATAGGGTTTGTACAGGTCTCAAGCTGGTTACAGTCCGGTGATGGTCATAAGATGAGTCGTGCGGCCTCCTTTCTAGCCCTGCAGGGTCTTTCTGCGTTCGTTGAGCACATCCACCACGACGGCGATGATCAGGATCAGCCCGGTGACCAGGTTCTGCCAGTAGACATCCACCCCCAGCAGGTTCAGGGCGTTCGCCAGCACGGCCATGAACAGAGCGCCCAGAAATGCTCCTAGAACCGAACCCTCACCGCCGCTCAAGCTGGCTCCGCCGATGATCGCGGCCGTGATGACGCGCAGTTCCACTCCCGAGCCGACCGGCACGGAGGCTGAACCGAAGCGGGCGGTGATCATGATCCCTGCGATGCCCGCCAGCAGCGCCACCAGGCAGTAATTGAAAATCTTCACCAGGTCGACGTTGATGCCGGAGAGGCGGGCCGCCTTCTCATTACCGCCGATGTAGTACGACTGGCGGAAGAAGCGTGAGTTGCGCAGCACAATATCGCCGATGATTACCAGCACCAGCATGATGTAGATCGGGTACTGCACCCCGAACAGCCGCCCCTGGCCGACCACGGTGAAGGATTGGGGCAGGTTCAGCACCGCCCTGCCCTCTGCCAGGACGAGCAGCAGGCCGCGCACAGTGATCATCATGCCCAGGGTGGTGATGAAGGGGTTGATCTTCAATCTGGCCACCAGCAGGCCGTTCGCCAGCCCGACTCCCAGCGCGGCCAGCAGGCCCAGCAGGATCGCCAGCGGTGCGGGAAGGTTCAAATTCATCAGCGCTAACCCCGTCACCACCCCGGTGAAGGCCAGCGTCGAGCCAACCGACAGGTCCAGCCCGCCCGAGATCAGCAGGATGGCCATGCCCACCGCGATGGTCCCTTCCACCGACAGGCTCAGCAGGATGGCCTCCACGTTGGCCCTGGTCAGGAACACATCGGAGACGAAGGCCATGACGATCGCGGACCCGATCAGGACGGCCAGCAGAGAGAATTCCCGGAACGATGCCAGGTTTCGGAGTGTGCGTGTAAGGCTTGCGTTCATCTGCATACCGTATCTGTCCACCTTCCTTTACTGAACTTGCCCGGCGCGGGCGGCGCCGTTGAGCCCGGCGGCGTACGAGAGGATCAGCTCCTCGGAAAAGTCCTCGCGCTGCACCTCTCCCTGAATCCTTCCCTGGTGCATCACCAGAATGCGGTCGCACATCCCGATCAGCTCGGGCAGGTCAGACGAGATCAGGATGATCCCGGCACCCTGCGAAGAGATCTCGCGCAGTTTCTGGTAGATCTCGGCTCTGGCGCCCACGTCTACACCCCGGGTGGGCTCGTCAAAAATGACGACTTTGGGCTCGATGCCCATCCACATGGCGATCATGCATTTCTGCTGGTTCCCGCCAGACAGGTTGAGCAGTTTCTTGTCGATCGATGGCGTAGCAATCGAATAGCGGGCGACCATCTCATGCGCAAAATGGTCGATCGCTTCAGCGTTCAAAAAGTCGAAGCGCCGGGTGAACCGCTTCAAAGATGGAGCGATCAGGTTATCTCTGACCGGCATGCTGAGAAACAGGCCCTGGCCTTTGCGGTCTTCGGTCAGATAAACGATCTTCCTGGCGATGGCGTCCTGCGGCCTGGCGATATGGATTTCCTCGCCGTCCAGGGTAATGCGCCCGGAATCTCTGGGGTCGATGCCCACGATTGCCCGGGCGACCTCGGTGCGCCCTGCGCCGACCAGCCCGGCCAGACCCAGGATCTCGCCGCGCTTCAGACCGAAGGTGATCCCCTCGAAGCTGCTCTTACGCGTCAGGTTCTCCACCCGGAAGTAATCTTCTGCATGCGCCGGGCGGGACCGCTCGCCGTACAGGTTGGTGATCTGCCGGCCCACCATCGTCGCCACCAGGTCGCTTTCGCTCACCTCGCTCACCTTCCGGTCGGTGATGTAGCGGCCGTCGCGCATCACCACCACCCGGCTGGCGATCTGGAAGATCTCCGAAAGCTTGTGGGTGATGTAGATGATCGACATCCCCTCGGCCTGCAGTTTGCGCAGGTTCTTAAACAGGTAGGCGACCTCGCTCTCGGTCAGCGAGGAGGTTGGCTCGTCGAGGATCAGCACCTTAGGGCCGGTGGAGATGGCCTTCAAGATCTCCAGGATCTGCTGCTGGCCCATGGAGAGCTGTTTCACCGGCTGCCTGGGGTCCAGGTGCTGGTCAAAGCGGCTCAGGAACTCCCGCGTGTCGCGGTACAGCTTGCGCCAGCGGATGTTATCCAGCCTGCCCACCGGCTGGCGGTTGGCGAACAGGTTCTCGGCTACCGAAAGGCTGGAGACCAGGGAGAGCTCCTGGAAGACCATGCTGATGCCGGCCTGGATGGCGTCCTGCGGCGAGTTGAAGGACACCTCCCGGCCCTCCAGGAAGATCCGGCCCGAGTCGGGCTTCTGCGCGCCGCCCAGGATCTGGGTCAGTGTGCTCTTTCCGGCGCCGTTTTCGCCGACCAGGGCCAGGATCTCGCCCCGGTACAGGCGCAGACTGACCTGGTCGACGGCCTGCACGCCGGGAAAACTCTTGTATATATTCTCCGCCAGGAGTACCTCTTCCATCTTGGCCCTACCCGGTAGGGGATGCAGGCTGCGGCCCGCATCCCCTCGCAGCCCTTATTTCGTGTAGATTTCGTTGGCAGCCAGGAAGTAATCGACGTTGGTCTCGTCGATGTAGTTCACCCACATGTAGACGTTGTTGGGGCCGGTGCGTACGCCCGCTTTGGCGTTATCGGAGGTCAGCGGCGCCTGGTTGTGAACGTAGTTATACAGCACCTGCGCGCACCAGAAGGCCATGGCGGCGTCATCCTGGGCGACGGTGCCGGTCAGCGTGCCGTCTTTGATCTTCTGCAGGATGTCCGAGTTGCGGTCCATGGCCACGACTTTCACCTGCCCGACCTTGCCGGCCTCCTCAACAGCCGTCGCGGCGCCGATCCCGCCGGTGGAAACCGTGCCCACGAATGCCGCCAGGTCCGGGTGCCGCTGCAGGATGTCCTTGGCGACGCTCACCGAGGTGACCGTGTCGGCCTTGGTGTCGCCCACCTGCACGACCTCGATGCCGGGGTATTCGCTGAACGCTTCGCGGTAGCCGGCCTCGCGCTCATCGAACATCCCCACGCCGGGGATGCTCAGGATGGCGACTTTGCCCTGTCCGCCCAGCGCTTCAGCGATTGCCTTACCGCCGGTGTAGCCCAGGTCGCGCTGGTATGAGCCGACGAAGGCCAGCCGCTTGGACTCGGGCAGGTCGCCCAGGATGGTGACGACCGGGATGCCGTTGTCGGCGGCTTTGTTGATCGAGGGGACCAGGACCGGTTCGACGCCGAACACGCAGATGCCCTTGGGCTGCTTGGCGATCGCCTGGTCGAAAGCCGCGACCATGGCATTCATGTCGTATTCCGCCGGGCCGACGTACGTCGTCGTAACGCCCAGCACCTCGCCAGCCCACTTCCAGCCGTATTTATGGGCGTTGAAGAATTCCAGGTTCCCCATCGCCGAGACATAGATGTACTCCTCGTCGGAGGCTGCTGCGGGCTGCTGCTGAGCCGAAGCCGGCTGCTGCTGTGGAGCGGTCGACTCCGCCGGCCGGCCAGCGCAGGCAACCAGGAGCAGGCTGGCCGCTACCAGAAAACAGATGATTAACCCGATGCTCCGTTTCATTTGGCATTCTCCTTCCTTATGCGATCATGCGAATGCGTTCGATCCAGACCGTTCTTCACTTTGTCAGGTATGTGGTCCCGTCTTATGAGTTGGATCGGCTCACCTCCTCAGCGTCCAGAGGGCGGTTCGCAGACAGTGTCGCAGTGGGTGTTTCCTCAGCGCTCCACGCGCTTTCCGCCGCCGACAGCGTCGGCTTTGATCAGGTCCTGGACCTCCGCCTTGGTGACGATCGGCAGGTCGAACATCAGGGTTTGTTTGATGCGCGTCGCAGCGTCGCCCACGCGCAGGCCTTTCTCCAGCCCTGCGGCGTTGAAGCCGGCCGTCAGCAGTCCGTAATAGAAGCCGCCGTTCCAGGTGTCGCCCCCGCCCAGCCGGTCCATGAGCACGATGGGTTTGACCGCCGGCGAGCGCACGAAATTGCCCTCGGAGTCCATCGCTGCGGTTTCCCAGCGGTGCTGTTCGAACGAATCCGGGTAGCGGATGGTGATGGCGACGATGCGGGTGCAGAAGCGCTCGCCCACCTCTTCGGCGAAGGCCTTGATATCGTCGTCGGTCAGCGGGCCGATATTGCCCTTGTCGATCTGTTCGGCGCTGTACTGCCCGCAGCCGATGCCGTACAGCTTGGCCATATCCTCGATCGTGGTGATGAGCACGTCGACATGGTCGCGCACAATCGGGGTCATTACCGTGCGGCACTGTTCCGGACTCCACAGGGTGCCGCGGTAGTTGAAATCCAGCCCCACCAGGCAGCCGGCTGGTTTGGCGGCGATGGCCTCGTGGAACGCCTCCAGCAGATAGTTTTTCTCATACTTGCTGTGGTAGGCCAGCCCGAACGTGATGCCCGAGGTGTGGAACAGCCGGCAGTCCTGCAGGGCGCATCCCCAGTCCACCATGCCGGCGCCCAGCCGGCTGGCTGCGGAGTACATGCGCTGGTAATAGGCCACACTCTTGCGCGGGGTGCGCCCGAGTTCATACAAAAGGCGCCCAACCGGTTCGGTCTTGGGCGCCCAGACAAAATAATCTGTGTTGATCCCCTGGCTGCGGGCTGTATCACGGATCATCCAGCCGTAGGGGTTATCGGGCACGCGGGTGATGTAGGCCGTGGGGATGCCGAAGCGCGCCAGCGTCATCGCCAGGGTCAGTTCGCTGCCGGCCAGCGAGCGCAGCACCTGCCGCGTCATCTCCAGGCGCTGGTAATCGGCCGGGGTGTCGCGAATCATGGTTTCGCCAAAGGTGACAAACGCCGGCCCTTTCCCAGCGAACTCGCTCAGGTCATCCTGGGTGATGTTGATCATAGCTGTCCCCTCAGTCATGGCGGCCCCCCTCCGCTACCAGGATTCGAGCTGTGCCGTCAGTCCGCCGTCTACGAAGAGCTGCGTGCCGGTGATGAACGATGCTTCGTCGCTGGCCAGGAATGCTGCAGCGTAGCCGATATCTTCCGGAACCCCGATGCGCTTCATCACCTGGCGCTGTTCCACCTGGCGGCGCTGTTCGGCCGGATCATCGTAGCTGTCGAAAATGCTCTGGATGAGCGGCGTGAGCACCCAGCCGGGAGCGATGGCGTTGACCCGGATGGTAGGCCCGTAGTCAATGGCCAGGTTGCGGGTCAGCGCCGTGATGCCGCCTTTCGAAGCAGCATAGGGCGCCACCCCGTTGACCGTGGCGTAGGAGTGGACCGACGAGATGTTGACGATCGCCCCTTTGCCCAGCTTCTGCATGTGCGGGATGGCATATTTGCAGCACAGGAACACGCCTTTGAGGTTGACCGACAGGCAGTGGTCCCAGTCCTCGCTGCTGGCGTCCAGGACCGATTTGTACACGCCGACGCCGGCGTTGTTGACCAGGATGTCCAGGCGGCCGAAGGTCTGCACGACGGTGTCGATCATCGCCTTGACCTGTTCTTCGTTAGAAACATCACAGCGGACGAAAATTGCTTCGCCCCCCTGCGCGCAAAGCTCGTCCGCTGTCTTCCGGCCGTTCTCCTCATCCCAGTCGACGACCGCTACCTTAGCGCCTTTCTGGCTGAAAACTTTAGCTATTCCCTAACCGATGCCCTTTGCCGCGCCGGTGACGATGGCAACTTGATTATCGAAGGTCATAGCTTATCCTCCTTTCGATCACTAAACACAAAGGACACAACGGGTTTTTGATTGTTGGCGGGTGTTCTTATGTTGTCACTGCTTCTTTATATCTCCTCTGGTCTTGAGTGGACGCATTCGCGCTGCTTACCACGGTTCACGCGGTGTGGAGAGGAAGACCGGGCCCGACTCGCCCACCGCGACGTTGTCTTCAATGCGCACACCGCCGAAATCGGGGATATAGACCCCCGGCTCGACGCTGCTGACCATCCCTTTTTCGAGCACGCCTTCCAGCCCGGGCGCCAGCACCGGGATGAACTCGTGATAGCGGAAGCCCACCCCGTGGCCGGTGATGTGGACGAAGTACTCGCCCAGCCCGGCTTTTTCCAGCACTTCGCGGGCCGCGCGGTCGGGATCGGTGAAAGCTGCCCCCTGGCGCATCAGAGCGGCGGCGGCCTGCTGGGCTTCGAGCACAGTGTTGTACACTTCCTTCTGGCGGTCGCTCGGTTCGCCGACCACTGCCATGTGCGTCAGGTCGGACCAGTAGCCGTCCACAACCGTGGCCAGTTCGACCATCACAAAATCGCCTTCCTTAAGCTGGTAGCCGGTTGATGGGATCAGCAGGGTGCCTTTGGTGCTGTCCACCGGCCCGGCGGCCACCTCGGCACTGGCCCGCACCAGTCTGGCACCTTTGCAGCCCGGCCCATCGGCGCGGATCTTGTATTCGATCAGCGCTCCAACCTGGGCCTCGGTCATGCCCGGCTCCAGCTTCTCGAGAGCGTAGCGGATGCCCATTTCGGCGATCTCGTTGGCGATGCGCATTTTCTCCAGCTCGTATTCGCCTTTGATCGCCTTGGCGGTGCTGAGCAGGTCGTTGGCGTCCACCAGCTCGCTCTCTGCGAACACATCTTCCAGCAGGCTGTGCCAGGGCCCGGCCGGCACCACCGGCTCGGCTGCCCGGTAGGTGGGCCCGGTGATCTCGAAGCTCTTTTCGACGCCGATCTTTTTGCCCTTCAGGCCCAGCTTCTGGACCAGCTCCTGCAGCCACTTGCGGAAGCTGACGTACATGTCTCCGTCTTTGAGCAGGCCCCAGCCGAAGGGCGTGACCTCCGCCCAGCTCTGCTCGGCATACTCCTGTTCGACCTCGGGGACCAGCGCCAGCGGGCGCCCTTCGCGCGGCAGGACAGCCACGGAAAAGCCGTGGTGCGGCCAGTAGTCCGTCAGGTAAACCACGTTTTCGGACAGCCGGCACACCAGCGCAGCCAGGTCTTCCCCGGCCATCATCTTCTGCAAGCGCTCTAATCGGGTTTGATCCATATCTGCCCTCCTTACTCTCTCAGTTTTCACTGCCTGAGACCGCCGGGTTTACAGCCTGCCGAACTCGGCGAGCAGTTCCTCGACGGTTTTGCCTTCGCGGATCTTGGCGCGGGTCATTTCCTCTTTAACCGCCTGCTCGCGGGCTTTTTCGAGCACCTCGGCGGCGTTTTCCAGCGGGATGACCACCACGCCGACCTCATCCGCCAGCACGAGGTCGCCAGGGCGCACGACGACCCCGGCGCACTGGATCGGGACGTTGATCTCGATCGGCTCCATCCGCCCCGAATAAGGGGTGTGTGTAGAGCGCGGCACGATAGCCTTCGAGAAAATGAAGAAGCCCAGGTCGCGGGTCTCGTCGGTGTCGCGGATCGCTCCGTCGACCACGGCCCCGGCCACGCCCTTCATCTGGCACAGGCCCGACATCAGCCCGCCCCAGATGGAGGTCTCGGTTTCGCCGGCCGCATCGACCACGATCACGTCCCCTTCCTGCGCCACCGACAGGGCGTCCAGGCAGTCGACCTGGTTGCCCGGCTCCAGCCGCACGGTCAGGGCCGGGCCGACGAAGCGGGCGTCGGGTGTCAGCGGCCGTATGTAAGAGCGCATCACGCCCGCCCGTTCCTGCGAGTCGGCGACCACACAGGAAGGGCTGTAAATTCTGAGCAGATCTTTGAAGCCTTGAAGGATTTCCGGTGATGGTCCGGGATGGCGCGGGTTAATAATTTTACGCATCTTCTCCCTCGTCTATCGATGATCACTGCTCACAAGGGCCTGCGACCCCTGTGCTGGCTGGTAGCCCAGCTGCCTCGAGATCCGTCCGGCTGTCTGCCTGGCTTTCTCGACCAGCTCGTAATTTTCTTCCAGCGGTTCCAGCCGGTCGCGCGGGCCGGAGATGCTCAGAGCGGCGACCGCTTCCCCGCTGACGTCAAAGATGGGGGCTGCAACGCAGCGCACCTCGTGTTCGTGTTCGCCGCGGTCGAAGGCATAGCCGTTCTCGCGGATCGACCTCAGCTCGGCTTCAAGCTTCTTGTAGTCGGTAATGGTGGTGTCGGTGAACCGGATGAGGCCGTTTTTCTGATAGTGTTCCTTCACCTGCTCTGGTTTGGCGTAGGCCAGCAGGACCTTGCCAACCCCGGTGCAGTAGGCCGGGGCGCGCCCGCCAACCCGCGACGACATGATCCCGATGGCGTGCAGCCCCGACAGCTTCTCCACATAGACGATCTCCATCTGGTCCAGGATGGCCAGGTGGACGGTTTCTTTGACGTCGTCGCGCAGCGCTTCCAGCTCGGGGAGGGCCACCCGGCGCAGATCGTTGCTGGCCTGATAGGCGTGAGCCAGCTCGAGGCAGGCCAGCCCCAGCGTGTACCGGTTGGTCTTCTCATCCCGCTTGACGTAGTTGTGATAGGAGAGGGTGGCGAGCAGCCGGAAGGTTGTGCTCGGGCTGAGATCGATCCCCTCGCTCACCTCCAGGTGGGTGCGCGGTTTGCCGTCCGAGAGCAGCTTCAGGATGCTGATCGCCCGGTCCAGGACGCGGATGTTATATCGAGCTTCGTTTCCCTTTTCTGACTGTGGGGTCATGTTTTATGCAACCACATCGTAAACTTTGAGCTGGCTCTCTGAATACAGAGCCTTCAACCGGGGCGAGAGGGCCTTGTGCCTGTCCGACTCTCGCCATGCGGCCGCAGCCTCGGCCGATTCGAACCGGATCACCATCTGGAATTTGTGGGGATCCTCCTGTTCGCGCAGCAGCCCGACGCTGACAAAGCCCGGCATGCTCGCCATGGCCGGGCGGTATTCCTCGATGAACAGCTTTTCGAACTGTTCGCATTTTTCCGGATGGACGGTGAAAGTCACGTGCCGTTCGATCATGGTACTGCTCCGTGAAAACGACCGGCTGGGGGACACAGCGTCCCCAGCCGGTCTACTTCTGGCGTCCTTTTTCCACTTCCTGGCGGAACTTGCTCGCTCGTTCGCGGATGGCGTCGAAATCCCTGGCGTCCAGCAGCTTCTGGTTGACCAGTTCGCCGCCTACGCCGACCACTTCGCACCCGGCGCGGATGAAATCGGCCGTGTTGCTCAGGTCCACGCCGCCCACCGCCACCAGGCGCACCTGCGGCAGCGGCGCCTTGACCGCCTTGATATAGGCCGGCCCTCCCACGCTGGCCGGGAACACTTTCACCATCGAAGCGCCTGCCTCCCAGGCGTTGAGGATCTCGGTGGGTGTGTAGGCGCCGGGCATCACCGGTACCGAATACCGCTTGCAGATCTCGACGGTCTTCGGGTTGAAGGTAGGGCAGACGATAAACTGCGCCCCGGCCAGGATGGCCGCCCGCGCCGTCTCTGCGTCCAGGACGGAGCCAGCGCCGAACAGCACGTCCGGGCCGAAGCTGCTGGTCGCCTGGCGGATCACATCCAGCGCCCCCGGGGTGGTCATGGTCACTTCGATAGCGTTGACGCCCCCTGCCAGCACGGCGCGGGCGGCGTCCATCAAATGGTCTGAGCTCTTGGAGCGCATAATGGCAACCACTCCGCTTTCCATAATCATCTCGAGCGATCTGGAATTGTTCATAGATATCTCCCCGTACTTATGCAGTTTTGTTATTTCACTCAGTAAAAAGGAATTCCATCTAATGAAATGATAGCAAATTTTTCGGGAATGTCAATAAGGAATTTGGGGTTAATTTGGCGGG
>JAAYXE010000115.1 GCA_012516075.1 Chloroflexota bacterium | reverse complement strand
GATATCTACACCGTGCTGCGGCTGCTGTTCTCGCGGGTTGGCGAGCCTTTCGTTGGCTACTCCAACGTCTTTTCTTTCAACGATCCCCAGGGAATGTGCCCGGAATGCAACGGGCTCGGCCGCAAGCTGCAGCCCATCGTCGAAAAGTTCTACGATCCATCCAAATCGCTGAACGAAGGCGCCATCCAGGGGCCGGTGTTCGACGACAGCATCTATGCGGCCAGCGGTTTCTTCGACAACGACAAGAAGCTGGCGGATTTCACAGAGCAGGAGATGGACCTGCTGCTCTTTGGTAAAGAGCAAAAATTCAGGTTTGGCAACATGAACCGCACCTACATGGGTGTGATCACAAGTTTCACCCGCTCCTACATAGAGCGCGATCTGAAAACCCGTTCGCAGCGCACGCAGGAAAAAATTGCCCAGTATCTCACCGAGGGCCCCTGCCCGGCTTGCAAAGGAGCCCGTCTCAACCCGAGGGTGCTGAACTGCAGGATCAAAGGTTACAACATCGCCGAAATGGCTGCGATGGAAGTAGGCGAATTGATTAACGTGATCCGGGACATCCGGGATCCCCGGGCCGGCCCGATGGTGGACAGCCTGGTGGAGCGCCTGCAGAACCTGATTGACATCGGCCTGGATTACCTCTCCCTCAACCGTGAGACCGACACGCTCTCGGGCGGAGAAGCCCAGCGCGTCAAGATGGTCAAGCAGCTGAACAGCAGCCTGACCGATGTAATGTACATCTTCGACGAGCCCAGCGTTGGGCTGCACCCGCGTGATGTGCACCGTCTGAATGAGATGCTGCTGAAGCTGCGCGATAAAGGCAACACGGTCCTGGTAGTCGAGCATGACCCCGATGTGATCAAGGTGGCCGACCACATTGTGGACGTCGGCCCGCAGGCCGGCAGCCAGGGCGGCGAGATTGTGTACGAAGGCAGCTATGACGGCCTGCTCAAAGCGGATACCCTGACCGGCAGGTTCATGAAGGAGTCCATGCCCATTAAGAAGGAGTTCCGCAAAGCAGATCAGCACCTTCAGCTGAGCAATGTGAATGTCAACAACCTCAAGAACGTGAGCGTGAAAATTCCCGTCGGCGTGCTGACGGTGGTGACCGGCGTGGCCGGTTCGGGCAAGAGTTCATTGATCATTGAAGCGTTCATGCGCCAGTACCCTGAGGCGATCCTGGTCGACCAGTCGGCCGTGGGCGTCTCTTCGCGCTCTAACCCGGCCACGTACACCGGCATAATGGACGATGTGCGCAAAGCTTTCGCCAGGGCAAACGGCGTAGATGCAGGCCTGTTCAGCTTCAACTCCAAGGGCGCCTGCGAGAACTGCCAGGGCCTTGGCGTGGTGTACACCGACCTCTCATTCTTCGAAAGTGTAAAATCGCCCTGCGAGGTATGCCGCGGCCGGCGCTTCAAAGATGAGGTGCTGGAGTATAAACTCAACGGCAAATCCATCGCCGAAGTCCTGGATATGACCGTTCAGCAGGCGCTGGCCCACTTTGACCAGCCCGAGATTCAACGCAAACTGCAGACGCTGAACGACGTGGGCCTCGATTACCTGACGCTCGGCCAGCCGCTCAACACGCTCTCGGGCGGTGAAGCCCAGCGCATCAAGCTGGCCAGTGAGCTTCACAAACAGGGCAGCATTTACGTAATGGACGAGCCCACAACCGGTATGCACAAGTCGGATACCGCCCACCTGCTGGCGATGATCAACAGGCTGGTGGACGGCGGCAATACGGTGATCGTGATCGAGCACAACATGGACGTGGTGCGCAATGCAGACTGGGTGATCGACCTGGGGCCGGAGGGCGGCAGCCGCGGAGGACAGGTGCTGTTTGAAGGCACGCCGGCGGATTTGAAGAAAGCCAGCCATTCGATCACCAGCCAGTACATTTAGCGCAGAGCAGAATTCCGCGCCTGATGAGCGGGGACATCTTCACAGCAGGGGCCAGCAGTATAAGGGTCGTTATGACCCCTGGCCTGTCACTCCGGAATTCCCCATACGGCATCTGGAGAAAATGTCAATTTAGCTTATCGATGGAAAGGAGCCAGAAAATGAAGGCAGTCAACCAGCTCACCATGATCTCGGTCGTGGTCGGGGATATGAATAAGGCCAGGGAGTTTTATGCTGAAAAGTTGGGCCTGGAGGTCGCAGCAGACTACCGCATCGATGACGATAACTGGTGGGTTACGCTCAACCTTCCCGGCGGCGGGGCGGCGATCACGCTCGCCCGGTCGAGCACGACGAGCAATGAACCCCCGCAGCCTGGAACCATGGGGTTCTACCTTTCATCCCCCGACCTTGCGGCCGCGCACAGTGCCCTCAAGGAGAAAGGTGTCCTGCCGGGCGAGATCAGCAACGACCTGTACGGTCCGGGTTCGGGTGTGAAGTTTTTTCAGCTCAGCGACCCGGACGGGAACTCGATAACTATCGCACAGGAGTAAGCGTAACGGACACGGATGGCCTCTTCGCCAGACCGCGTGTAAATCAGGTCGATCCCTCCGGCAGGAATGTGGATAGCTCGACAGGGCGTGAGGCGAAGAGGCTGATCTGTGTGCACCCTGTTCTGGTGAGGATCACCCTGTGGTCAAGAGATGAATCACGGTTTTGAACTGGGGATGACCGCCGAAGCGCAGATCGAAAAAACTTTCCGCGAGGAACACGGACGCGTCCTGGCAGCCCTGATCAGCCAGCTTGGGGATTTCATGCTCGCCGAGGACGCCCTTCAGGACGCGCTGGTCAACGCGCTGGAACGCTGGAGGATCGACGGCGTTCCCCGCAACCCTGGCGCCTGGCTGGTGACGGTCGCGAAACGGCGGGCCATCGATCGCCTGCGTCGGTCCCGGTTTGAGGAGTACACGGCGTCAATTCCCGCTGTAGTGGAGGAAGAGGAACCCGATATGGACGAATCCCTTCCCGATGACCGGCTCAGGTTGATGTTCACCTGCTGTCATCCCGCCCTGGCACTGGAGGCGCAGGTTGCGCTCACACTGCACACCCTGGGCGGCCTGACCACGGCGGAGGTGGCGCGGGCGTTCCTCGTTTCCGAAACGGCGATGGCGCAGCGGCTGGCGCGGGCGCGCAGAAAAATCCGGGATGCGGGCATCCCCTATCGCGTGCCGCCCGCCGATCTGCTTCCGGAACGATTGGAGGCGCTGCTGGCCGTCATTTATCTGATTTTCAATGAGGGCTATGTGGCAACGGGCGGCGATTCGCTGACGCGCCCCGACCTGTGCAGTGAAGCGATCCGTTTAGGCCGCATCCTGGTGAAGCTGATGCCGGAAAGTGCGGAAGCTCACGGGCTGCTGGCGTTGATGCTTTTACACGACTCGCGCCGGGAAGCCCGTCTCACAAAAACAGGAGAACTGATCCTGCTCGACGAACAGGACCGCAGCATCTGGGATGCCGCGAAGATCCAGGAGGGCATTGCCGTTCTGGATAGGGCCCTTGCCCTGCATGATCCCGGTCCTTACCAGGTGCAGGCGGCGATCAGCGCCCTGCACGCCCAGGCGCCCACTGCCGGGGAGACGGACTGGAATCAAATCGCCCTGCTCTATGACACACTGGCAGGGATGATCCCGTCCGTCGTGGTCGAAGTCAACCGTGCTGTTGCGGTCGCCATGGCAGCAGGACCTCAACTGGGTTTACAGATGCTGCTGCGGCTGGATAAAGAGGCGGAAAATTACTATCCTTACCACGCGGCCCGCGCCGATCTGCTGCGCCGCACGGGTCAGCGGGAAGCTGCTGTGGACGCCTACCGGCGAGCCATCAAGCTGTGCGGCAACCCCGCCGAGCGCGCCTACCTCCAGCGGCGCCTGGAAGAGATGCAGAATCTGGAGAACCATTGAGCGCCGGTGGTGATAACATCATCAACACTGCATCGTACACATCCGCAAAGGGCAGAAACATGAGACGACGGGCACCTGAAATCACCGGCCTGGCTGTGCTGGCGGCCGCGGCGCTGGCAGGAATGGCCTGCCGGCAGTACCGCCGCGATCTGGCGCAGGCTTACCGGCGCATTACCAGCGGCGGCAGAATCGCTGCGACGGCCTGTGGACCGGTCCAGTACGCCGAATCCGGGGAGGGGCCGCCGCTGCTGATCGTGCATGGAGCCGGCGGCGGATACGACCAGGGCCTGTATTTTGCGCGTTTCATCGGCGGGGACTACCGCTGGATTGCGCCCTCCCGCTTCGGTTTCCTGGGGACGCCGGCGCCGCAGGGGGCGGACTCCGCCCGTCAGGCCGATGCTTACGCCTGCCTGCTGGATTCTCTGAATGTTGAGCGCGTGGGTGTGATCGGCGTCTCGATGGGCGGCCCCTCGGCACTGCTGTTTGCGCAGCGCTACCCGCAGCGGACGACATCCCTGGCGCTGGTCAGCGCCGCCAGCCACGCCTTACCGCCCCGCCCGGCGGTCCTGGCCGCCCTTTTCAGCCTTTTTCTGAACGATTTCGTCTTCTGGTCGCTGGTTCGGTTGAGCCCGCAGGGACTCCTGGCAGCGCTCGGCGTCCCAGCGGAAGTTCAGAAGCAGCTCTCGAGAGAAGAAAGCGCGCGGCTGCAGGCCTTCATCGAATCCATCCTGCCGATGAGCGCCCGGCGCAGCGGACAGCTGCTGGAGCAGCAAATGTCCGAATATCCTGCAGAGCTGATTGGCATCATCCAGGCTCCAGCGCTCGTACTGCATGCCTGCGACGATACCCTGGTCGACTGTGAGCAGGGGAAATTCAGCGCCCGGAACATCCCCGGAGCTGATTTCATACTCATGGAAAAAGGCGGCCACCTGGCGCTGATGCTGGATTTCAACGCCGGGTCAAGAGCCAGGCTGCGGGAATTTCTGGAACGGCAAAATCGTCTGGAGGAACTGCCATCCTCCCTGTAAGAAAAACCTATACGCAAAAAGCTGGCCCGGACAATCCATATCGAGGGGAGGCGAAAATGGACTTCGACAACCACCGGCTGTCTCCGGCGCTGGATGCGCCCCTTTACCAGCAGCTTTACCGGCAGCTGCAGCAGGCCATCCTCAACGGCCAGTTAAAACCGGGGACGAAACTGCCTTCTTCGCGCGCCATGGCCGCCAGCCTGAACATCTCGCGCAACACCGTGCAGAGCGCATACCGCCAGCTGATGGACGAGGGCTACATCGACAGTGCACGCGGCAGCGGCACATACGTGGCGCACAAGCTGCCAGAAGCTCTGCTCAGAGCGCCAGCCGTTGACACCGCCCTGGACCGCCGCACGGCATCGCGAACAGAAGATCCCCGTCCCGTACCCCAGCTCAGCAGGCTGGCCCGGCTGCAGCTCACCCTGGCACCGCCGGCTCGTGAAGCAGCAGACGGCCTGCCACTGCCCTTCCGCTCCGATACCCCCGCCCTGGATCTGTTCCCGTTCGCGCTGTGGTCGCGTCTGGCAGTCCGCCAGGCCCGCCGCCTGGCGCCCCGGGACCTCCCCTACCAGGATCCCGCGGGATACCGTCTGCTGCGCGAGGCCATCGCTGCCCACGCCGCCATTGCCCGGCGGGTGAACTGTACGCCGGAGCAGGTGATCATCACCTCCGGCTCACAGGGGGCACTCGACCTGACAGCGCGCCTGCTGCTTGACCCGGGCGACGCCGTGTGGATGGAAGACCCCGGTTACCCGGGTGCGCGCCTCGCTTTTCTCGGCGCTGGGGCGCAGATCGTCCCTGTCCCCCTCGATGCGGAAGGGCTGGTGGTGGAGGCCGGGATAAAGCGCGCTCCCAATGCCCGTCTGGCCTACCTGACCCCTGCGCACCAGTTTCCATTGGGGATGACGCTCAGCCTGCGCCGCCGGCTGGCCCTGCTGGATTGGGCGCAGCAAACCGGCGCGTATCTGATCGAGGACGATTATGACAGCGAGTTCCGCTACGCCGGCCGGCCGCTGGCCGCACTGCAGGGGCTGGACGATGCCGGACGGGTGATCTACATCGGCACCTTCAGCAAAGTGCTCTTTCCCGCACTGCGCGCCGGCTACCTCATCCTGCCTCCGGCACTGGTAGAACCCTGTCTGGCCATGCGCCGCCAGACCGATGTGCACCCCCCGCTCCCCGAACAGATGCTGCTGGCCGATTTTATTTCCGGCGGACACTTCACCCGCCACCTGCGCCGCATGCGCCGGAGCTATGCCGGGCGGCGAACCGCCCTGCTGGAAGCGGCACGGGGCCTGCCGCTGGAGATCCAGGTGCCGACGGCCGGCCTGCACTGCATCGGGTGGCTGCCGCCGGAGATCGACATCCAGGCGCTGCTGCAGACAGCCCCGCAGCACAGGCTTGAGCTCACACCCGTTTCCGATTTCTGCATCGAACCGCTGCCGCGTCCGGGTCTGCTGCTCGGCTACGCCGGTTTCAACGCAGCCGAGATCAACAGCGGCATGCGCCGGCTTGCGGCGCTGCTCCACAGGCAGCAGTAATTTCCATGAGCAGCATCAAACGCGCTGCACCGGTCACGCTCCCCTGCCATTTTGACGAAAAAATAATTCATGGTACACTAATAAAGACCATTCGTATAAGGTATCTCTAATTACACCGAGCGGAGGTGGGTATGGACCGGGTATGGCAGGTGCTGGAGAACAAAGGACACGACGTATGGTCGATCGGCCCCGATAACACGGTATTCGAGGCGCTGGAGCGCCTGGCCGAAAAAGATATCGGCGCCCTGATCGTGCTCGAGGGCGAAAAAGTTGTGGGCATCTTCTCGGAGCGGGATTATGCCCGCAAAGTTGCCCTGCAGGGAAAGCGCTCCACCGACATCCCGGTACGGGAAGTGATGAGCACCAATGTACTCTTCGTGCGCCCGGATCAGGGGGTCGATGAGTGTATGGCGTTGATGACGGACAAGCACATCCGTCACCTGCCGGTGATGGACGGCAGCCGGCTGGTAGGCGTGATCTCGATCGGCGATCTGGTCAAATCGGTGATCTCGCACCAGGAGTTCATCATTGCCCAGCTCGAGAACTACATCACCGGCGGGCGCTGAACTCGAGACCTCACAGGTGAGAAAACCAGCCGGTATGCCGGGCCGCGGCCAGACACGGTGAAGTTGATTCTGCCTTTGAGCAGGCTGTCAGTCAACTGACAGCCTTTTTTTATTCTTGATCGACAAAGTGGCCCCATAAAAAGGATCAAAACTGGCTCTGTACCGGGTTCCAGAGGCGCTGTATATTTCCCCAAAACTGATGCCAGATGGAGGGAATACAGCATGCAAACGGTACATGAAATTCCAGACCGGATGACTGCCCTGCGGCTGCACCGGCCGGGTGATCCGGCCGGGCTGGTGGTCGAACGGGTGGAAACACCCCGACCGGGGGAAGGAGAAGTGCTGGTGCGAGTACACGCTGCAGCGATCACCCGCGACGAGCTGGAATGGCCGGCTGACCGGCTGCCGGCAGTTCCATCCTATGAGTTCTCAGGGGTGGTCGCGGCCGCCGGGCCCGGCGTCGACTGGCTGGCCCCGGGCGATGAAGTCTTCGGGTTGAGCCCCTTTGACCGCGATGGGGCGGCAGCGGATTATCTTTCGCTGCCTGCACGGCTGCTGGCCCCGAAGCCCAAACGACTGGATCACATTCACAGCGCTGCGATACCGCTGGCAGCCCTGAGCGCCTGGCAGGGGCTCTTCGTTCACGGGCGCCTGGAAAGCGGCCAGCGGGTGTGCATTCACGGCGCTTCCGGCGGGGTGGGCAGCTATGCAGTGCAGTTCGCCCACCGCTGCGGGGCTTATGTCATCGGGACAGCCTCCCCACAGAACCTCTCCCTGGTGCGGGAGCTCGGCGCAGATGAGGCTGTTGGCTGTCCGGGTGAGGATCTGGAGAAAACTGTTGGGTCCGTCGACCTGGTCTTTGACACCGCCGGTGGAGAACGCCTGAAGCAGTCGGTGCATCTGGTGCGCCCGGGCGGCCGGCTGGTGTCAGTCGCCGTTGAGCCGGATGTGGAGGCTGCGGCGGAGCGGGGGATCGAGGCCATTTACTTCGTCGTCGAACCCAACGCAGCCCAGCTCCGGGAGATCTCCCGCCTGGCTGACGAGGGCGAGCTGCGCTCGCTTGTGGCGGAGGTGTATGCTCTGGACAGGGCCCGGAAGGCATTCGAGCGCAGTCTGCACGCGCGGCCGGCCGGAAAGATTGTGCTGCAGATCGCAGGGCAGCAGCGGCAGCCGGTCGATCGCTTTACACTACAAGGCTGATAAACGAACAGTGCAGGCGTTCTCGAGTTGAACACCTGCACTGTTTCATTCAGCCGTCAGGCTTCAACCTGATGACCGGGCTGCAGCGATGCGCTCGCGGGCAGAGTCGGAGCGCCTGCCGATCGGCACATGCTCCAGCACGCTGCCCAGCCCGAAGCGCGGCATGTTTACATACATGGCTTCATACTGGCCGGGATGCACCATATACGTCTCGTGCCAGACGCCCACCGCATCCCCATCCCGGGCGCGCTGGTAAAAGCGCTTCCAGGCAGCCAGGTGTGGGTCATTGGGATCGCGAGCGAAGCGCTCCAGGTGCTCGAAAGAACGCCAGTACTGCACGAGCAGCGGACCTCCGGGGGTCAGCGCAAAGGTCCCGCCCAGAAATCCCTTCTCAGGATGACGGTAGAGTTCCACCAGCATGGGGTTCATCTCAAGCGCAACCGGCAGCCATTTATGCACGGCCCAGGGCTTGTTGATGCGCATGCCGATTAAAAAGACGACAAAAGGTTCGTCAGTGTGAGCGGTGAAGCGACCGGAGAATACAGCAGACATTTCAACCTTCCTTTTTTACCTGTATTTGTTACCAGCTGCCAGCCGGTATTGCGAACAACCATCGTAAACCGAACATTGTTCGATAAAGGGTAAAAAAAACCTTCTATTTCCCGTTTTCAGAACCATTCATCAGGCCGCGCTGCAGGGCCAGCAGTGCCTGGTGTTTGTATGCCTCAAAGGACGAGGTGCCCTCCGGCATATAAATGCGCAGCATCGCGATCCCATGCACCATCGCCCAGGAGGTAAAGGCCATTTCGTACAGTTCAAAACCCGGCTGGGTTTTGAACACGCCGCTGTCTATGCCGCGCTGAATGGCCTGCAGCAGCACCCGGAACGAGGAGCGGCTGGAGAGCAGCTGTTCGTCCGGCACTTCCGCGGGCAGCGAGGCAAACATTAACCGAAACAGTTCAGGATTTTCGACCGCAAAATCAATATACACCTCCCCAATTCGCAGCAGGTATTCCTCTGGCGGGAGTGTGTCATCCACACGGTTCATCGCCTGCGTCAGCCGCCAGTGGCCCTCGCTGCAGACTTCCTGGATGATCTGCTCTTTGCTGTCGAAGTACTCGTACAGCCCGGAGGGGCTGTAATCAATACGGGCCGCCAGGGTGCGCATGGACAGTTCATCAGGCCCCTGCTCGACAATAATCTGGCGGGCGGCGTCCAGGATGGCCTGGCGGGTCTTTTCATGTCTGCGCCGGCGTGCGGTGGATCTGGTCATGCGAGAACACCTTTCGTTTTCCGAACATTGTTCGGTTATTATAGCAATACGGATAAATATTGTCAAGTATCGGGTGGATCAATTTTCGCCATCCCGGCCCATAAACTGGCATGCTGTGTGGAACGACCTGCCTGGCGAAATGAAAGCAGCGCACACGCTCGATGAGTTCGTGGAACGGGACTGCGAATACCACTGGCGGACAGGCAGGTTCTTCCCCTTTACTAGCAGATTTTCATTTAGCCCTGCTGGCTTCCCTAAGATCCCGGTTCCGCAGCCGGCACGGCACCGGCTGGAGCGAATGATCCCAGCAACACTGCGGGCTTATTTCCTGTCAGGCTGACTGACCGCAAACAGCCGTGCCCTATATTTGAATGTACAAAAATATTTGCCGTAAGGGCACGGCGTTGCGGCGAAAATCGGCTTTCGTCTTCCAGGTGACGGTCCAGAAAGCTCCGCGGCTGCTCTCTGCGCGCCGTGCCCCTTGACGCATGCGGAAAAGCATCAACAGACAGCACCTGTTTCACTGCAGTAATAACCTACCCGCATCTCACCCCAAAACCAGCGGCCGGAAGAAGACTGGTAAAAGCAGGTAGGGGTAATTCTATAAACTGTAAAAAGCAACAGCACAGGATGATCAAACCCAATCTGTACAGCGTAGAAATAAGGGGAAGGATTAAATCGGTTACAATTCTGCCGTCGATTCACCCGATCCTGCGTGCGAAAGGCATTCCGCATGATGAATACACCCACCCCGCCGCCCTGGAAAGTGGCCCAGAATTATTCCTCCGGCGGTGCCACGGCAGTCATTGACAGCCTGGGCAACCTGGTCGCAGAGGTCACCTGGGAGGCTGATGCGGCGTTGATTGCCGCGGCCCCCCTGCTGCGCGACGCCTGCGAAGCAGTCCTGAGCGAAGACGAGCTCGCCGGCGGCCTGCTGTCGCGAAACTCCTATCTGCTCCTCCGGGCGGCGCTGCTGAAGGCGCACGGCCAGGAGTAATGATATAATCCTCCCAGTGACTTTACATAAATAAGGGAGGAAATATGGCAGGATTTCACACGAATATCGAGCAGAAGAGTCTGGAGAATGAGTATTTCCGGGTGGTGCTGTTCACCGCTCCCCACAGCCAGCTCGTCCTGATGGCTTTGAAACCGGGCGAGGAAATTGGCGTCGAGACCCACGACGACATCGACCAGTTCATCCGGGTCGAGAGCGGCCAGGGGAAAGCTGTGCTGAACGGAAAAGAATACCCGCTGGAGGACGGCTCCGCTGTGGTCATCCCGGCCGGGACGGAACACAACGTCATCAATACCTCTTCCAGCGAATCCCTGAAACTCTACACTATCTATTCACCGCCCGAGCATCCCGACGGCATCGTGCACAAGACCAAAGCCGAGGCGGACGAATACGAGCGCGAACACCACGGGTAGCGGTGTCCGCAGGTTCGAGGTGACTGGCAGCCGCCAGAGAAACTGAGGCAGATAAAAAACGCAGGAGCCGGTACTGCAGTTCAACCGGCTCCTGCTAATTTTTGAGCACCGTTCAAAGCAGCCAGTAATCTATTCTTCGACGGCAATGCGCCACAGATAGAGCGAGGCGACAGAACCATATGGCGAGTAGCAGCGCCGGTGCCGTTCGAACATTTCCCGGTTGACTGGATGCTCGCCGTAGAGCTTCGCCATCCCCCGCCGGATGGCGAGATCGCCCCAGCTGAGGATGTCCGGGCGCTGCAGCGAGAAGATCAGGATCATCTCAGCCGTCCACAAGCCAATCCCGGGCAGGGCTGTCAGGCGGCGGATGACCTCTTCATCATCCAGTTCCGGCAGTGCTTCCAGGTCAAGCTCGCCGTATGCGACCGCCCGGGCTGCATTAAGGATACAGCCGGCCTTGCGCCACGATAACCCGCACTGCTGGAGTTCTTCCAGCCCCGCTTCGCAGAGGGTCGTGGCGGTGATCGCCCCGAAACGCGCCTGCATCCGCTTCCAGACCGTCGCTGCGGCTTTTTTAGAAACCTGCTGGCTGACGATTCCGGAGGCCAGGGCGGCGAACAGATCGGGCTCTAATGGCCGTTCGATGCGCCCGATGCGCGCAATAGCCTGCCCGAGCAGCGGATCTCGGGAACTCAAGTACTGCACTTCAGTCTCACCGTATGGAAAAACCCTCATAACCCCCGGCGCTCCCGCCATTTACGGATGGCAGAGGTGTGTTCCTGATAGTGGCTGTAGGTGTCCAGCCGCAGACGGCGCCGGAAAGGAGTGTCACGGGTGAACAGCTCATCAGGCACCTGCTGGATGTAGTCGACCAGCCGCTGGTGAGTTTCCTGCGCCTGCTGCAGCACCTGCGACAGCGAAAGACTCTGGCTCGCCGCGGCCTTCTGCGCGTTGAACGCATCAATCCCGCCGTACAGGTCTTTGTAGCGCGGCGGACGCTGGCCTTTTTGAATCAGCGGCAGCATCTTCAACGCTTCTTCCTCCCAGGCGGTCACATGGGCGATGATCTCCTTTATCGACCAGTCCCCGGTCACACCGGGCTCGAGCAGGCCGGCCTCGCTCAGACCGGCGTATGCTTCCTGAAAGGCGTCCCAGGCGGCATTTAATTTTTCCAGCAGCTCTTCCTTCTTCATCCCTTATCGCTCCTCCAGGCCGCTCATCCGGTTCTCCTCGCAAGCGGGTAAATTGTATCAGACGGTTTCCCTGTCGAAAGCACCCAGGGTTCATGCTACAATCAATGAACACTCATCGCCGCGTGCATTAAATGCTGTATTCACATATTAATGGCCGCATCAGGGAGGAAATGGCTGTGTGGACAATCCTTTCTCGCAACTGGTGGGTTTTTCTGCTGCGCGGCATCCTGGCTGTCATTTTCGGTATTCTGGCGCTCATCTGGCCGGGTACAACGCTGCTGACCCTGATCATCCTGTTTGGCGCTTATGCCCTGGTGGATGGGATCTTCGCCATCATCGCCGGCGTCGCCGGCTACGGTACTACCGAGCGCTGGTGGGCAGAGGGCATTGAAGGGGTGCTGGGGATGGTGATCGGCCTGATGACCCTTCTCTGGCCGGGCGCCACCGCCCTGGTCGTGCTGTATTTCATCGCCGCCTGGGCGATCGTGACCGGCATCCTCGAGATCGCTGCTGCCATCCAGATGCGCCGCTACATCAGCGGGGAGTGGCTGCTGTTCCTCAGCGGGGCAGTATCGGTGCTCTTCGGCGTGCTCTTATTCATTTTTCCAGGGGCCGGCGCGCTCAGCCTGATCGCCTTTATCGGCGCCTTCGCCATCCTCTTTGGGATCCTGCTCATCGTTCTGGCTTTGCGGCTGCGCAGTTTGCCTCATCCGGTTTGAACCCTTTCGACACGTAAAAGCGCAGCCCGGCTGCCCGGGCATGCGGTTAGACGTCCGCGCCTGCCGCAGAGCAGGCAGTGATGGCATTTTCGAAAACTTATACAGGAGGGATTGAGCGATGATGATCGACTGGAATGAATACCATGCCCAGGTGCTCAGCGGCATTGCGGAAATTGGACGCGCCAATGTGGACATCGTGCGCGGCTACCGCACGCTCAGTGACGCTGGCAAGAAAACGGACCTGCTCGGACCCAAAGTGCGCGAGCTGATCGCTGTAGCCGTCGCGGTCATCGTACAGTGCGATGGCTGCATTGCCGTGCACACCGAAGCCGCTCTGAAGAACGGTGCTACCCGCGAGGAGATCCTGGAGGCACTCAGTGTGGCAATCGCGGTCAAAGCCGGTTCAGCGTTGATTTATTCCACGCGGGCCATGGACGCCGTACTGGCAAAGTCGGGAACGGGTGATGAGCGGGAGCAGCAAGCTTAAAGACCTGCACTAAGGGAAAACCCCTACCGGCCAGTAGGCAACCTCCTAATTGTGCCCTGCGGCAGCAGCAATTATAAGTAAGGAGAGGATACGATACACCAGAAATGAGACTGCGATGAAACTCAAGGACCTGCCCGGCCTGATTAAACAAACCTTCACAGAATGGTCTGAAGATAAAGCGCCGCGCCTGGCGGCCGCGCTGGCCTACTACACCGCCTTCTCTCTGGCGCCGGTCCTGGTAATAGCCATTGCTGTAGCAGGTCTGGTCATCAACCGGCAGCAGGCTCAGGATCTGGTCATCGCACAGATGAACACGCTGGCAGGCGAGCAGGGCGGCGCGCTTCTGCAGACCATGCTGGAGGCCTCGCAGGATATCGGTTCGAGCATCGCGGCGGCTGCCGCCGGTGTTGTGCTGCTGATATTTGGTGCAACCGGCGTGTTCGGCCAGCTCCAGGATGCCCTGAATACCATGTGGGAGGTAGCGCCTAAACCCAATCAGGGGATCCTGGGCTTGCTGCGCAGGCGACTGTTTTCCTTCACCATGGTGCTGGCCGTGGCCTTCCTGCTGCTCGTCTCTCTGGTTATTTCGTCAGGGCTGGCCGCCTTTAGCGAGTGGACAACCGGCCTGTTTCCCGGTTTTGAAACCATCCTGCAGATCGTCAACTTCATTATCTCATTCATTGTCATCACGGTGCTCTTCGCCCTGCTCTTCAAATATGTACCCGATGCGAAAATCGAATGGCGAGACGTATGGCCGGGGGCTGCGGTTACCGCGCTGCTGTTCACAGCAGGCAAGTTCCTGATTGGCCTGTACCTGGGCAGCGGCAGCGTCACCGAGCAGTTCGGCGGGGCGGGAGCCCTGGTCGTGCTGCTCCTGTGGGTCTATTATTCTGCGCAGATCTGCTTCTTTGGCGCCGAGTTTACCCAGGTGTATGCCAACCGCTTCGGTTCACGCGTGGTACCCGATGAGCATGCTGCTGCGGTGACAGAAGAAACTCGCGCCCAGGAAGGCATCCCTCACAAAGAAACACAGGCGGATGCGGGCTCTCGACCTGCGCAGGGTGATGCCGGTGCCAGAGCAACCGGTATCGTCCCGGTCCTGCCTGTAACCGGGTCAACGGAAAGTATGACGCCTCTGCCTCCAGCGGCACAGAGCCCGGCCGCTCTATCCTACGGCGCCTTCATCGCCCTGGTCCTGGGGGCTGTAACCACCTTCGGGGGTTATTTACTGGGTTTAAACAGCAGGCGTAAGCGCTAATTTTTCAGGGAGTATGCTAATGACCATAGACATTGATGAAGCCAAGGTTGCACGCAACGAGGCCGGCCTGTGGCTGGGCTGGGTCCTGGCGACAGCCGTGGGGATGCTGCTGGGATTTTTGCCCTTCGTCTTTTTTGTTGAGGACCTGGACCTGGGCCTGGTGCGCATCCTCATCCCGTTGTGGTCGGGGTTTATGGTGGGGGTGCTGCAGTGGCTGGTGCTGTCGCGCTTTCTGACACACAG
Source organism: Chloroflexota bacterium (assembly GCA_012516075.1). Lineage (GTDB taxonomy): Bacteria > Chloroflexota > Anaerolineae > Anaerolineales > UBA4823 > JAAYXE01. The sequence goes on along the minus strand of JAAYXE010000115.1, from coordinate 17,709 downwards.
CGCAGACTGGATTATCAACGGAGGTGCCGGCTATGCCCTTGGATACGCCCTGGGCCTGTCGGTGATCCAGATTCTGGGGGCGAGTCCACTGGGAGCCCTGGTGGGTTATATCCTCTTCGGCGTGATCGTCGCCCTGCTGCAGTGGCCGGTGCTGCGCCGGGAAATCCCCAATGTGGTCCCCTGGCTGCTGGCGAACGTCGCCGGCTGGGCGCTGGGAGCGTATCTTGGACCGTGGATCCTCAACCTGATCGTCAGCGGCAGCACGGCCAGCCAGGTTCTGAGCACGGCCGTCATTTCAGCCAGCACCGGCCTGATTGCAGGAGCCATCACCGGTCTGGCCCTGGTCTGGATCGTGCGCCAGCCCGAGATGGAACCGTTTGAACCGCCGGAAATGGAGAAGATGAAATAATGCGCAGAACATACCGCACCCGAAGGACAGGCGGCGGAGGCTCCTGTCTGCCGCGCCTGCTGATCGCCGCCCTGCTGGTAGCCACCACCCTGTTCACCTATCTCAGTTCCCGGCAGGACAACCCGGTCACCGGAGAAACCCAGTACGTTGACCTCACCCCCGAGCAGGAAATCGCCATGGGGCTGCAGGCCGCGCCCGAAATGGCTGAGCAGTACGGCGGGCTGGATCCGGACCCCAATGCCCAGGCACTGGTCGACCAGATCGGGCAGGAGATTGTCGCAAATTCACCCGCCAGCGGCTCGCCTTATGAGTTTGATTTCCATCTGCTGGGAGATACGCAGACCATCAACGCCTTTGCCCTGCCCGGCGGACAGGTCTTCATCACACGCGCGCTGTTTGACCGGCTGCGCACGGAGGGCGAACTGGCCGGCGTGCTGGGACATGAGATCGGTCACGTGGTTGGCCGCCATTCGGCGGAACAGATCGCCAAGGCCAGGCTGACCGAGGGGCTGACCGGTGCAGCGGTCATCGCCGCTTACGACCCGGAAAACCCGACGAGCCAGCAGGTCGCCCAGATGGCTGTCCTGGTTGGGCAGCTTGTCAATATGAAATACGGCCGCGATGATGAGCTGGAGTCCGACTTTCTGGGGGTCTGTTTTATGGAAGACAGCGGCTACGACCCCAACGAAATGATCGGCGTGATGGAGGTGCTGGCGGAAGCATCACAGGGGCAGGCTCCGCCGGAGTTCTTCTCCACCCACCCCAACCCGGAGAACCGCATTCAGCGCCTCCAGGAGGCGATCCAGAACCTGGACCAGTGCCCCTGAGATGCGTCTGACTGTCTGAGAACTTTTTACCGGCGTGATTGCGCACGCCGGTTTTTCATTTAATACTTGCTCAAGGTCCGGTAGAAATGGCCCGGATCAGGATGCCGACCAGGAATAGAAAACCCACCCCGTAAACCAGCATCGCCCGGCGCACATCATCCCCCCGGGTGAACGTAAAGATGCCCGGCAGCACCAGTACGCTGACCACACCGTAAAGGATGTGGATGCCCTGTCCCCCGATATCGCTGCCGCTCAACAGCAGGGTCACCCCCAGCCCTGCCTGAATCAGGAACAGGATCTCAGCGATCACCAGCGCCCCCCAGTAGCTGCCGCCGACACCTTCCTTGCGTAGAAAGCGCAGAATCCCCCACAGGGCCATGATGATCGCATAGAACAGCGCTGTGTTCGCCAGGCGTGCATGAATGTCGACCAGTGTCATTTATTTCTCCTCCCATGTACATTTCTGTCTACAAATTATACCGTCGCAAAGGGCGGGTGAGTGCCGTTTAACCCGAAAGGTGACTGCGAAATCACCCTATATTTGTAACGCATGCCCCATTTTTTGCTTGTTTGGCTTAAACCCCTATGCTATAATCCCACTCCAGACAAATACCATCTACTTTATCGCCTTTTAAGGAGGAGCATATGGCTAAGGATCAGCCGCCTGCTGCGGAGGAAAAAAAGCCCATCAACCGGCGCGAGTTCCTTAATTTTGCCTGGCTTGCTTCCCTGGGGTTTCTAACCGTCAATATAGCCGGTGTGACGTATCTTTTCTCCATGCCGCGCTTTCGCGAAGGCGAATTCGGGGGAATGTATACGGTCGGAAAGGTTTCTGAACTGCCTCCCCCAGGTTCCGCCCCTGTCAACCATCCCAAGGTAAAGCTCTGGCTGTCGAACACAGAGAGCGGTGTGATGGCGCTCTACAAAGTCTGCACCCACCTGGGGTGTCTGTATAACTGGAGCGACCAGGAGAACAAGTTCATCTGTCCGTGTCATGGGTCTCAATTTCAGTCAGACGGCCAGTATCTGGCAGGGCCTGCTCCCCGCAGCCTCGACCGCTTCGTCATACAGGCTGTCGATCCGAACACCGGTGAGGTGGTGGCTGAAGCCAGAAATGGCGAGCCGCTGCAGCTCCCAGATAATCCAGACCTTATCATCCGGGTGGACACAGGCACACGCATCACCGGTGAAAGCCATGCCTGAACCCCGGCTTCCTGATTCAGACCGGTAAACATCCTCTGGGGAGGGAAATACATGATTAAGTCAGACAGCATACAGGATCTGCGAAAAAAGATGATCACGGCCCTGGACCAGCGTGTGCGGGCCATCACTGCGGGTCTGGGCCTGAACGAGCTGCGGGCCGTACTGCGCGGAGATCCTCCCACCGAGCGGCCAAACCCGCGCTACAAGGTGCACACAACCAGTTTCCTGTTCCACATCCGCCCCCGCTATTACGAGAAGGGCAGCACGATTTTTACGCACACCTTTCGGCTGGGGTTTTTTACTTCGTTCTTCTTCTTCCTCGAGCTCTTCACCGGGCTCATCCTGATGATCTATTACACGCCTTCTCCCTCCGAGGCATACACATCGATCCTTAACCTGCAGAGCAATGTCCCCTTTGGGAAACTGCTGCGCGACATGCACCGCCTGGGCGCTGAAGGGATGGTCATCTTTACCGCACTGCACATGCTGCGCACCTTCCTGACCGGGTCTTACAAGGGCACCCGGTCGTTCACCTGGTTAACCGGCGTTGTGCTGTTAGGGATCACGCTCTTCCTGAGCTTCAGCGGGTACCTGCTCCCCTGGGACCAGCTCGCTTACTGGGCGGTGACCATCGGAACCAGCATGGCGGAGGCCGCGCCCCTGTTTGGGAATGAAGCCAACCTGCTGCTGCGAGGAGCTCCGGACATCTCCGCCAACGGCCTGCTGCGCTTCTACTTGCTGCACGTCGTGCTTCTTCCCCTGGCAGCCATCCTGGTGATCAGCATCCACTACTACAAGGTATCGCGTGAACACGGCATCTCCCTGCCGGCGTCGATCGAAGAAGGGGACGATGTACCGGCAGATGTTAAGCGCGAGGCGAAGCAGCGCATCGACTATCTGCCCGATCTGTTCACCCACGAGATGTTCCTGACCTCCCTCGGGCTGTTTATCCTGGTGATCATTCTCACGGTATTCAATTACTCTGCACCACTGGAGAACATCGCCAACCCACAGGTCACCCCACTGGACACCAAAGCCCCCTGGTATTTCTGGTGGCTGCAGGGCATGTTGAAGCTGGGGGATAAGACGCTGATGGGCATTATCCTGCCCACCGTGATCGTTGGCCTGCTGTTTGCGGTGCCTTACATCGACCGCAACCCCCACCGCCGGCTCTATAAACGCCCGGTGGCAGTCGGCATCGGCCTGCTCTCGGTTCTGGTTCTGGTCGTGCTCAGCTATATGGGCACGCCGGAATACGCGATTCAAACCCCAGCAGCTACCCGCATCATTCAGGATCTGGCTCCCGAAGAAGGTTTAGGCCCGCTGCGCGCCATCCCCTTCGACCAGCTTCAGGCCGGGGTTTATGAAGTCAACGTCACCGAACCGAAAAACCTGTGTCCGAACCTGGACTTCGGCTGCCCCGAGCTGGAAGAAGTCTTTCGGGAATACACCCGGCGGGTGAACGAAGCGATCGAAGCGGGTGCACTGCCCAACGCGCAGGCGGTCCTCGTCATTGAAGACTGGCAGCACAACCTGAAGAAAGTCACCCCGCGCATCCTGTGGACCGATGCGGAAAGCGGGCAGCAGCAGGTTTACGAGAGGCACATCTACTTACACGAAAATCGCGAGCGCGATTAATCAACGGAAGGACGCCGCATAATGTCACGCATACAGATCGAAATTACGCTCGGGATCTTCTTCGTGTTGGCCACCAGCGTCATTCTGCTGATTTACGGGCTCAATGAAGAAGACCGGATGGCAGAATTTGAACTGGCGCAGCAGGCACATGCCATTGAGGTGGGCGCAGCTCTGTTTGAACAGCAGTGCAGCCGCTGCCACGGCACCCAGGGCACCGGCATTCCGAACCTGTGCCCTCCGCTGAACGATCGCAACTTCTTCGACAACCGTCTGCAGGAGATCGGCTGGTCGGGAACGCTGGAGGATTACATTATTGCCACCGCTTCCAGCGGGCGCCTGGTTTCCTCACGCCCCCAGCAGTACCCGGGTTCTGGCACTCCGGCCATGCCGGCCTTTTCGGAGCGCTTCGGCGGCCCCCTGCGGGATGACCAGATCCGCAGTATCGCTGCCTTCATTATGAACTGGGAAGAGACCGCAGAGTTCGTCGAGGCACCGCCCACCGTGGAAGGCCCGGTAGCCGGTGAGGACATCACCAAAGAGCTGCCTGAAGGCGATGCAGCGAATGGTGAGGCCCTGGCCACGTCTCAGGGCTGCACGGCCTGCCACATTTCCACCCCCACCGGCCCGGCCTGGCTGGCTTCCGGCGGCGAACCGGGTATCGGTACCCGGGCTGCCCAGCGCATCGAAAGCCCCGACTATACCGGCAGCGCAACCACGCCTGAACAGTACCTGTTCGAGTCGATTGTCCTGCCTGACGTGCACATCGTGGAAGGCTTCAGCGCTGGCCTGATGCCGCAGACTTATGGGGAAACCCTTACCGAGCAGGACGTTGCCGACCTGATCGCCTACCTGATGTCGCTGGAGTAGGGAGAACCCAATGAACTCAGTAAGGGGAATGCGCCGAGAAGGGTACCTGCTGGGGACTGCCCTGCTGGCAGTGCTCATCCTCATGAGCATGCTCTGGGGCAGCGCTGCAGCCCAGGGCCCGGATGAACAACAGCTCACTGAAGGCCAGCAGCTGTATGCCGAAAACTGCGCTGTCTGCCACGGCCCAAATGGTGAAGGACGCGTGGGCGCAACGCTGGCGCAGAACTGGCCTTCCATCCGGCCGGACCTGACGGTCCGCACGATCATCGAGCGGGGCGTGGCGGGGTCCGTGATGCCGGCCTGGCATCAGGATAACGGCGGTCCGCTGACCAGCGAACAGATCGACGCGCTGGTAGCCTACATCTTGAGCTGGCAGACCGGTGGGGCGGGCAGCCTGGCGCCGGTGCCCACTTTCACACCGCACCCGCCGATCGCTCCCATTCCCGAGGTAGAGGGCGACCCGAACCGGGGGGCCGTGTTATTCGCCGACAACTGCGCGGTATGCCATGGCCCGAATGGCGAGGGGCGTGTGGGCGCCACCCTGCCCACGAACTGGCCTTCCATCCGTCCGGATCTGAACGTCAAGGCGATTATCTCGGAAGGTGTCCAGGGCTCGCTGATGCCGGCCTGGCATCAGGACAACGGCGGCCCGCTCACCGAAGAGGATGTGAACGACCTGGTCGCTTTTGTGCTCAGCCGCCCGGCTGGCACCGTACAGCAGGTGCAGCCAACCGCAGCCCCGCTGTCACCGGTGACCATCCCCTGGCTGCAGGGCTGGGGTGGTGTCGTTGTTTTCTTCGTGCTCATCACCGTCCTCATCGCTGCAGCACTGATCTGGCAGCGCCGCTTCAGCTAAAGCCGCAGTTAATCACAGGCGGGAGCAGTCTTCAGGACTGCTCCCGCTTTTTGTATGAATCCCGTCTATTTTGTCGCACTGTTCTTGACAAGGCACTATGGTTGCGGTATCCTATCGGGCGTGTCCGGGTGGGTCCGGCGCGGCGGAGCCCTGCGAACCCCGTCAGGTCCGAGAGGAAGCAGCGGTAAGGAGGTCCCTCCGGGTGCCGCCGGGTAGCCTGCCCGGACATTTTTTATTTAAGTGCCTCTCTCCCCTTTATTTATACAACTCCAGCTTTGGGGGATGAGCATAGTTCTGGGCCCCATTAAAGTTGATGTCGATGCGGGCGTTGCCGGTGACCTTCACGTTGTAACCGATGAGCTGGGTGTTGAAGGTCGGATAGGTATCGTTGCCTCCGCTGACATCGATATCCCCCCGGGGTACGTAAATTGTCCCCAGGTAGGATGAATCGCCGTTCCCAACCAGCTTGACGCCCACATCCCCCACCGCTTTTGAATAGATCAGGATGCCCGGAATGGCCGGGGAGGGATCGGGGGACCGTTCCGGAGCAGAGAGATGGTGCACCCCACCGGATATAGTGACATCGCTGTTAGGGTTAGTGAGGAAGAGCGTCACGCCGTGGGCGATCACCGTTCCATCACTGATCTTGATGGCGTTATTGGCGCCGGTGATGCAGTACAGACCGGGGTTAAGGGTCAATGAGCCGCCGTTCAACCTCAGGCTGTCGTAGACCCCCGGCTGCAGCACAGAACCGCTCTGCGTGCGGTGCGGCAGGCTGGAGCAGTCCGGTTCCGGCACCTGGTAGGAGTCTTCGGGCAGTGGATCGGTGCGCACCGGCGGCATGTTGGCGCCGGTCATGCCGCTCGCTTCTCCCGCGTAGTGAATACCGGCGCCGTCGCCGCTGACGTTGAGGATAAACCCGCCGTCGCCGTCCAGGCAGCCGTTCGAAAACACACCCCCACCGTTGATCCAGGTCTCGCTGCTGCCGCCGAAGAGCACACCGTTGCTGTTGCCAGAACAGCCGCTGCGGTTGAGGGCTACAATGGCGTGGCCCATGGCCAGCGGCATGCGCGGCCGCACCCGCGTCACCGCCTCCACCGTGTTAACCGCCGGGCCATCGTAAACGAAATGCACAAAAGCGGTGCTCGTCTCTTTGGTCAGCTTCGTGACGATTTCTATATAACGGTCGGGCCAGCTGGTGCTGTTATCCTCCCCGCAGATGACCTTTACGCCGTGGTTGTCGCTGATATCGTCGTCAATGGTGAACCCATTGTGGGCAGCGATGGAAATGGCCGTATCCTCGGCCTCCTGCATGGCGGCAGCGACGCTGCCGGAGCAGCTCCAGTTCGACCAGAACACCCCGTTAATCTCAAAATACTTACCTGCGGCGCCGCCGCCCGCCAGCGAGGCGGCATCCGCCGCGTTCTGCGCATGACGGCGGTCAGAATAAAGCATGCTGCCGTCCACCGCCAGGGCGGTGAAACCCAGCAGTGCGACCATGGCCAGCACCATCAGCACCAGCGCCTGGCCGCGTTCAGAAGGTTGGGTATGACTGCGTTTCATGATGCACCTCGTGATGAATTCGCGCACCGGGGGTTCTCAGGGACAATCATAAGGGCTCAGAATGGAATTGGTCACCTCGGCCTGCAGATCGACCGACTGCCGGCCGAGAAATGCGCCCAGAAACGGCATGGTGATAGGGAAATCTTCGATGACGGCCTCCACGCGGATCCCGTGCCCCACACACGGCCGGCCGATGATATCAACGTCGATAGCGCTTTCGTCCACAAGCTCATAGATCATGGGTGATGCCCCCCGCACCCGGTCTTTGATCGCCCCGGTGCTGGTGGGGTTGGTGGAGCCGTACAGCGCCCCTTCCTGAACCGCATCCCGCAGGGCGATGTACGTGAAGAGCATGCGGCCCAGGTCGACAATGCCTGCCAGAAGGATCAGCAGCACAACCATCCCAAAGGCGAATTCGATCAGGCTCTGGCCGCGTCCGGCCCCTTTGGGAAGACGATGATGGACTTTCTTCACTGCTCTCATGGTTATCTCCATCGTCGAGTCGCGTTTATTTTCGCTGCAGCATGGGCAGCAATACCGTTGTCCGGTACGTGAAGGGTGCATTACCCATGCCGCGCTCACTGGTCATCACCGACTGCGGGGCGACATCAAAACCCGGGTAGAAGGTGATTGGCGGTGTGATCACCGTCCCGCTGCCGTCGATGAGAGCGTAGTAGAGCTTCCTGCGCAGCTGCTGGTCCATCCAGGTGAGAACAGCGCGGCCGTTCTCATCGCAGGTCACCGAAACACTGCCGGCTTCACGGCCGTCCGGGTTGGTCAGGTTCTTCACTCCGGCCAGCGGTGCAAACGTGGTGTCGCTCAGCGCCGTGAACTCGATCCCGCGGTCGGCATTCTGACTGGTCCAGGCCAGGATAATTTCACCGCTGCTCACCTGCACTCCATCGGGCAGCCACCCGGTGGCACCGGGGATCAGTGCCGCCTTCCGGATAACCCTTCCGCCGCCGTCCACAGCCAGGGTCCCGATGCGGTAGGTCTGCTCGCCATTCTCTTCGATTACGTCGGTGTAGGCCAGCAGGAATCGGTTACCACTCAGGGGAATGATCACCGGGTCACCGAAATAGCGCACATCCGGGGTGCCCTCGAGAGAGACCCGCCTGCCGGTGATCTCATTACCGTTCTCGTCATACCACTGCAGCGTCACACCCTGTCGTCCGGGTTCCTTGTAAACCCATGCCACCACAAAATGGTTCTCCGCTGTGGCGGCGATTCGGGGAGAATAGAATTCGATGCTCGACCCGGAAACCACCCAGGAATTATTTTTCGTCAGGTTGATTTGACTGGTCCCAGAGGGTATGTTCCCCTCCTGGTCGAGCACCGTTAAGAAGATGTTGTAATTAACTTCGTTCGTCGTGTTATTTGTCCTGAAGCGCTGCCAGACCACGCCGGTCTTCCCGTTAGGCAGCGCTGCCACCGCGGGGGACAGATCTCTAACAGAAAGCTGGCTGCTGTTCCCGTTTTCGGTCAGCTTCACCCTCGGAACCGCAACCCTGCCTGCCTTCGAATGCAGGGCATATTCCAGGTCGGTGTTCATATTGCCGACGTTCTGTTCGATAACCGAGATATAGCCGCTCCCGGCGGCGTCAAACGACAGGGAACTGCCCGAAAACCAGTCGCTGACATGGGCCATCATCCGCAGGCTGGGTGAGATAAAATCCAGCCCAATCCCAATACCGGTATCGATCACGATCTGAGTGAACGCGGTGGGCACAGCGGCATGCAGGTCTACCACGTCGCTCCGGGCTGCATCCAGGCCAGAAGTAACCTTCAGGACAGCATGCTGGTAAACGCCGGCCGGACTGCCGCTGGGAGGCCTGATCTCCACAATGAACTCGCTCTCCTTGCCCTGCCCTACAGCGCCGGTGACCGGGCTGCCGTTCTTTGTCCCCAGCGGGGTGCGTCCGTCTGCCCGATAAAACCTCGCCTGCCAGCCGGGCTCTGTAGCAATCGAAATGCTGTAGTTGTCCGTCCCCCGCTCACCGGTGTTGCGGATGCGGATGGGATAACGGATTTTTCCGTTGATCACGAACCCGCCCAGGTAGTTATTCAGGACTTTGACACGCGCCTGGGAGCCCGGCCGTTTGAACAGGATCGCCGTCCCGGGAGCCAGCCCGTCCGCATTCTGCAGGTATACCAGCCCGTCCAGGCCGTCGGCGTCTTCGATCGCGACTGCGGCCTGGTTCAAAACCCCGCTCAACTTCTCATACTGCATTTTGATATCGCCGTTCTCATACAGGATCACCTGGAACGAGAGCGGATCGCTGCTGCCAAATTTGGTCACCCCTTCCCACTGCACGATCAGCCTGCGCTGTGGAGCACTCCCTCTGACCTCGTAATAGATCTTTCCGGAACCATCCAGGAGCAGATCGTCCAGAAAGACAGCGATATAGTTGTTGGGCAGTTCTTCCAGAGGAATGCGCTGGAGGGGTCCGCTGAGGACAAAGGCCTTATCGAAGGCCAGAAACCCATCGACATTGATATACAGGGATGAGTAGCTGTACTCGTAAAACTTAAAGTCCCAATCCAGCTCAACTTTTTCGGAATAGCCATTATCCGCGTTCCCCATTGCTGCGGCCTTACCGGTCTTTTCAATGTCCTCCCAGGCATAGGCCGCCTGCGAGGCCCGGTACCCGTAATGGTCCACAGCACCGCCCGGGTTTGGCTCCACAACCACCAGGTCCATCTCCCGCACGCGCCCCTCGGCGAAGGGGTCTGCACTGAACTCAGGCGGCGGGGGTGTGGTCTCCTGAGCTGCAGCCGGAAAACAGGGCAGTACACCAGCCAGCAGGCTAACGACCAGCAGCAGGTAAAACGTGGAGCGGAGAATACGGCGCTTCATGATGATCTCCAGTAAACAGTTTGGTTTTCAACCTATCGTTGATGTACATTCCAGCTCATCGAGCAGTCGTTCGACAGCCTCACCGTGAGGTGTGTCAGCCGCTCGAGTTTGACATGATTACCGGCGAAATTGTAGAAATTCAGGGTCAGGTAGTTGTTACCTTCGTTCAACAGGCTCCCGGTTGAAAGCACGGGGATCGAAACCGGAGTTTTCTTCGGATCAGAAGACCCATCCCAGATAATGCGGTCCCCCAGGGCGATGCTGGTCAATTTGATCTCTTCGTTGCTCCCTGCCCCATTCTTAATCACCCAGCCCAGGTTGACCTGCGTGATGAAGACATCTTCGCTGCCCAGATTGGTGAAATAGGTGCTGTATTTCATCGGCCCTGATTTACCCGTCAGGGAGAGCGGTCCGGTGGGGTACATTTCCTGACATTGAATCTGGTCATTATCCGTCACCCAGACGGTATGCTCCTCCGGAATGCTGCGGCGCACAGCATTTTGCGGCTCGCCCATCACCAGAATCAGCCGTTCACTCGCTTCCGGGATGTGGTCATCGTTAATGCTGATTTTGAACGTTGCCGTCGTCTTGCCGGCTGGAATGGTGACCTCAGCGGGTACGGATCCATAATCACTGCCCGCAGCCAGGGTGGAATCATGGCGAATATGCAGCGGAACCTTTACCGGTAAGGCAGAAACCCGGTCGAGCTGCAGACCAACGCTGACTTCCCCGGCAGATTCGTCCACAATCTGTTCAGAGGCGGTGAACCACACCCTGGGGATCTCGTCGTTATCCTTAATGGTCAGCACATGTCGCTTCACCGCCCCGAGCACGGCTCCCACCGGCGTGCCCAGATCAAGTATGATGGTCTCATCCGCCTCGTACAGGTTATCGTCTTTCAGATGGATCTCCAGCACGGCCTGCGTTTCTCCGGGCTGGAAGGTGATCGAACCACCACCCGGGACCAGCGTGTAATCGGCGCTGCTGCCGCGGATAGCTGTTCCACCCGTCACCACGGGCACAGTCACCTGCCTGCCGGAGGGCGCGCTGAGCTGTACAACCAGCTGGACGACGCCGTCCGCCTCGCCTGCGGTGGTGCTGCCGGTTGTAAAGTAGACTGCCGGCGGTTCATCATCGTCCTGGATCTCAATGGTATGAACAGAAGGGGCGTCAATGCCGGCGTTGAGTGAATCTTTCAGCGTGAGGATGATGGTTTCCGTATTCTCATCGAGGGCATCATCCAGCACCTGCAGCCGGACAGCAGCCGCCATCTGCCCGACCGGGATCTCCAGCAGGCCATCCGCCGGATAACTGATGCGGTAATCCTGTCCGCCAGTGGCTGTTCCGCTGACGACCAGGTTCACCTGCACGGGTCTGCTGGGCGACCCGCTCACTTGGACCGGAACGGAAACTTCTATCCCACCCGGCGTCTCCCTCACCTGCTGGCGTTCATACTGGAAAGAGACCATGTAATTGGAGATGTACAGGGTGTGCTGGTGCGGTTCGCCAACCACCGCATGATCGGCTGAAACCAGGTCGAAGACGGCAGTTTCCTCATCTTCTGGTTCTGCATCGGCCCGGATCGCAGCCCGGATGCTGGCACTGGTGGCACCAGCCGGTATATAGATGGGGCTGGGTGAGGTGGTGTAATCGAAACCATTGGTCGCCGTGCCCGAAGTTGAAAAATGCACGCGGGTATCCACACCGGATGGTGCGGCCGCACCCGTTACCGGGTGGATGAGCTGGACTTCCACATCGACGCTGGTATTCTTTTCCGGTGCATACGATTCGGCCTTCACAAAGCGGACCAGCGGCATGGAATCATCGCTGGTCATCGTGACCTCATGAGATGTAACCGGCCCCGGGTCGGCAAGAGGAGAAGAAATGTTCAGTACTGCCGTTTCGTCCAGTTCATACAGATCATCATCCACCGGCACCAGCGTGACAAAACCTCCGCTGCTGCCCCTGGGGATGGTCAGCGAGTGAGCGAGCAGGGTGAAATCCATCCCCTGAACAGCACTGCTTATGCTGGCATCGACGCTGATATTCACCGGGATGTCGCGCGGCGTGACAACCACGGCGCCGGTATCCGGGTGCCGCAGCTCAAAATCGATCTGCAGGGCCCCGTCAGTCTCGCGGATCTGGCTGGATGCAGCTGTAAAGGTGATTAACGGCGGGTCATTATCGATAATCGTCAGCGTATGTTCCAGCGGAGACAGACAGCGCTCCGCATTGTCGGCGTCGATCAGCCAGACACTGAAATCTTCTTCCTCTTCGAAGATCGCATCGTCAATAATCGTCACGGATGCATAGCGGATGCTCCCCGCGGGGCTGCCAGGTGGGAATGTCACTGTGGTTGAGCCAACGTGGTAGTCCCCGGCGTCCGCTGTGCCGCCCAGCACCTGGAACGTTGCAGTAACCGCCTCGGAACCGGCGGAAGCTCCCTGTAGAACAACGGGAATTCTTGCGGTACCACCGCCTTCATCGATTGATGAGGCGGAAGAATCAAAGCAAACCTGCGGTGTGCTGCCGTAATTGCCACCGCCCCGGATGGCGATATCTTTAACAATCGTGCGGCTGGAGCGAGCGCTGATATTCAGTGTCTCGACAAAGGGGAGCGGCACCACCGGACGGTACACTACCGAGGTCTCAACCACAATGCGATCACCCTGCTGAATATCGCCCGGAGAGGTGATCGCTTCGCAGGTGGTAAAGGCAGCGGGGTTCGGGTTGCTTTCTGTTGGGCCGTGATCGTATTGAATGGTGATATCCGAACTGCTGATTCCAGCCAGGCTGCCGACCCGCATGCCCGCGGCGCGGATCCCGGCGCAGTCGATATAGCGCGGGCTGGCGTTCAGATCCCCAATATCGCCGGCTGCCGTGCCGTAGCGGGCCGCCTCGCGGCGCGCGGTATGCACAGCGGCGTAAACAAACAGCAGGCGCCCAAACTCGAAGACGGCAAAAATGAGCAGGAGCAGCAGCGGCAGAATAAGGGCAAATTCTGCCATACCCTGACCCTTTTTGCATGGTGAAATAGACGTGCGGTGATGGCTCATCGATCGCGATCCTGTGATGCCGGCTGTCAGGTTATACAGATATTAGAAATGTGTTTACACGAATAATGAGAAGAAAACGTGCGGATAATTACAATATTTATTTTTAGCTATCGATTTTTCGTATAAAGTATTTCATATATAGAATGACGGATAACCCCCACGAAAAGAGTCGCAGTAAACGTCGATTTAGTACCAAATTCCTAACACACCGGGAAAAGAAGAAAAAAGCCCGCTCAGGTAGATCTCAACCTGGCGGGCTCTCCAATCTGCCAATAGTGATTTATTTATGGTTGTTCGCGATACAGAAATCCGGCCGCAGCAGCCTCCTAAGGCGCTGGCGGACCTGTTCTTTGCTCTCCTCAGGGGGCGTAAAAGCTTCTTTATGCCTGATCAACCAGTAAGCAGCTTCAAGCTGTGGGCGCAGCACATCCGAGCAGTCGGGAAAACAGGTTAAGATTTCGTCGATTGGCAGGTGCTCTCTCTGCAGCCTGTCAAGGCAGAGCTGCAGAATGGAATTGTATTCTGATGGGTCTTGTGCCATTAACGGTTCCTCAAGCAGTCAGTGCGGGCGTGATGAAGGCTTTGCTGAATGCCGTAATGGGTTATTGGTTTCGGAAAGAAATACGCAGAAACGTCGATCCTGTTACAATATATTTATCGTTTTTTTCAAAAACTTCATTGATAAAAGCAAAAACCGGGATGCAGCTCTGCGCATCCCGGTTTGAGATCATCTGGCCAGGAAGCTTTGCGCGCTTCAGGGCGAGGGTGTACTCTCCGGTTCCGGCGTCTCGGGTTCCGGCGTTACCGTCTCATCGACGACGGTATCCGGTACGGTCGGATCCTGAACATCCTGGGTTGGCGTATCAGTCCGCGTGGGTACCGGTGTATCCGGTGATTGGGAGCCGGATGGCGTTGCGGAGGGAGTCCCCGACGGCGTCACCGAAGGTGTCTCGGAAGGCGTCAGCGTTGGGGTCGGTGTTGCGGTGTCGGTCGGCGTTGCAGAAGGTGTATCCGTCAGTGTCGGAGTCGGGGTAGGCGTATCCGTCGCCGTAGGCACCGGCGTATCGGTCGGAGTTTCGGTCGGCCGCGGTGTATTCGTCGGAATGCGCGGCGTCAGCGTGGGCGGACCGAAGGGCTCGGTCGGCAGGAGCGGAGCGCTGGTGGGCGTCGACAGCGGCGTTGGGATGAACGGACGCAGTGTCGAGGTCGGGCGCATCGGGTACGATGCAAGCGGCGGCGTACTGGTCGGTTCGTCGGTTCGAGTGGGAACCGGTGTGGTCCTGCCTCCGGCCGCCGGCCCGGTCGGCAGGCGCAGCGTTGAAGTGGGAAGCGGAGTGGAGAATGAGAAACCGCCCGACTGGCTGGTAGGTGTGGGCGGAAGCGAATCCGCCCGCTCGGCAGCTCTCAGCACTCTGCGCGCCGCGTCCTGCCCGCTTTCTGAAACTTCTTCCACGCGCTTCAGCTCGGAGCGCGTATGCTGGGGCACCACGTTGGAGAGGATGATGATCATCTCCGTCTGGTCCGCCAGCGTATTTTGCAGAGACTGGGCCAGCATCTCGGCCTGCTTGGGGTCGTTGCTGGCAACCGTGCTGAGCGTCTTGACAGCGTCCTGAACCTGGGCCTCGAAGTTCTGGACCGCGCTGGGAATGTAATCATAGCGCCCCTCGAGGGTGAGCATCTGGATCTCCCTCAGGCGGCGCTGGGCAAAATCGATGCGCAGCTGGGCATCTCCTGCTTCAGAAGGGGTCACGGCCAGCGCAGCTTCCTCCAGGCCCAGTTTTAATGGATATAAGGAATCGCCCGGGATAGCGCCGGCGGAGGCCAGAGCAACGCTGCTGGTGCTGACCACGAGGAATGCGATCAGCAAAATGGTAAAAGCGGTGCGCAGCGTATGCATCTTCTGGTCAAGCCAGGGAAGCCCCCAGAAAAAGCCGCGCTCTGCCGGTTCATCCGCAGGAAGCGACCGGGCGGCCTGTTCCTGCCTGATCTGATTCAAAACTCTGGCCTTGGAGGCGCGCATCACGCCCGGCCGGGGGTCAAATTTATCGCGCTGTTCCTGAATCCATAATGCAGCTTCAAGAACAGGCCGGAGTTCGTCAGCATGATCCGGATAACGGCTCAGAACGGTCTCGATGTCTATCCGTTCATACTGGATCATATTCAGGCAGGTTTCAATTAACCGGTCGATATTGTTCGATGATGCGTTCATCATGGCCTTTTATGATCCAACTGTTTTCTGAGAGCCACCAGTGCCCTATGCTGCAGCACCCGCACGGCGCCCGGTGATTTTTTCATCACCTCCGCCGTCTCTTCCGGCGAAAGTTCAGCAAAAAACCGTAATTCCAGTACAGTTCGATAATCGTCTCTTAAACTCTCCAGAACCTGCCGTACCTCCTCGTTCTGCAGGCTCACCAACACCATATCCGCGGGACCAGGTCTTCCATCGCTGGCAATCGTATCTTCCAGCGATGTCTCGTTCTTGTAGTGCCGGTTTCGCCGGAAATGGTCGATCAGCGCGTTTCTGGCAATACGAAACAGATAGGCGACAAACGGAGCGCCCTGCTGCTTGTATCCAGGCAGAGAACGCCAGACGCGAACGAATATTTCGGCGACCAGGTCTTCCGCATCCAGCTGACTGCCCAATCGAGAACAGACAAACCGGAAAACCGGTGTGTAGTAGCGTTCGTACAGGTCTCCAAAGGCGTCTGTATCGCCATCCTGAATCTTTTGTATGAGTAGAAGATCGTACTGATGATCTTCGTCCAGGACTCGCTGGTCCGTTTCCTGCCAATCCGGCATTAACTCTATCCTATTGAACGTAAAAAACTGAACTTTGTTACATTTTCCGCCGCATTCTCAGATGTGTATAATCTTATCAAAGAATTGCCAGTTTGAAATTTAGAATTATTTTGGCATTTTTAACCCTCTTTTTGGTTCATTTCTCCACTAAATCACGATTTATGTGAAACCTTATGTGAAATCCCAGCCCAAACAAATCTGTTAGAATAACCGCCTATGAAAAAGCACTTGATCAGACCGGTAGGGCTGGTCCTCACTGTTTTGGCGCTGCTCATTCTGGGGTTGATCTCCGGTCGTGCCGCTTCTGCGCAGGGCAACCCTGCAGACACGCCCACCCCAGAGACTGTACAGGTGACCATTATCGACGGAGACAACACATACACACTCGCCAGTGAGAGCCGGCTGCCGGCCGACTATCTTGATCAGGCCGGGCTGTCTCTGCAGCCGGAAGACCGGCTTTTACTTCACGGCCAGCCCGTTGATCCTGAACGCGAGTTAAAAGACGCCGGCTTTTACCACTTTCAGATACGTCGAGCCGTCAAAATCGAATTAGCGATCGATTCTGAAGAGATTGTGTTTTACTCTTCGGCGCCCACGCTGGGCCATGCCCTGCATGAGATGGATATCCCTCTTTTTGCAGCCGACCGGCTGGATCCGCCCGCATCCACCCCTCTCGATGGCCCGATCGAAGCAGCTTTGCAGCGTTCAAGAGTGATCACCATTCGATACGCAGATGGTGAAAAAACGGTGCGCACTTCCGCTTCGACTGTCGGTGATGCCCTTGCAGAGGCCGGCTTTTCTCTTCAAGGAATGGATTATACCGAACCATCTGCACAAAGTCTACTCCCAGAAGACGGTCAAATTCGCCTGGTTCGGGTTCAGGAAAAAATCGTCATTGAGCAGGAACCCCTGCCCTACGAAACCGAGCTGCAGCCGGCCCCGGAAGTAGAACTGGATAAGAGAGAGGTCCTTCAGGAAGGGGAACTGGGCATCATCGCGCGCCGCATCCGTGTGCGTTATGAAGACGGGAAGGAAGTGATTCAGAGCGTGGAAGCTGAATGGGTGGCTAAAGAACCCCGGAAGCGCGTCGTTGGTTACGGCACCAAAATCGTTATCCGCACGCTGGACACTCCCGACGGCCCGATCGAATACTGGCGGGCGGTGCCCATGTACGCCACGTCCTATTCACCCTGCCGCATTTTTAAAGACCGCTGCGACGACTATACCGCCTTGGGTCACACTTTAAAGAAAGGCGTCGTCGCCATGACCAATTTCTGGTGCCGCTACACCTGTGGAGACCGGGTTTACGTACCCGGCTATGGTGTAGGTATCGTCGCCGATACGGGCGGAGGAATCCCCGGTCGCTACTGGATTGACCTTGGGTACAGCGAAGAGGATTATGTTTCCTGGCACCAGTGGGTCACCGTGTATTTTCTAACCCCCGTTCCCAGCAACTTTATGTGGATCCTGCCCTGAGACCGGTACGCAGCCCTGTTTTCCCCAGGAGAGAAGCCAGCACAGTGAACATGAAGATCAAAACGGCAGCAGCGCAGGAAAAACCCGCCGGCGGATCCACATGGGCCATCCGGCGCCTTATCGCCATTTTTTCCGGGCGGGGGGCGAGAGAAGGCTAT